>JANPMI010000303.1:0-6290 GCA_031422725.1 Chitinophagaceae bacterium | reverse complement strand
TTTGGCAAGATGGGATTTTGGGAAGAGGTGTAGGGAGAGTTGGGAGTTGTTAGTCAGGAGTAGGTATCGAATTCATAAAAAGGGTTTATCTTTAGCAAGGCTAAAACCTTCTCAATGAGATTCCACTTTTTTTATATATTCATCGGAGTTGTAATGATGTCCTTATTGAGCGGATGTGTAAAGGACAATAGCAATATAAACGGGTTAATTTTACAAAACCCAGGAATCGGCTTTCCTTATGGAGCTAATAATAAAAACGATTTTATCATCAGGCCAAGTGCCTCTACCCAGCAGGTTCTTGGTTTGTTATTAGTTACCCTCGAAGCTGTAGCACCGGCATCTTCCGATATTCATGTAACTATTGCTGATAACAGCACTACTCTGGTAAATACATATAATACGGCTAACGGTACTTCTATCCAACCGTTTCCAGGTTCTTTATGGAGTATTCCGTCAGAACTTATTATAAAATCTGGAGACCGTTACACATTAGAGGATATTACAATCAATAGTACAACAGGTTTAAATTTGAATCTCCAGTATGCAATCGGGATTTCAATAGCAGGAGCAAGCGGAGGAAATAAAATAGCTGATAATTTAAAAAATCTTTTTATTGTATTCAGGATTCAGAATGAATTGGATGGTAAGTTTAGGATGAAGGGTGAATTTTATCATTATATGCGTGAGCCTTCTTTTACACCACATGATTTTGCTATTGAATTACAAACCATTGCCCCCTATTCAAATAGGTTGTACTGGCCATTATCAAGCGGATATGATAATGGATACAATGGTTATGGATATAATACCCCTTATACGACCAACGGAGGAGTACCTACCTGGGGCCATTTTTACGGACTTCATCTTTCCAGAAACCCATTCAACCCAAACAATAACCCGAACGATATTACAGCATTTCATCAGCCTCCTCCGGGTGCTACTTGGAATATTTACCCTCTTGACTCCTGTAATGGAAAAACATATCACAACAGATGGGATCCGGCAACAAATATTATTTACCTGGCAATGGGCCTTAATCTTGGATATAATGTAAGTGCGCAGACCAGGTACTTTGTGCCCGGTCAAAGCATTGCCTGGATAGATACGCTAACCTATCTAGGTCCCCGATAAGTTAATTACTTTCGCATTTCCTAACTAAAGCATATGTCATTACGAGATAAATTCACCGGTACAGGTATTGCCATTGTTACTCCTTTTCATGCGGATGGAAAATTTGATTGGGAAAGTTTCAGTAAGCTGGTTGAGTTCTGGATAAAAGGAAAAGTAGAGTATTTGGTTATACTGGGAACCACTGGCGAGAGTGCCACTATTCATGGCACAGAAAAGCAAGAGGTATTTTCCTTTGTAAGTAAAGCAGTGGCTGGCCGTTTGCCATTAGTGGCTGGTATTGGTGGCAGCGATACCCATGAAGTGCTTCATGGATATAAGAATTTTGATTTGAAAGGGTATGATGCGATTCTTACTGCAAGCCCGGCGTATAACAAACCCAACCAGGAAGGAATTTTTCAACACTACAAAGTATTGGATGCGGCTGCACCATTACCCATCATCATGTATAATGTGCCAAGCCGCACAGGGCAAAACGTTTCCGGGGAAACAACAGTACGGATTGCGAAGGAATGTAAAAACATATTTGCTACTAAAGAAGCTTGTGGCAATTTTGACCAGGTAAATTATATTATCAAAAACAAACCGGCTGACTTTATGGTTATCAGTGGTGATGACCCCATTACACTGCACATGA
Organism: Chitinophagaceae bacterium; assembly: GCA_031422725.1. Lineage (GTDB taxonomy): Bacteria > Bacteroidota > Bacteroidia > Chitinophagales > Chitinophagaceae > JJ008. The sequence continues at coordinate 4,525 of JANPMI010000303.1, read as the reverse complement.
TAGCTGCCGGAGCAGAAGGATTGATTTCTGTAGTGGCCAATGCTTATCCGCTGGAGTATGCTGAAATGGTTCGTCTTTGCTTGAAAGGAAATTTTAGTGAAGCTCAAAAACTGCATTATAAATACACAGATATTATTGCCTCTATGTTTGCCGAAGGAAGCCCCAGCGGTGTAAAAGCTTACTTAAGTGAAATGGGACTTTGTCAGAATATTTTTCGGTTGCCGGTGTGGAAAGTGAGTGAGGGGCATCATGCCAGGATTAAAGAATTAATGAAGGGGGCTTAATTGTATATTATTTAAGCGGCTCTTGCCAAGTATTAAATACCCTTAGTATTGTAATACAGTGATAAGTTTCGTCCACAATATAGTGAATGGTGTAAGGAAATGTACTTAATGGCTTTACCCTCACAGTATCATATCTAATAGCAGATGCAGTCGGTACCTGACTGATTTTAGTCAGGTAAATGTTGATTGTATCCGTAAACTCAAACCCGAGGCCGTCGGATTTTGAATTATAGTATTCGAACCCATTGTCAATATTCCATTGCATCCGGAGAAAGTAGAATTTCGAATAACATCAGGAACGCATATATTTTTGCTTAACTATTTCCCAGGGCTGAAGAAGGGAGGGGTTTTCTTGTATTTGCTGCAGCGTTTTACGTACAGCTTCTTTTTGCCATTCAGGAATATCAGTATCGTCCCTGTCAATTAACTCAATAGCATCTTCTTTGCGTAAATGCTCTATCAGAGATGCAGCATATTCTTTTTTAACACGGATATGATATTCTTCCGACATGTCTTAAATTTTATATAGCTTAAAGTTACTATTTTTATTGAAGAAGTATAACTAAGTTTAAAGGCGGCTGATAATCTTAACAACACTATTTATGTTTAATGTAAGCGGAATTGTTATTGCTCTTTGTTTAAGTGCTTCCGTAATGGCTCAAAATACTGCCCACCCCGCAATAAAGCCCGTTACAGCCAGCAGTAACGTTTGCATCATTGACACCGCTTTCCTCATCCCGCAGTTGAATAGAACAAGGAGAATATGGATTTATCTTCCTCCATCTTATTGTGACGGAACAAATAAAAAATACCCGGTATTATATATGCAGGACGGGCAAAACCTTTTTGATGAAGCCACCTCTTTTGCAGGTGAATGGGGAGTTGATGAATACCTCGATACTGCCAAAGTAAAAGAATGTATGGTGGTGGGGATAGATAATGGCAGCGACAAGCGGATGAACGAATACAATCCTTACGACAATAAACAGTTTGGAAAAGCTGAGGGAGATTTATATGCAGATTTCCTGGTGAAAACTTTAAAACCTTTTATTGATGGGAATTTCCGGACACTTAAAAAGAAAGAAAATACTTTCATCAGCGGCAGTTCGATGGGTGGGTTAATTTCTCTGTATGCCTTGCTCAAATATCCTAAAATATTTGGTGGTGCCGGCATCTTCTCTCCGTCGTTTTGGATAAGCGGTACAAAAATTTATGATGATATAAAAGCAAAAGGTGAAAAGGCAAAGGCAAAAATTTATTTCTACGGCGGTAAACTGGAAAGTGAAACGATGGTGACGGATATGCTTAAAGCTTTTGAAGAAATGGCTGCCGTTTCCAAATCAAAAATGACAATCGTAATAAGAGATGATGGAAAGCATAACGAACCAACATGGAGAAAAGAGTTTCCACTATTTTATGAGTGGATAATAAAATAACTACACCTCATAACAAACCCCTTCCAACGCTAACTCAGTATCAGGAAAAACTTCTCTTGCCTCGGCTTCAAATTCTTCCAGTGTATCATACTTGCTGCTAAAGTGGCCAATCAGTAATTTTTTTACCCCTGCTTTTTTTGCCAGTGCAGCTGCCTGCTTGGTAGTTGAGTGAAAACGGTTTTCTGCTCTTTCCCGCAGGTTATCGAGGTAAGTGGTTTCATGATAAATCATATCAGCCCCCTGTATATGCGGGATAAGCGTTTCATCATATTTCGTATCGGCACAGAAAGCATATCTCTTTCCCGGCTCTGCAGCTGCTGTTACCAATTCATTTTTAATCACTGCTCCGTCTTTCCGGGTATAATCTTCACCATTTGTCAGCCGGTCATAAAACACAGCTGGTATTTCAAATTCTTTTGCTTTCTCCGGATTCAATTTCCTGGGCCTCTTTTTTTCATGGAAAGCAAATCCATAACATTCTATGCGATGATTGGTGCGAAAACATTTTACAGTCAGCTTTTCATTGTCTAACAATATAGCCGGTTCAGTAATGTGATGAATATGCAGCGGATAGCAAATTTTTGTATCGGCTACTTTTAATTGCAGTTCAATAATTTCTTTTAAAGGAGAGGGGCCGAATACATGCATTTCCTGCTGATGGCTAAGCAGGCTTAATGAATTGATAAGCCCTATCAACCCAAAATAATGGTCGCCGTGCAGATGAGAAATAAAAATATGAGAGATTTTACTCCGCCGGATTTTATAATTTATAAGCTGAATCTGCGTTCCTTCGCCGCAATCAACGAGATAGTTGTTCCCATCCAGCGTCACCACCTGGCTGGTGGGGTGCCGGTCAAATGCCGGCACAGCCGAGTTATTGCCAAGAATGGTAACAGCAAACATTAAGTAATCCGGGATTTTGGTGCGTTAGTGACAAAGCTAAGACTATGATTAAATAGTTTTTGCTGCTTGCATGAATTTCGAAAGTATCAGGCAAAACTCTGGCTGCTTTTAGAAAGAATTTAGTTAAGAGCACACTGAAGATATCTAAGTTCTCCCTTCAGGCAACCGGGTAAAACGAAGGTTGGGAACTTAGTTCGGGGGGCTTTCATCCAAAAACTCCCTCTCAATCTCTTCCATCTGTACTATATCCCATGCCTCACTTTGGGTAGGGGTTACATTCATCATCTCCAGCAATTCATTTTGGTCAAGAAAATCTTCTACTGGCTGTTGCAACTCGCAAATGACAAAAGATGCGTTGTTCTCGTAGAACTTCTGTTGTATATATACCAGCTTTTCAGCCGCAGCCATATCAATTGATTCAATGTCTTTTAATATCACTACCAGGTTTTTAATGTCATTTTCGAGGTAGGGCAACAAACATTCGCCCAACTCATCTGTCATAGTAGCAGAAAGAGACGACCCGGTAACCGTGATGGCATGAAATTTTTCTTTGGTATCAGTTTTGACATTCATTTGTATCGGTATTAGTTGGTTAAGCCTGTCAGCCCCTCTGTAATTGAAAATGCTAAAACTGCCAGCCCCAAACAACTTAAATTATCAACATTCCGTTTATAAGTACGGTAGAACTTCTACCAAATTTATTCGTTAATATTGTATCACAACCAATTATCTAAAAATGGATAATAATTTTTCAGCACAGGTTAAGGAGATTATCTCGTTCAGCAGGGAAGAAGCACTAAGGCTTGGTAACGATTTTATCGGTACTGAGCATTTGCTGCTCGGCCTGATAAGGGAGGGAGATAACACCGCAGTCCGCATCCTCAAAAGTTTCAATGTTGACCTTTATGAACTACGAAAGGAAATTGAACTGGCGGTAAAGGATAAGACTGGCAAAAATATTGCTAACATTAACAGCCTGCCACTGACAAAGCAGGCAGAGAAAGTGATCCGGGTGACGGTGCTGGAAGCAAAAGCATTAAAGAGTGCTACCGTGGAAACAGAACACCTGATGCTTTCTATTTTAAAGAACAAAGAAAATATTGCAACTCAAATATTAAATCAGTTTGACGTGGACTACGATTTATTCAGACAAGAACTGGGCATCGTAAAATCAAACGATCCCCGTGCCGAATTCCAGGATGAGAATGACGACGATTTTGATGAAGAGAAAAAATACTCTCAATCAAAAGGCGGAGCTAAACAGGCGGGAGCAGCAAAAAGCAAAACACCCGTATTGGATAATTTTGGCCGTGACATTACCAAGATGGCTGAGTTGGGAGCATTGGATCCCATCGTTGGCCGTGAGTCAGAAATAGAAAGGGTTTCCCAAATCCTTTCAAGACGTAAAAAGAACAACCCGATTTTGATTGGTGAACCCGGTGTTGGTAAAACAGCTATCGTGGAAGGGTTGGCTTTAAGAATTGTTCAAAGAAAAGTTTCAAGAGTATTATTTGATAAAAGAGTAATCTCGTTAGACCTTGCCGCATTAGTAGCAGGCACCAAATACCGTGGCCAGTTTGAAGAAAGAATGAAAGCCATCATGAATGAATTGGAAAAAAACCGTGATGTGATTTTGTTCATTGATGAATTGCACACTATCGTTGGTGCTGGTGGTGCCAGTGGTTCGTTGGATGCCAGTAATATTTTCAAACCTGCATTGGCAAGGGGAGAATTGCAATGTATTGGTGCATCTACTTTGGATGAGTACAGAATGTACATTGAAAAAGATGGAGCATTGGACCGACGTTTCCAGAAAGTAATGGTGGAGCCGCCAAGTGTGGAGGATACGATTTTGATATTAAATAATATTAAATCCAAGTATGAAGAGTATCATAATGTAAA
>JANPMI010000302.1:0-3538 GCA_031422725.1 Chitinophagaceae bacterium | reverse complement strand
TTTCATAGCAAATGTGAAGGTGATAGTTTAGAAGCAGGCATTTATAAATCCGTTCGCAGCATACTAAGTAATTATGATAACCAGGTAGAGATAAAAAAAGAATTCCCGAAGAAAACAGTAGAAAGAAGAAATACCGGTTATGCTATTGATGTTTTATTGGAATCTGCACCTTTCACTGCCGGTGAAGCAGATTTCAATTTTTGTAAACTAATTGCAGGCTCAGAAGGTACACTGGCTTTTATAACAGAAATAAAACTGAACGTTGTACCACTTCCACCGAAGGAAGTTGGTTTATTATGTGTGCATTTTAATTCAATTGATGAATCATTAAGAGCAAATTTAATCGCATTAAAATATAAACCAAGTGCCAGCGAACTGATTGACCATTATATTTTAGAATGTACCAAAGAAAATAAAGAACAAAGTAAGAACCGATTTTTTGTACAAGGCGACCCCGGAGCAATTCTCGTAATAGAATTTGCTCGTACTAACCGGGAAGAAATAATAGCGATTGCTAACAATGTTGAAACAGATATGAGGGCTGCTGGATTAGGTTATCATTTCCCATTACTATTTGGAGATGACAGCAAAAAAATATGGACGCTGCGCAAAGCAGGTTTGGGATTGCTGAGCAATTTACCCGGCGATGAAAAAGCGGTGCCGGTAATTGAAGATACTCAGTTGATGTAAATGATTTACCAGCTTACATCCGTGACTTCAATGAAATTTTAAAGAAACATAATTTATACTCCGTGCATTATGCACATGCTGGTTCGGGAGAAATACATTTGCGGCCTATTATTAATTTAAAAACAAAAGAAGGCAACCAGTTATTCAGAACGATTGCGGAAGAAATAGCGACGTTGGTTAAAAAATACAACGGTTCACTGAGTGGTGAACATGGAGATGGGAGATTGCGAGGAGAATTCATCAAACAAATGGTGGGTGAAAAAAATTACCAGTTACTAAAAGAAGTAAAACGCACCTGGGATCCGGAAAACATTTTCAATCCGAATAAGATTGTAGATACGCCGCCTATGGATACGATGCTGCGTTATACACCCGGACAACAAACACCGGAATTCAAATCTATTTTTCGTTTTCATAATCAGGATGTGCTGCAACATGCAGAACAATGCAATGGCAGCGGTGATTGCAGAAAAACTGAATTATCCGGGGGAACGATGTGTCCATCTTTTATGGCCACCCGCAATGAAAAAGATACAACGAGAGCAAGAGCCAATATCCTTCGTGAATTCCTGACCAATTCTGACAAACTCAATCGCTTTGACCATAAAGAGATTTACGAAGTGATGGATTTATGCTTGAGTTGTAAAGGTTGTAAATCAGAATGCCCAAGTAATGTGGATGTGGCAAAACTGAAAGCAGAATTCATGCAGCATTATTATGATGCAAATGGCGTTCCGTTCCGGTCGAAGCTGATTGCGAACTTTACTGCATCAGCGAAGTTGGGTGCTATAATGCCGGGCCTATACAACTTTGCAGTAAAGAATAAAGTAATTGGTGGTGCAATTAAGAGGTTATCGGGGTTTGCTACAAAACGTTCTATGCCGACGATGTATAAAACGACTTTACGCAGTTGGTACAAAAGACATCAAGGCACAAGGGACACGACACAAGAGACAAGAAATACACGGCATGTTTATTTATTCTGCGATGAATTCACGAACTATAACGATACGGAGATTGGTATTAAAGCAATTCAATTGCTAGAGAAATTAGGGTATGAAGTAATCATTCCTGAACATATTGAAAGTGGCAGAACATGGCTATCGAAAGGTTTGATTAGAAAAGGACAAGAAATTGCCAATAAAAATATTGCACTGCTTCATTCTTTAATAACCGCTGAAACGCCGTTGATAGGAATAGAGCCATCAGCCATTCTCACTTTCAGAGATGAATATCCTGAGTTGGCTTCTGATGAATTATTGGAAAAAGCAAAAGCATTATCAAAAAACGTTTTCCTGATAGATGAATTTATTGCCAGCGAAATAGAGAAAGGAAATATTTCAAAAGAACAATTTACCAAAGAAAAAAGAAACATAAAGCTGCATGGGCATTGCCAGCAAAAAGCTTTATCATCTGTTGCCCCGTCTGTAAAATTATTATCGCTACCGGAAAATTATTCAGTAGAAACCATACCATCGGGTTGCTGCGGCATGGCCGGTTCTTTTGGTTACGAGAAGGAGCACTATGATTTGTCAATGAAAATTGGTGAATTAGTTTTATTTCCCGCTGTTCGTAAACAAACGGATGACACAATTATTGCTGCACCGGGTACAAGTTGCCGTCACCAAATAAAAGATGGCACGGGAAGAAAGGCATTACATCCTGTAGAAATATTGTGGGAGGCACTGGTGTAATTCTATTTCCCTTCCTCACAAACTAACTTTCCATATTGCCGCTTCATTGACCTCCATTATTGAAGTGTGCATGTTCCTGAAAACAACAACGACCTGTCAATGTAGTATTGACAGGTCGTGATATCATTTGTTGGAGGTCCCGAGCGGATTCGAACCGCTGTAGAAGCTTTTGCAGAGCTTTGCCTAGCCACTCGGCCACAGGACCATTCTTTTTTCCAATTTCAGATTGTAAACTTTACTCCCGACCTTTATCGGAATAAACCTGAACGATTGCAAATATAGGTTTTTTGCCCAATTTTATTTTACATAAACTTCCAAAATATGAGTCGAATCGCAGAATCGGAATTGATTATTAATCCCCGTGGCGCCATTTACCATCTTGATTTGCGACCGGAAGAAATAGCAGGTACTGTTATTACTGTTGGTGACCCTGACCGGGTACAGGAAGTAAGCAAACATTTTGATACCGTGGAAGTGAAACGGCAACATCGTGAATTTATTTCTCATACCGGGTATGTAGGTAAAAAAAGACTGACCGTTTTATCATCCGGTATTGGTCCCGATAATATAGATATTGTATTGAATGAGTTAGATGCCCTTGTAAATATTGATTTTGAAACAAGAGAAATAAAAAAAGAATTAAAATCGCTAAATATTGTCCGCATCGGCACCTCCGGTTCATTGCAAGCAGATATACCAGTAGATAGTTTTGTTGCATCAACACATGGACTGGGCGTTGATAACCTGCTGAATTTTTACCGGCATCAGCAAAATGATGAAGAGCAGGCACTGCTACACTCTTTTGTAACGCATACTCAAATACATGGACAAATTGGCAATCCCTATATCAGCAGTGGTGCCGCTTCGCTGATAAAACATTTTGTAAAAGATTTTCACCAAGGCATTACCGTTACCTGTCCTGGCTTTTATGGCCCGCAGGGAAGGATATTGCGATTGGGCATCAGTAACCCTAATTTCGTTAACCGTCTTACTGATTTTCGTTTTGGTCAGCACCGCATCACTAATTTTGAAATGGAGACGTCGGCGATTTATGGTTTAGGGAAATTGCTGGGCCATAGTTGCCTTGCGGTAAATGCTATTGTTGCTAACCGGGTAACAAAAGAATTTTCTAAAGACGGAAAGGCGACCGTGGA
>JANPMI010000301.1:0-12840 GCA_031422725.1 Chitinophagaceae bacterium | reverse complement strand
GCCAGCTGAATTTTGGATTCTTACCACGCACCGTGCTGGTGATAGAGGTCCTTCCTTTGCTGCCTTCTTTAATAGTGATAACATCACCTGGCTTCATCTGGTAAGAAGGAACGTTTAATACATCTCCATTAACTTCAATATGCTTATGGCTTACCAGCTGGCGGGCAGCAGGACGGCTGGGAGCAATACCCATGCGGAAAATAGTGTTGTCCAGACGGGCTTCCAGCAACTTAATAAGATTTTCACCTGTTACACCTTTGCGGCGGGCTGCTTCTTCAAATGTTTTGCGGAATTGTTTTTCCAATACTCCATAAGAGTATTTCGCTTTTTGCTTTTCACGAAGTTGTAAGGCATATTCGCCTAAAGTTTTACGTTTTTTTGAAGGGCCATGCTGACCCGGAGGGTTACTGTTTTTATCTAACCACTTACCATTACCTAAAATGGGTTCACCAAAACGACGTGAAATCTTGGTCTTTGGACCAGTGTACCTTGCCATAGTTTTTATTCATTTCGATTTTTTTTGAAACGGTGCTACGATCGGTAAAAAATCGTAAAAAATAAATCGGGCACCCTTTTTTAAATGAACTGCTTTGATCCTTTCAAAGCAATTATAACTATATAATAAAAAATTATACTCTTCTCTTCTTTGGAGGACGGCAACCGTTGTGAGGCAACGGAGTTACGTCCTTAATCATTACCACCTCAATACCTGATTGTGATAAAGAACGGATAGAACTTTCCCTGCCGGCACCGGGTCCTTTTACATACACATCCACTCTTTTCAAACCTGCATCAAATGCCGTTTTAGCAGCATCTGCAGCAGCCATCTGTGCAGCATAAGGGGTATTCTTTTTAGAACCTTTGAAACCCATTTTGCCGGCACTGCTCCAGGCAACTACCTGGCCATTTTTGTTAGTAAGGCTGATGATAATATTGTTGAAGGTGGCTGAAATATGAGCATCTCCGTATGCATCCACTTTCACCACTCTTTTCTTAGCAGCTGCTTTTGCGCTGACAGCCTGCTGTGCTTGTGCTTTTGCCATAATGTTTGTACCTAGGTAATCTTTAATTTTTAAATTTTATCCTGCCTGTGGCGGGACCCGAACTAATCCTCCTCCTGCACCGGGTATCCGTAATTAGCTCAGTTATCTTCTAGTGCATATAGTAAGAATCTGTTGTAAGAATTACGAGGCTGTTGACTCATGACTCACCACTCCAGATTCATAACTTATTTCTTAGCTGCCTTCTTCTTACCGGCAACTGTCTTTCTCTTTCCTTTTCTTGTACGGCTGTTGGTTTTGGTACGTTGGCCACGAACCGGCAAACCTTTACGATGGCGAAGACCACGGTAGCAGGCAATATCAAGTAAACGCTTAATGCTCGTCTGCACTTCAGAACGCAACTGACCTTCCACTTTCAGTTCTTCCGTAATGGTATTACGGATAACAGTCAGTTCTTCATCATTCCACTCATGTACTTTCTTGTTTCTGTCAATATTGTGTTTGTCAAGAATGTACTGAGCAGTAGAAGGGCCTATACCATAGATATAGGTAAGTCCTATTTCGCCTCTTTTGTTTTTTGGTAAGTCAACACCGGCAATACGAGCCATTTTATTTTATAGTTTAAAAGTTCTTTAATTCAAACAGGCAATGGGCAATAAGCAAATTGTCTATTGCATATTGCGTTTATCCCTGTCTTTGCTTAAAGCGGGGATTCTTTTTGTTGATTACATAGAGTATGCCTTTGCGGCGAACGATTTTGCAATCAACACTTCTTTTTTTAATGGATGCTCTTACTTTCATGACAACCTGTTTATTGTTTCTATTTGAGTCATGGGATTCGCCTTACGGCTCATCTCATGATCGAGTTATTTATACCTGAAATTGATTCTTCCTCTTGTTAAATCATATGGCGACAACTCCACCCCCACTTTATCACCCGGCAGAATGCGGATATAATGCATTCTCATTTTCCCTGAAATGGTAGCCAGTATTTCATGCCCGTTCTCCAATTTTACTCTGAACATAGCATTTGATAAGGCCTCTACTATTGTACCATCTTGTTTAATAAGGGGTTGTTTCGACATAATTTTTTCGGAACGCAAAGGTAGGAGTATCAGGCCTAAAAAAGAAATAACCCCGATTATTTTTAAAGGTTATGTGGAAAAGCCATTAGAATCAGGGAAATTATAGCTGCTGTTCAGACTTTAAAGCTTGTCTAAGTGGATTTTTGTCATATCAAGGTGCAGATTCTGAAGCTCATGTACCCCTAATGGAAAGCTGAAATGACGCTTGTCTTCCCGCCACCACATTTCAATATTGGAAAAATCACCTTTTTTTGGGGTTACCAGCCGGAAAGACTCTTTTTTATACTTAACCGAGCCATCGGTTTCTTCCCGGGTAAAGCCCAGTTTCACCAACTGGTTCTCATCGAGGGGTACAGCATGCATTTCTTCCGGACTATACCAGAATTCCTGCACTCCGTTATTAACCAGGGCCTGATTTTCTTCCTGGCTTACACTAACAACGGTTCCTTCCCGCATTATACCTTCGTCATTAACAGAAATAATTCCACCAGACTTTAAGTTTCCTATTTTTAGCATAACAATCGTTTTGTAAGCCGAATATAAAAAAAATTGGAACTACAGCGAAATGACTTTTTTAAAAAAACAGGTTGTTGAGCAAATTTTGAACAGGGAATAGTAAATTGAACAGCTTTAACCGGGTTAAACCGGCAAACCAAACATATCTTGATAATGTCTCCACACCCTGAAAACCTCAAACCAGAAATAATATGAGTATGAAAGAAATAATCATTTCAATCATCATCCTGAGTTGCCTGGCAACCGGATGTTCTGATAATAAAGAAAAGAACAAAGTTGATAAGGAGGGTAAAGAACAAAATTCAGATTCTTCAGAATCAAAATCAGACGGGGACCAGGCCATAAAAGAATGGTTAGTGGGTAAAGAATGGAAGACCGAAAACGGAGCTGCACCCTTCTCTGTTTTAAAAGTTTTTTCCATGGATTCCTGTGCTTTTACCGCCCCCCGAAAATATCGCTGGTCCTTTAAAAATGGTCGCTTTATTATGCTAGCGGAGTGGCCATTGACCAGGATTAACGATACCACATTTACTATTTATGTGGAGCCAACCAAAAAAACTTACACCTATATATTTGTAAACAACCTGTAAACTTTAAACCAACCAATCATGAAAAAGAATCTGTTATCAATTTCAGTAATCAGTTTATCTCTTTTATTGGCTGCCTGCGGTGGTGGCAAAGACTCTGCATCTTCCATTGCACAAAAATGGTGCGACCTGAATGGCAAAGCTTACAAAGCTGCTGACGGCCCTGAGAAAGTAGCAGCGAAAGCTACATTAGATAAATATGAAAAAGATATGGAAGCAAAATATAAAGACGATGAAGCTTTCATGAAAGAAATAGGCAAAGAAGTGGAGAAATGTGAAGCTGCTTCTGAAGGAAGATAGAATGACAATAAGCAATTGGTAATAGACAATTAGCAAGACGCTGTTCCTTTGCCTATTACCAATTGCTAATTGTTTACTCCGCCCAGCTCATCACATAATCCTCATTCTCAATTTCCAAAGCTTCCTTCGTTAGCATAAGTGGATGAAAAGTATCTACCATTACGGCTAATTCCTTTGTTTCTTTAGTGCCAATACTTTTCTTTACAGCTCCGGGATGAGGACCATGCGGAATACCGGCAGGATGTAAGGTTATCATTCCCCTTGTTACATTTTTACGGCTCATAAAATCTCCATCCACATAATACAGCACTTCATCGCTGTCAATATTACTATGGTTATATGGGGCGGGAATAGCATTGGGATGATAGTCAAATAACCGGGGGCAAAATGAACACACCACAAAATTGTTTGCCTCAAATGTCTGGTGAACCGGTGGTGGCTGATGCACACGGCCGGTTATGGGCTCAAAATCATGAATAGAAAACGCATAAGGATAGCAACAGCCATCCCAACCTATCACATCGAAAGGATGAGTGCCGTAATGCAAACCATACAACATTCCTTTTTTCTTTGCCCTGATCAAAAAATCTCCTTTTTCATCAAATGTCCGCAGGTTTTGCGGCACCCGGATATCCCTTTCGCAATAAGGAGAATGTTCCATTAACTGGCCAAACTTGCTTACATACTTCTTTGGATATCGGATAGGGCTGAATGATTCCACAATGAACAGCCGGTTATTGTTATCATTAAAATGAATCTGGTAAATAGTCCCTCTCGGTATCACTAAGTAATCTCCATATCCAAAAGGCAGTTCACCATACATGGTTTTTAAAATACCGCTGCCTTCATGCACAAATATCATTTCATCGGCATCGGTGTTTTTGTAGAAATAATCCTTCATACTTTCCTGTGGGGCAGCCAGTACTATATGACAATCATTGTTCACCAGCACCGGCTTACGGCTTTGCAAAAAATCTTTTACAGGTTTGATATTAAATCCTTCAAAGCTCCGGTGCTTCAGCATTTTTTCTTCTGCTACCGTTGGGGCTACACTTACCTGTGGCTCTGTTTTGATGATTTGTGTCGGGGGATGAACATGATACATCAAAGAATAATCATTGGAAAATCCTTCCGTAGAAAATAGTTGTTCCGAATACAGTTCCCCATCCGGTTTGCGGAACTGGGTATGACGTTTATGCGGAATGGTTCCGAGTTGATGATAATGAGGCATGATTAGTTAATTAGTTAATTGGGAAATTGGTTAATTAGTCTTAAAGAACAGACTGTCCTTACTTATATACTACTTATCCAATTCAAGAGAGACCATCAGGAAATAATATTTCCATTTCCTTTTATCAATGTAATAAGTGAAGTTGCGTTTGAATGTCATAACCTGATTTTTGGTTTCAGATTTTTGGTTTTAGATTGCTGATTCAAATTTACAACTCTCCATTGACAAGAATAGGATTAATATCAGACACTCATGGTTTTCTGGATGAAGCGGTATTTAAACATTTTGAAAAATGCGATGAGATCTGGCATGCAGGTGATTTCGGTTCAATTGATCTGGCCGCTTTGAGAGGTCTGACCGGTAGTAGCAAGAGCATTAAAGGTGTTTACGGCAATATTGATGGCAACGATTTAAGAACTATTTATCCCGAACAACTTGTTTTTATGTGTGAAGAAGTGAAAGTGATGATAAGGCATATCGGTGGCTCTCCACCGAAGTACAACCCGGAAACAAGAAGAGAATTAGCACTTCATCAGCCCCAATTATTCATCAGTGGTCATTCACATATTTTAAAAGTGATGTATGATGAAAAGCAGCAATGCCTGCACATGAATCCCGGCGCAGCCGGCAAGCATGGCTGGCATAAAGTGAGGACTCTTATCCGGTGTGTTATTGATGGCAAGGAGATAAAAGATTGCGAGGTAATTGAGTTGGGAAAAAGATAATCTACATACCCGGGAACCATGCTCTTCCTGCACCAACAGCCCGGAAAGGCCAGGGAATGGAAATGAGTATTATCAGTAACGCAAGTCCGTAAAACAATAGAGCTCTTTTGTGTTTTATGGAATCAGTAACATTTTTCTTTGCGTAAGAATAGCCAATATGAATAAGAATAATGGCTATAAGCATTCCGATAAAATGTTCTACCGCAAAAAACCGTAATACCGGATTTTTCATTACCACACTCATTCCATTATCCTGAATACTTTTTAAGCCCCAGGGTCCGGTGAACCATTGATACAACCCTACCAGCAACATCAGATCGGCACAAATCATCAGCAGCATTCCTGTCTTTTTATGACTGGGAGTAAAGGCTTTAGTACGGTCTGTAAAACTTTTATAAATCGCAACAAGCAGGAGGATTAATATAACCCAGCGGAGAACACTGTGAAGATGAAGAAGTCCGTTGTACATAGCAATAGTTTTGAATTATCAAATCTACAACAGGCTGTCCCAACATCAAAACTTATTACTTACCGCCATTAGCAGTAAGATCGGCCCGGCAGTTGCCGTCAAAGGAAGGAATATTACCGGTGATCAGAAAACCCAATATGTCGCTGGTTTCAGAAGTATAATACATCAGGCAATTAGTATTGCTGCAATGACTGCCGTGTGCTGCATCTTTATGCCCGGTCTGCATTGGCGAACCCAGATCAACCAAACCCAGCAAATGACCCAACTCATGCTCTGCCACCGTGGCTATCAATTTAGTGCGGTTGGCCTGGCCAAGACCGCCTGAATTGTCATTTATCTTTTTACCAAACAAAACGGTTGATGTGTTTTTATAGGCGACACCTAATACATTATTATCAGTATAATTTCCATTGGTGTATAAAATATAAATTGCCAGTTCACTACCCGTGGTAAATACAGTACGGTTGTTCTTTTCTATTGCAATCACATCGTTTACGGAAAGGGTAAGATTAGCGGATGCAGGTATTTCTTTGATAACAACAGTAATACCGGATGGTTTATTTAACAAGCCAGCCAGTGTTGTTTGCAAATGATTGAGGGCAGCAGCATCGGGCTGAAAACCCGTCATATACTGCACTTCTATTTTCAGCGAAGTATATTTTGCGGAAGAAAGTAGTTCATTGGCAGAAGCACCCACCGCCCTGTTGTGCAGGTAATCTGGCGCATTGGGATTATTAACATAAGAAGTATTCGATTTATTGCAACCCGTAAATAAGATGAGGGCCAGAAAAAATACTGGTAAAGTTTTCATATCCAAAATACGTTTTTGTTTACGATGTTGGATGTATTCAAATACCGTTCCAGTCGTTATTATTCTTCCCAATCAGCAATAAAAACATTAGTATCCCTGGTGCCGCCGTTATTACGGTTACTGCAAAAAACAATTTTCTTTCCGTTGGGAGAGAACATCGGGAAAGCATCAAAGCCTTTATCCCTGCTTATTTTTTGAAGATTGCTTCCATCTTCATTGATGGTATAAAGATTAAAGGGGAATCCTCTTTTGTACTCATGGTTGGATGCAAAAATAATTCGTTTATTATCCGGCATGTAAGCTGGTGCCCAGTTGGCCTGCCCGTAAGAAGTAACCTGGCGGGCATTGCTGCCATCGGCATTCGCCACCCACACTTCCATATTGGTAGGAGCAACTAAGTTTTCTGCCAGCAGGTCTTTGTATTCTTTTATTTCAGTTTCTGTTTTTGGTCTTGAAGCTCTCCATATTAATTTAGTTCCATCCGGGCTAAACCATGCACCCCCATCATAACCCAATAAATTAGTTATACGCTGTTCTTTTCCGGTAGCCAAATCCATAATATACAATTCGATATCGCCATCTTTTGTACTGGTATAAATCATTTTCTTTCCATCAGGTGATAAAGTGGCTTCTGCATCATAGCCTTTCGTATTGGTTAACTGCTTTACAATTTTACCATCGAGGTCTGCCATGAAAATATCAAAGCTGCTGTACAAAGGCCAGATATATTTATTGCCATATTTAGCCCTGTCGGGTGTTGGCGGACAATCATTGCTTCCAAGATGAGTGGAGGCATAAATAATATGTTTACCGTCTTTGGTGAAAAAAGGACAGGTAGTACGACCCTTCCCGCTACTGATCATCTTATAAGTAAATTTCGCTCCTGGCTTCGGAACTTTCCCGGCAAAAATCTGGTCGCAGGGAGTACCATCTTTTACATTGGTTCTTTGAAAAACAAGCCATTTACTGTCATAGCTCCAATAGGCTTCTGCATTATCACCGCCAAAAGTAAGTTGCTGAATGTTTTTAAAATGAGTTTCCTCATCATACCTTAATGTGTCGGCAGCAACCGTGGTGGTGGCTAACTTAGCACTGTTATTACAGGAAGAAATGATAGTGGCAATTAACAGTGAAAGCAGTACAAATTTTTTCATCTTTATTCTTTTAGTGGGCGGTTGCAAAGGTATTTTTGTTAAAACATTCCTTTGTCAGGCGATTGTCATACCTCGGTTTAAAAAATCAGTTAGTTTTGAACCATGCGCCGTATTGTAAAAGTAATTTCCCTAATTCTCGGAGGAGTGATTTTAATCAGCAGTTGTAATGATAAAGGCACTGATTCGCCCTATAGTGAAATTCTTAATCAGGCTCCTTATTCAGGACTAACGGACAGCATTAAACAGCAACCGCAAAATGATGATTTCTATTTCCGCAGGGCGGTATTATTGAATTCCAACAATCTTCCGGAGCCGGCCCTGGCTGATTTTAAAAAAGCATGGGCTTTAAAAAAAGATGAGAAATATGCGTTTGGTCTCGGCAATTTACTGCTTGATAAAAAACCTGATTCTGCCATCCTGTTTCTGAACGAAGCATTAAGAGAATTACCCAACAGTTTTTTATTGCAATTGACCCTGGCCCGTTCCCTTAATGCACAGAACAAAACAGATGAAGCTCTGAAAATCTGTAATGACATGCTGCAGAAAAATCCTGAACAGGTGGATGTGCTGAAAATGAAAGCGGACATCTTAGACAAAAAAGGAAATAAGTCAGAAACAATAAGCACTTTGGAAAAAGCATATAATCTTACTCCTTTTGATGTGGAACTGAATTATATGCTGGCATTAAAGCTGGCAGAAAGCGGAAACAGGCGGGTGATTAGTTTATGCGATTCATTAATCCGTGCCGACTCATTGCACATACATGCTGAGCCTTATTATTACAAAGGCATTTATTATTCCAGTATAAATGATAAAGCAAAAGCTATTGTGTTTTTCGATAATGCCATCAAAATAGATTACAATTTTCTGGAAGGTTATATAGAAAAAGGAAGTGTTTTATATGAGATGAAAAAATATGAGGAGGCTTTGGCCATATTTAATCTTTGCCTTACTGTTTCGCCAAAATTTGCCGATGCTTATTACTGGATTGCCAAATGCCAGGAAGCGATGGGAAAAAGGGAGGAAGCTAAACTGAATTACCAGAGGGCTTATGGATTAGATAAGACATTAACTGAAGCTAAAGAAGCAGCGGATAAACTGAAATAAAGATTGTAATTTTATGCTATGGCTTCAACTCAAACAATATTATCAAAAATAAAAGCATCGGTAAAAGCAAAAGAACCGGATGCCACGATAATTCTGTTTGGATCATTTGCCAGAGGCGACAATCATCCCGAATCTGACCTGGATGTTCTTATTTTATTAGATAAGGAGCAGATTAACTGGGAATACGGAAAAAAGATAAGATATGACCTGTATGATATTGAGTTTGAAACAGGGCAAATGATTTCCCCAATGGTGAAGTCTAAAAAAGACTGGTATAATAAATATAAAGCGACTCCCTTTTTTGAAAGTGTAAATACAGAAGGAATTGTTTTATGAAGGAAGAATACTCCAAAGAAGACATTGTTGAGCATCGCATGAATAAAGCCAGGGAAAGCCTTCTTGAAGCAAAGGGTGTTGCTGAAATTGGTTTTATTAATTCGTCTGTTAACCGCCTTTACTATTCCTGTTTTTACGCCGTTACTGCACTCTTACTACAGGAAAACATAAGTGCAAAAACCCATGCAGGTGTCCGGCAAATGCTCGGACTTCATTTTGTGGAAACAGAAAAAATTTCAAAGAAACTTGGCAAATTGTATTCCGACCTTTTTGAAAGCAGGCAGGATAGTGATTATGAAGATTTTTTTATTGTTGAGATAGAGTTATTAGCAGACCTGACCAGAGGTGCTGACGATTTCATTGCAGCCATTGAAAAACTGATAAATACAAACCTGGCAAAATAAATCAACTTATGCCCATTATCGCCCCTTCCCTGCTTTCTGCCAATTACCTGAATTTGGAAGCCGACTGCAAAATGCTGAACGAAAGCGACGCCGACTGGTATCAAAGATATTATGGATGGCCGCTTTGTTCCCAACATTAGTTTTGGGCCAATGCTGGTGGAGTTTTTCAGAAAAGCTACCACTAAAATTTGCGATGTACACTTAATGATAGTGGAACCGGAAAAAATGGTTGAACAATTTAAAAATGCCGGGACGGATATACTGAGTGTACATATTGAAACCTGCACTCATTTACACAGAAATATCCAGCAGATAAAATCTTTGGGGATGAAAGCAGGTGTGGCCATCAATCCGCATACTTCTGTCAATGAGTTAAGTGATGTACTGGCTGATATTGATCTGGTATGTATGATGAGTGTGAATCCCGGCTACGGCGGGCAGAAATTTATTCCGCATACCATTGAAAAAATAAAGCAACTCCGCAAAATGATTGATGAACGGGGATTGAAAGTGCAAATTGAAATTGATGGCGGCGTTACATTGGAAAATGCTCCTTCGATTATTGCAGCCGGGGCTGATGTGCTGGTGGCGGGAAATACGGTTTTTAAATCGGCTGATCCCAAGGCAATGATTGCGCAACTAAAGTTACTTTAATACATTGCAACCGCAGAGTCGCAGAGGCACTGAGGAATACAAATAAATTAAACCCCTCTGCGCCTCCCCGCCTCAGCGGTTAAAAAAAATCGTATCTTGAACGAGATTCTCTTATGAAAATCAACCTCCGCCAAATACTACTGACTGCATTCTGCACTTTGCTTACTGCCATTGCTTTCTCACAAAAAAAATCAGCCTTCGTTTCCGGCAAAGTGGTAGATGACAATGAAAATCCATTAGCCAATGTTTCCGTTGTCATTCTTGGTCAGTCAAAAGGCATTTCTACCAACGACTCTGGCTATTTTAGAATAAAAGTTACTGCTGAAAAAGCATTCGCCTTAGTATTTACTTACACAGGCCGCAAGTCAGAACAGAAAAATTTTTTATTGAATGATAATGAAGAAGAAACAATAACTATACGATTAGAGAAAGGTTCAACAACACTGCAGGAAGTAATCATCACCGATCAGCGGGACAGAAGAGAAGCCGGGCTGATAAAACCAAACCCAAAAACTATTATCAATCTTCCTTCTGCCGTTACCGGTGTAGAAAGCCTGATTAAAATATTCGTCGGCTCTAATAATGAACTCACTTCCCAATACTCTGTTCGTGGTGGCAGCTATGATGAGAACCTGATTTATGTAAACGACTTTGAAGTTTTCCGTCCTTACTTAGTAAGAAGCGGCCAGCAGGAAGGATTAAGTTTTATCAACCCGGAGATGATACGCAATATCAGTTTTTACAATGGAGGTTTCCAGGCTAAGTATGGCGACAAGATGAGCAGTGTGCTGGACATCCAGTACAAAAAACCAAAACGTTTTGGCGGTTCCGCTTATATCAGCATTCTTGAACAGGGATTGCAGGTAGAAGGCACCAATAAGAATTCAAAATTTGGTTACCTGCTCGGTATCCGTAACCGCAGCAACCGGAATTTATTAAGCCGGCAGGATACGAAAGGAAATTATGTTCCCTCCTCTGCCGATTTCCAGGCGTTGCTGAGTTACCAGTTTAATCCAAAATGGCAGGCCGAACTGCTTAGTAATATTTCACAAACAAAATTTACACTTATTCCGGAGGCCAGCCAGTTAACTACTTCTGTCTTCTCTCCTGTTTTCAGTGCTACCATTGGTGTTGATATTGCTTTTGAAGGCCGTGAAAAAGATCAGTACCAGACCAACATGCTTGGTTTTTCATTGACGAACCAGGCCAGTAAAAAATTGAAATTAAAATGGATGGCTTCCCGGTTTGAAAATGATGAAACAGAAAATGTTGATATCATCGGGGCTTATTTATTTGGCGAAAGAGATTTTGATAAACGAAATCCCACCTATGGCTTAATTGTAAATCCGCTGGGTGCAGGTGTTTACCAAAACTGGGCAAGAAATACATTGAACATTGAAAACTGGAATGTTTCTCACAAAGGGAATTATGAACAGGGTAAACATGCTTTTCAATGGGGATTGGGTTATGATAAAACAAAAATTGCTGACAAGCTCAACGAATGGGAATTCCAGGATTCTGCCGGTTATGCATTGCCTTACCAGCCCAATTTGTTGCAGTTAAATAAAGTCCTCAAATCAAATGCTGATCTTGACATCAATAAATTTTCCGGTTACCTGCAGGATAATATTTTACTCGGCAAAGATTCAAGCCGTTCTGCCACATTAACAGCCGGAGTACGTTTCAATTATAATTCGCTCAATAAAGAATTTCTAATCTCGCCCCGTATCGGTGCCAGTTGGAAACCCAACTGGAAAAAAGATATTATTTTCCGGGCCGCCGCAGGTGCTTATCATCAGCCACCCTTTTACCGGGAACTCAGAAGATATAATGGAACTGTAAATGCAAATCTCAAATCACAGAAAAGCTGGCAGGGTGTAGTTGGATTTGATTATAATTTTATCGGTCTTGCTGACCGGCCTATGCGATTGACTACGGAAATGTATTATAAAAGCATGACGGATGTAGTGCCGTATGATATTGATAATGTCCGCATCCGTTATTTGGGGGAGAATAATGCCACAGCCTATGCTGCCGGTGTTGAAATGCGGCTGCACGGCGAACTGGTGCCAGATGCAGAAAGCTGGATCAGTCTCGGTATCATGAAAACAAATGAAAACATTAACGGCGATCATTATTACCGGTATAAAAATGCAGCTGGTGATTTCATTACCGCACAAACCCCTGACCAGGTAGTGGTGGATAGTGTAAAATTTGATGTGGGCTCCTTGCGCCGTCCTACTGACCGGCGTCTCACCTTCGGTATGTACTTCCAGGATTATCTGGCGACCAATAAGAATTTTAAAATGTTCCTGAACTTGTTGTATGGAAGCAATATGCCGTATAATATTCCCAATGCAGTCAGGTATCGGAATGCAGCGGTGATAGAACCGTATATCCGTTGCGATATTGGTTTCAGTGCATTGCTAATGGATGATGACCGCAGCAAACGCCGCAGCC
>JANPMI010000300.1:0-3125 GCA_031422725.1 Chitinophagaceae bacterium | reverse complement strand
TCTTAATACTTTCAGGTTAGTCCTTTTGCCATAATCAGGGATACCCCCCGCTAATCCTACCGCTTCTAATATTGTAATGCTCTCGCCGGGAACATTTATAATTCCCTCATTCCCTACCTGGCCCAGCATGGTGATTTTAATACCGGTAATACGAATGATAACAGTGGGGTCTTTTAATAATTCTACCGGTTCGGTAAGTCTTTTCTTAATTTCTGCTGCCAGTTGGGCTTTGGTTAATCCTTCGACATGAAAAGCGCCGAGCCGGTGATGCTCTATATTACCATTACCATCCACCAAAAATCCACTAGCCTGGGCTACTCCGACTGTGACCGGCGGGTTGAAGATCATATCAGCCTTTGGATCTGTGCTGATGCTGCTGATCTGAATAGTAAGCTGATCATTTTTCTGGATGCGTAATTGCTGAATATTCACCTCTCTTTTGGCGGTAGAATCGGTCACATTCTCTAAATAATAAGGCAATTTTTTTGAGACAGTACAGGAAAAAAGGTATATCGAAAGGCCAAGAAGTATTAAGATGCGGGTGAATTTCATTGATACGACTTTAATGTAGTCCGCAGTCATGGCTGGGATAATGGGGTTTGGTTTTACTTAGGCTGTGCCGAAGTTAATTTAGTTCTGTCAATATATGCTATCAAAATGTACCCGAGGCTGTCAATAGCCACTTTTGCTGTTTTGTGCCGCACATCCAGCACTTTGCCTTCCTGGTCCATCAGCGTACCGTTGGTGATGCGTACCCGTTGGTTTACTGCCAGCTCAACAGGTCTTGCTTCCACATTTTCATATTCATCCAGGAAACGTTTAATAGCCGTAATTTCTTTTTCTTTTATTACGGCAGGTTTTCCATCCCAGTAAACAAAATTAACGGCACCGTTGGTCATCCGCACCGCTGTTCTCTCTTCATCCTTTACTTTCACAAATACATAAGATTTAAATAAAGGCTCTTCAACTATTTTCATCCGGTCGCTCCATTTGCGTCTCACTTTATTTAAAGGGCAATAGCTTTCTAATCCCTTTTCTGTCAGAAGCTGGTTTACTTTTTTCTCCCACCGCGGCCTTGTATAGATGGCCAGCCATTTACGGGTCAAATCAGGAAATTTTTTATGATGGCTTCGCCATCTCAATCACATAAATTATTTTTAGGTGACTGGTTTTCATTGAATTAGGAAATGCAGGATAATATTATTGAATATGATCCTGATTTTGGTTGCAAATATAGGGGAAGATGATAGAAAGATGTGAGTGGGAATAGAATAAAATACGCAGATTATGAGGGAATTATTCCACAAGTTGTAGCTTTTTTTGCTATTTGATTTTTCCACTTATTATTTTCTTATTAAAGGATGGGTATTTGAATAATTACTGTTTGATGTGTAATTATTTCCATCTGAAGTCTGAAAGCATAAGAAGAGTATATGTGTAGTATTTGAGATGTAGATAACCCTAAACCAAAACCTTCCACCCTCAACTTTCTCTTATCTTCAAGTTCCAAAATTTTCTGCTTTGAATCGACGCTTCTACTCTCTTGATGTTTTTCGTGGTGCCACCGTTTGCCTGATGATATTAGTAAACAACCCCGGAAGCTGGGGTCATATTTATGATCCGCTGGAACATGCCCCCTGGCATGGACTTACACCCACTGATTTGGTTTTTCCCTTCTTTTTATTTGCTGTTGGCAATGCGATGGCCTTTGTAATGCCGAAGCTGGAAGCAGCCGGGGATAAGGTTTTCTGGAGAAAAGTAATTAAAAGAAGCTTGCTGATTTTTGCCATTGGGCTTTTTCTTGCCTGGTGGCCATTTGTAAAATGGGTAGATGGTAGCTTGATTCTTAAGCCCTGGTCCTATGTGGATGATAAAGGAAATCCACAGGGCATCCGCCTGTTAGGTGTGCTTCCCCGGATAGCCATTTGTTATTTTTTTGCAGCTGTTATTATATATTACCTGAAGTTGAGAAAAGCATTTTATGCAGGATTGGTTCTATTGCTTCTATATTGGCTGCTTTGTTTTTTATTGGGAACTAACGATCCTTATAGTATGGCAGGCTGGTTTGGCAATAACATTGACAGAGCAATATTGGGTGAAGCACATATGTATAAAGGAGAGGGAATGCTTTTTGACCCGGAAGGATTAATGAGTGCCATTCCTGCTATAGTGCAGGTAATCTTTGGCTACCTGGTGGGTGATTATATTCAAAAGAAAAGCAGAAATCCTGAACAGCAGTCACCTGATTTTAATAAATCCGGCATCAGCCAGACTGGAATGTACCCTATGCTGACAGGTCTCTTTGTTATTGGTATTGGCTTACTAATAACCGGTTTTTGCTGGGACATGGTTTTTCCTATTAATAAAAAAATATGGACCAGCTCTTACACTGTTTATACCACAGGCCTTGCCATCATCACCATCGCTACGATGATTTATATGATTGAAATTAAAAATATTCGTGGTGGCCTGGCCCGGTTCTTTGATGTGTTTGGCAAAAATGCTTTGTTTGTTTTTGCATTGAGTGCTTTTCTTCCCAAAGGATTAGCCCTGATAAAATTACCCGATGGAACAAACCCCTGGAACTGGTTGTACAAAAAAGTATTGATTCATATCCCCGGTGCAAAGGAAAATGGTTCATTAGTGTATGCTCTTTGCGTTATCACTTTTATGTGGGCCATCTGTTACTGGATGGATAAGAAGAAGATTTATGTAAAAGTATAGTCGCTTCCCTTAACAAGACTTTACAGTTTCCCTGGTACAGATACTGTGCAACAGGTATTCTTTTTGCATCTCTTTCATGTTCCAAAAAAATAAGCTCATGAAATTATTCACCTTTATCAGTGCAGGTGGTTTTATCCTGCTCTCCGCTTTTTTACTAAAACAAAACAATAGTAAGCAGGCAGTTCCTTTGTATGATATCAAATGGTCATTAGATAAAATTCATACCGAAACAGGTGTAGAAGAAGTGCTAACAAAAGCCTTTATCAAATTCGACCGGGAAAAGAAAAGTGCCGGTGGCAATGGCAGTTGCAATACGTTCGGCAGCAGCTTTACCCTTAGTGATGATGAAATCAGTTTTAAAAATATCTTTTCTACTAAAATGTATTGTGAAGGAGTGCAGC
>JANPMI010000299.1:0-1538 GCA_031422725.1 Chitinophagaceae bacterium | reverse complement strand
AGCATTACGGCCACCCCTTCAGGATATTCACCAATGGCAAATGCACCAATGGTGGCAATACCCATTAATAAGAACTCTGAAAATATTTCGCCTTTACCAATGCTCTGCACCGCTTCTTTCAATACCGGAAAACCAACGGGCAAATAAGCTGCAATGTACCAGGCTATCCTTACCCAACCAGTAAACCAGGCTTGTGGTATCCAATTATCAAAAGCTATGGCAATGAGTAATAAAGCCAAACTAATGATGGCGGGTAAAAACATTTTGAAAACACTATCACTGCCACCGGAATGGTCATGACCGTCATCATCTGCATGCTCTTCGTGGTTGTGTCCCTCTTCTTTTGAATGTTTAAAAAGAGGCTCATCGGTACTGCAGCAACTAACTTCTTTATGTTCTTTTTTAAGTTGTTTATCAGCTACGTAATTTATTTTTTCCTCTTGTGTGCAGCAGATCATTTTTCCCTGAGCATCATAAATATGTTTATGATGGGGGTCTTTATTTATCATTTTACTTTTTTTGAAAACTGCAAAAAAGAAAGTTCTGTACGGTGTTAAAAGGCGTTGTATGGTTCTCTGTAATACATTTAATCCTGTTGAATGCCACTTCAAACCTTGCACTCATGGATACTTCATTGTATTGCTTTATTTGCAGACCACTGCATTTTTCAGGACCGTTTTCCGAAAAAGTACCTAACACTAAATAACCCTTATTACTTATTCCTGCTTCGGCAATGGCTACATATTTATTAATAGCTTCTTCATTAGTAAGAAAATGAAATGCTGCTCTATCATGCCAAAAATCATATTGAACCGGTGGTACAAATTCTGTAATATCAGTTACGACCCAATGCACCTCATTTGCTTTTTCGCCCAATCGTTTTTTTGCTCTTTCCAATGCTGCTGCCGAAATATCCAGCACCCAAATATTTTTATATCCCTTTTCCAGCAATGCATCTACTAAATGACTGTCGCCACCGCCAATATCAATGATATTGGCAGTTATTGGTAAACTAAATAATTCTAAAAACCCCATGGAGGTTGTGGGATACTCCTGAAACCAACTTACTTCGTTGGGCTGTTTAGTAGTAAAAACCTTTTCCCAATGTTCTTTGATTTGTAAATTTTCCATGTATGCAATTTTAAATGAGAAAACTCAAAGTGTTTTTTGCAATTGGTCTTTTCTTCAAAATAAAATATTACTTCAGCTTCCACCGTATGCCCATATAAAACTCTCTTCCCCTTGTTGGGCCCCACACTGATGAAATATCAAAATAAGGGCTGAATGGATTTTGCCAACTGATGATGGGCTGGTTTTGGCGAAAGTTGAAAATGTTTTCGCAGCCTGCATACACTTCAAAATTCTTAAATACATAAGTGAACTGTGCATTCACCGTTGTGTAAGGCTGAGAATAATCTGGCCGCTGGTATTCCGCTGGATTTGATTTCGTATCAGGTAATCGTTGCTTTCCAAACCAGTGAATATTTACATCTGCATGAAATTTATTACTTATTGGCTTGTAGCTAAAGGTTGTTAAC
>JANPMI010000298.1:0-3114 GCA_031422725.1 Chitinophagaceae bacterium | reverse complement strand
AAAAATAGCAATGGGCACGGATGTTTGCAGCAGCAGGTTATGAAACCTGCTCAGGAAGTTTTTTTCTTTAACTTGAGAATGCCTTTGTTCCGTAATATCCTCAATAGAGAGCAGGATGAGTTTTTCTTCTTTTTTTTCTCTTGTTAGTTCCAGGGCATTCAATAAAATTATCCGTTCGCCAATTGATGTAAAGTTGTGTGTTACTTCAAAATCGGTGATCTGTTTCTTTTGTGGCAAAATTTCTTCCAGCAGGGTTCTCAGTTCAGGAATATTCCATTGCCGGTTGCCCAGGTCGTAAACCAACACCCCTTCTGTTTCCTGTTCATTTACATTAAATGTTTTATAAAAAGCTTTGTTGGCCGTTTTTACCCGCAGGTGTTTATCCAGCACCAGCAGTGGCTGATAAAGGGTGGCCACTATGCTTTCAGAATAATTTCTTGCATCTGTTATCTGCTCGTTCAGGCCAACTAATTCATGGTTTAAAACGGTCAGTTCCTCATTGGTACTTTGCAATTCTTCCTTACTGGTCTCCAGTTCTTCGTTCAGGCTCTGTAATTCTTCGCTACCACTCAGCAGCTCCTCGTTGGCACTTTGCAGTTCTTCGTTGCTTGCTTCCTGTTCTTCGGTAATACTCCGCATATCTTCACGGAGCTGGCTCAGTTCCTGCTCCAACAATTGTATGCGGATATCTTTTTCGTCTTTTTTTGTTTTAGCCGAAACTTTTTTCTTATTGCTTATTACCGATCCATCTGCGTCAGTTAAATTATTGTCGTGAAAGAGTATGAGGTAATATGGTTCCAGGGTATTGGGCAAGGGAACGGCTTCGATGGAAATATGCCGGATGGCACCATTTACATGTAGTGGCATATTTTCTTTTACCACCGGTGCCTTATCAGTTTTTGCCTTGTGCAGAATATTACGCAGTTCAAAAGCCAAACCATGTTTTGCCATCATCATTAAATTATGGCTCGGTTTGCCGGGGGCTTGTTCCAAATAGTTTCCGGTGTTGCCACGGAAATGCACAATGTCCATTGCTTCATTTACTACCACACCTGCCGGGGTATATTTAGTAAGCAAAATATCATCGGCCGTTTTTTGAAAGTCGGTGCGGATGATTTCGCTTTTGGCGCTGTCAGCAGGACGGTTCAAAATTTGTTCACTTCGCTGGCTTGCTACCTGCATGAACCTGCCGGGCACATCTTTACGGGTGTATAATTTATCACTTTTCCCTACAGCAGCAAAAAGATCGGGCACTCCGCCGGTGGTTTCTGATTTGCCCAGTAATAAAAATCCCTTAGGGTTTAGTGCATAATGAAAAGTAGTTAAGGCCTTTTTTTGCAGGTAAGGCTCCATATAAATAAGCACATTGCGGCAGCTTATACAATCCATCTTGCCAAAGGGCGGGTCTTTTAAAAAATTGTGATGAGCAAACACACACATATCCCGTATGCTTTTATTTACCTGGTAACTGCCATTGTTTTTTGTAAAATACTCCTTCAGCCGCTGTGGCGACACGGAATCTAATTCGGTTTTTTCATAAATGCCGGTACGGGCTTTTGTAATGGCAGGTTCACTGAGGTCGGTGCCAAAAATTTGTAATCTTTCATGATTGTCACCCAGAAATTCTTTAAAGCATATAGCAAAAGAGTAAACTTCCTGGCCGGTGCTGCAGCCTGCCACCCATATCCGTGTTATTTCGCCGGGTATTTTATTTTTTAAAATTGATGGAAAAACATTGTTGCATAAATTATCAAAGGTTTTTTTGTCGCGGAAAAAGGATGTTACCGGTATCAACATATCCTGGTATAACATATCCTGTTCTGGATTACTCCCCCTTAAAAATTTTAGATAGTCGGCAGGGTCTTCGTTTTTATTTACTACCATCCTGCGTAATATCCTGCGGCGCACGGTAGTTTGTTTGTAATACGTAAAGTCCACCCCCTTGCGGATGCGCAGCAAGGAAAGGATTTGTTTAAAAACATCTTCATCCTGCTTTGGAACATTTTGCAGTGCATCATCACTCAATACTGTTTTACTGGTTACTTCCAATATTTTTTTCGGTATTTCTTCGGGTGGCAAAATAAAATCTACCACACCTGCCTGTGCCGCACTATGGGGCATACCTTCATATTCTGCCGATGCTTCGTCCTGCGCAAAGGTGATACCCCCATGATCTTTAATGGCTCTCAATCCCTGTGTGCCATCCGAAGCTGTGCCGGATAACACTACCCCTATAGCATGATCCTGGTGCACTTCTGCCAGGGAAGTAAAGAAAAGGTCAATAGGCAGGTTGCGTTCGGTTTTGCTTTTTGCAGGCCGTGGGGCAAGCAGTAAAACACCATCCGTTGCTACCATCATTTTATTGCTGGGTATAACGTAAATATGATCAGGCTGCACTTTAATATCATCAGTAATTTCCAACACCGGTATATTGGTAACTTTCTGTAATATTTCGGGCAACAGACTTTCATGGTTAGGATCTAAATGCTGGACCAGCACATAAGCCATTCCTGAATCTTCGGTAATTGCTTTTAATAATTTTTTAAACGCATCAAGTCCGCCTGCAGATGCACCAATGCCAACTACCGGGAAGAGGTTGTTGGATTTAATAGGTGGCTTATCTATTTCCGGCTTGTCTTTTTTTATTTTTACTTTTCTGGTAGCCATAATTTAGAGAGGGATAAAAGATACATAAAATTAGTTTTGTTTTATGCTTATGGCAGAATTATTATAGTTACAGGGAAAGTAAACAGGTGAATTTGAGCACCACAAAATCCTATCCTGTTTCAGATGTTGTTGACATGGGGAAAAATGGGAAAAAACGGGAAAAAAAATACACAATGTTACAGCACAGCCAAAGAATAAATAATGAGTGGTTGGGTGTAGTTCAAATTTTCTTATGCCTGATCTCACCTCGATCGGATAGTTCTTTATATAAAAACGCTGCTACCCTGCGTCAAAGGGGGATGAAAATATTGATTATTGAAAACAATGCTGATTTTCAGGTTAGCCCTATTGTACAGCTTTACCTGTTTTATCAATTTTTATTTTCTTACCATTAAGAGTAACAGCAGCTAATCCTTTATTAAATGGTTCTGCTTCCGAATACTTAGC
>JANPMI010000297.1:0-3170 GCA_031422725.1 Chitinophagaceae bacterium | reverse complement strand
CCGGGAAAGACTCAATTCTCAATTTTTCAAAAACAAAACCTTACAGCCGTAAACAGGCAGTTAATGGTGTCAACAGTTTTATACAGCGGTTTGGCAACAAATTACTGTCAAAAACAGATGCGTACAATCTCAACAGCTTTTTCCTGAATAACCTGGAATGGCTGCCCGCTGCAGAACAAACAAGATACAGCAGTAAAAAACCAATCGCCAAACGTTTTTATAAAACTCCTGCAACACTTTATGAAGTGCATGTAAAAGATTTTGATCTCGCCATCAACCCGGTCATCCAATATGCCCTTTCCAAAGAAAATAACAACAGCGAAAATCTTTTTCTCAGTACAAGAGGATTAACCGTAAGGGGAAGAATTGCCAATAAGATCGGCTTCAATATTTATATTACCGATAACCAGGAAAGAGATCCGGCCTATGTGCAGCAATGGGTAACAGATCATAAGGCGGTACCGGGCGCCGGATTGTACAAAGCATTTAAAGGAACAGGGTACGACTATTTTGATGCAAGGGGCTACTTTACTTTCAATGTTACCAAATACATTGATGTAGCATTTGGTTATGATAAAAATTTTATTGGCAACGGCCACCGCAGTTTATTCCTGAGTGATTTCAGTAATAACATGCTCTTCCTGAAATTGAATACCCGTATCTGGAAATTTAATTATCAGAATATTTTTATGGAGTTGCATCCTACTGAAACAATCCTTGCTAACCGGCTGCTGCCAAAAAAATACGGGGTGATGCACCACCTCGATGTAAATGTGACAAAGCGGCTGAATATCGGTTTGTTTGAGGGAGTGATGTTTGGACGGAAAGACCGGTTTGAATTTGGTTACCTGAACCCGGTTATCTTTTACCGTTCCATTGAATTGCAGAACGGAAGTTTTGATAATTCGGTGGCAGGTGTGGATTTCAAACTCAATATAAAAAAGCAGTTCCAGGTATATGGGCAGTTTTTGCTCGATGATATAAACATTGCTGAAATAAGAAAAGGAAGTGGTTACTGGGCCAACAAGTGGGGCATACAGTTTGGCGGTAAATATATTGATGCCTTTGGCATTAGTAATCTTGACCTGCAGGCAGAAATAAACCGTGTCCGTCCTTTTGTATATTCTCATTATGATTCTACAGCGAATTACTCCCATTATAACCAGCCGCTGGCACATCCGCTGGGGGCCAACTTCCAGGAGTTTATTGCTATTGCCCGTTATCAGCCGGCACCCCGCTGGTTAGTAGTTGCCAAAGCCATTGCGTGGAAGCAGGGATTGGATCTGCCCGGTGACAGTTATGGCGCCAATATTTTTCTTCCAAATACTTCGGTGTACCGCATCCGGGATTATGGATATAAAATTGGTGATGGCCGCCAAAGCAAAGGTTTGTATTTATCCTTCTTAGCATCGTATGAGATAAGAGAAAATATGTTTATTGACCTCTCATTTGTAAAAAGAAAACTTGACATCACTACCGCTCCGGTAGTAACTACCGATGCCACTATTATTTCCGGCGGGTTCCGGATAAATATTGGCAGGAGGGAATTTGAATTTTAAGATTGTGTTTATTGCGGAGTGAAATTCTATATTGTCTTGCTACAAATGCAAAACCTTTACCCAATTCAAGTAAGAACATTTGCAGGTTGTCAATAATTTTTTGTTCAAGGTCTTTCTCTGTCATTTTATGGCTTAGCGGAATTTTGAGAAAGTCCAGAACATAAGGATCTTTTACTGCTTCTGTTGGATGGGAAACAATATGCCCTTTCTCTGAAAGATGTAAAACGCCTTTCTTGTCTTTGCTCAATGCAAGCCTTTCAAATAAGGAAGAATCAATTTGTCTTTCCAGTTCCCGGTAACCCAGCCTTTCATGGATTGCCTGTTTCTCATAAAACTTTCTTGCATTATCATCTGATACAGCTAAGAGGGTAATAATATGTGTCCAGCTTAATTTGGCAGGCACTGCCTGCCAAATTGAATAAGCCAGGTAAAACCTGCGCATATCCAGCACATTCCGCCTGCCAAATCCTTTGCCGTAGCGGAGCCTTAAATCTTTGGAAAGCTTTGCCAGCAGGTCACTTCCGTACTCTGCCCTTTCTTTTCCGTGCTGTTCAAATTCCACTATATGCCTGCCAATTTCCCAATTGGCTTTTACAAGTTCTGTATTTACAGCTTTAATGGCATGTTGCCTTGCCTGCTCAATGGTAAAGCCAATGTCTGCTAAAAGTTTTTCGTATTTTGGTTTTTGAACTTTCATGCTACAAGCCGTTATTGTTTGTCATTTGAAAACCATTAGGTCTTTTACCTTGTTAGGTATTTCATCCATCAGCTTTTTATAATCACTAATGCCAACTACTTTGCCATTATCAACTTTGCCAATGAATATTACACCACCTTGGGCATTGGCAAAACCACAAACCCAGTCCGGTAATCATCGTGCCAGCTTTGTTTGTACTCTGTGTTTTGTTGTTCGGGCATTTATCAAATTTTATTTTTGCATGGTTGATCAAATGTAAAGGAAAATATTTTGGGTGTATTGAAGTTGAAACCCATCCTTATTGTAAGTAAGAATTTGAATATAGGGTTTCCAGCCCTTAAAAACGAAACGAGCCGAAGGTCGTAGGCCACAAAATGTGGGTGGGTACGATGATTATTCTTTAAAGAATTTTTTTAAAAGTAAAGAGCCAACGGGTTCGTATTGCTGCTGTTGGGATATTCAGGGGTATGTCGTTCAGCCCTTATTCCGCAGTTCAATAGCTAACCAAAAGAACAGGATTTATTCGTCCAGCCCCAATAGAAGCAATACGGTTGTTATCGGAAGGCTCTCAGGGTCTTCCATAGTTCTTTGAAATTGAGGGGTTTTTAAATGTGGATAACTTAGTACAAAAAAAGTTACTTAAATGTTTATTAGTAACTAAATAGTTACTATATTTGTGTAACAAAACGCAAACAAAATGAAAGCAACTACATTAACTACCAAAATTGAAAGAGAATCAGAAAAAGCTATTATGATTACTGTATCAGGTAATTCATTAAGGGCTAAAGATTGGATTAACATTAATTTTTGGTTCCCAAAAAGCCAGGTTAAAATTTTAGATAATAGTATCGAAGTTCCTAACTGGTTGATGGCTTCAAAATTGGCAGAATCTAATTGCTTATCACTTGAAATTG
>JANPMI010000296.1:0-3809 GCA_031422725.1 Chitinophagaceae bacterium | reverse complement strand
AACTCCTGCCAGGTTATTGCAGGCAATCGGAGAAGTGTATGAAGGTGGAGCCCCTATAACGCCGGCTATTGCACAGAAAGTGCTGGATAAATTTCGCCGGCAATCCCCCGCATCATCAGAAGAATTGAATACACTCTCTGTTCGTGAAAAGGAAATTTTAGAATGTTTGGTGGAGGGAATGAGTTATAAAATGATTGCTTCCTTCTGTAAAATAAGTATTGATACTGTACGGTTTCATATCCGCCATATCTACGAAAAACTACATGTGGGTTCCAAATCAGAGGCGGTGATTAAAGCAATGAGGGGGAAAACTGTAAGTTGACCGGTAAATTGAAAACATCGTTATTGATAATATTGTAAGAACGTAATCATCGGCACATTAAAAATGAAAACGCTTCTTAATTTTTTCTTATTGATCTTGCCGCTTTTTGCTTTAGCCGGCAAAAATGAAACTGACAGTCTTGGGACTATCAGCGGAGTTGTCATTACTTCGGATGGGCAATCCGCATCTTATGTAACGGTACTGATAAAAAATACAACAAAAGGAACCATCGCTGATGAGGAAGGAAAATTTGAATTCAAAAAAATAAAGACAGGTAATTATATTCTTTCTGTTTCCCTGTTAGGGTACACGCAAACTGAAATGACTGTGGAAGTAAAGCAAAATGAAACTGTTTTATTGAAAATACAGCTCCAGGTAACTTATAAAGAGTTAATGAATGTGATTGTTAAAGCAAATGCAGGAACAAAATATATAGAAACAAAAGCATCAGAAGGACTCCGGGTTAATCTGCCATTTAATGAAATGCCACAAAATATTATTGTAACTACTCATCAATTACTTGCTGACCAGGGTTTGTTATCTATGAGTGAAGCGATACGTAATGTAAGTGGCGTTCAGAAAACTGATGGTGGGTTGAATGATTACCAATTGAACATTCGTGGAACAGATGCTACCTTTAATGTATTTCGCAATGGAATGAGTGGCTATGTGTGGAACCAGCAGGAAGACGCAGCCATGATTGAAAAAATAGAATTTATAAAAGGGCCTGCAGGATTTATGACCAGCATTTCGCAGCCGGGTGGGTTTGTGAATATGGTGACGAAGCAACCAGTAAAAGAAAGTATAGCCAATATAAATGCAGGCTTCGGCAGTTATAACCTGTTGCGCCTCACCGCAGATTTTGGAGGGTCTTTCAATAAAACAGGAAAATTTTCTTACCGATTAAATGCCGGCTTACATAATCAGCAAAGGGCTTTTCAATTCAGCAAGGCATCCAGGTATTTTATATGTGCTGCTTTAAAGTATGAACCGAATGTAAAAACATCCATCACTGCAGAATACAACAATATGCAGGGAAGAACATCAGGAAATAATGATGGACTGCCTTCTGTTAATGGAAAAATGTTTTCACTCCCCCGGAATTTTGCAGTAGCTGACGCCGAAACGGACCGATTAAATGTAGCTGATAAATATTATCGCTTACAGATAAAACATAATTTCAGTGACAACTGGCGGTTAAGTGCGCAGGTTGCTTATGTGCATGGTAGTTGGGGTGGATATATGTTACATGCAGATGGTGATTCACCAGTTACAGATGATACTCTCTACAGGGTTTCCAGTTTTGAAGACTATCGTAATAATTCAGGGGTTGCACAAGCTTTCTTTGACGGAGAATTTGATACCGGTCAAAAGATTGAACATAAAGTTCTATTTGGAATTGATTTTTGCAAAGCAGGTGTTAAGGATAGTTATGGAGACACATGGGGACAACAAAAGTTTGGATTATATCTTCCGCAACCACAGTATTATGTCAACCTCGACTCATTGAAAGATTTTAGCATTGCCCCGCCAGTTAAACAAAACTATGGATGGGCAGCACTCTATGTGCAGGATCATATAAAAATTGCTGGCAAGTTGGTGTTAACAATAGCAAGCCATTTTACACATTTTTTTTACAATATAGATGATCCCGGTTTGTCCGATTATGAGAAACACAAAATCAATAATATTGTTACACCACGAGCCGGATTAACCTGGTTATTTTCAGATGATATATCGGTATATGCCTTGTATGATCAAAGCTTCTGGCCACAATCTGCAAAAAACTTTGAACACAAACCCTTCAAGCCGCTTACTGGCTATAATATGGAAACAGGCATGAAAAGCTATTTCTTCAACAAAAAACTAAGCCTGGATTTTTCTTTGTACCATATTGTAAAGAACAATACTTTAACCCCGGACCCCCTGCACAATGATTATTATATTCAAAAAGGGCAGATTACGAGTAATGGAATTGATTTTGATATGACAGGTAATATTACAAATACATTCACCGTGAATGCCAACTATGAATATGCGGATGCAAAAATTACCAAAGACAGCGATCCAGATAATATTGGGCTGCAAAATTTCGGGACACCAAAGCATTCCGGCAATCTTTGGTTAAAATATAAATTAGTAAATGGCAAACTGAAGGATATTTCATTTGCAATCGGGTATCAATACATGGGCAAGCGGGGTGCTGTGGTCAATTATAACCCAGATCCAAACACAAGATTTCTGCCGGCTCACAATTTACTGGATGCAGCAATAAGTTATAGCAATGAAAAATTTAATATCGGTTTAAATGTATACAACATTGCCAACATCAATTATGCTGCTATCGGATGGTTCAATTCCTCAACAAATGAATGGAAATATACTCCGGGTGAGGCTGTTAATTTTAGACTGAGTATTGGAGTAAATCTCTTTCAGAAAAAGTGACTATAAAATAATTCGAAAGCTGTTATAAATTCTATAATTTATTGTAACCGTCCAGCGTTGCACCTGCGGTGGCGGGGAAGCTAACGGGCTGGCTGGGCGTTGGCATTTTTAGCTCTTTGCAAGGTTGGCTTTGTGTCGGGGTTTTGTGCGCCTTGCAATGTGCTAAAAATAGCGTGGGGTCGGGTCGGCAAAGTCATGTTAGTTTGAATTTAAGTAAGATGCTGTTTAGGGTGACATACAACTCGTAAATAGGCGAAACTGCTGGCACAAAATGTATCTGATTATCAATATAATTCTGTGCCAACTGATTATTGTAAATTTATAAAAAAATCAATGTTCCAAGAAATAATCATAAGGTATATACACCCAGCTTATAATATTGGTTTGCAGGATGTATAAAACGTATGGTTGCTGACTCAACAGCCAGTAAAATTAAAAACAACAGTATATCGTGGTAGCCTTATTTTTAGATTTCCAATATCTGGTAAACGTATAAGTTACAAATCATTAAAGAAAGGTTTAATAAAGAGGCAATTGGTGATTAGGATACCTTATCAGTTACTACCGTTCTGAATATTGTTATTTAGTATTTGAGAAATTCTGCGCTGTTAATCACAACTTATGCGACTAGTTTAAATTAGTACGCTATGCCTACTGGGATTTTGACATATTTAAATTCCTATATGACCTTCAATGAATTGAAATGATTGAACATTAACTGGTGAAATTCTGGTGAGAAAGTATTTAATAGTAGATAATATCACACAACGGAATTGCTTATTCCGTAATTCCAAGAGGTAAGGATTAATTTTTTATTTATTACCACACAGTCCAATTCACCGCAATTGTTTGATTCGAAGTCTAACTTTTTTTGATTGTCGACTTAGATTTTACAAACTTCTCAAGTTTATGATGGAATGGGAATAATACGGCTCCTACTAAAACTAATATCAGCAGCATCCACACCGGTGTATGATGAGTCCATTCAGCAACATAGGGGTGAATAAATAGTGCGATAAATTCAAAAACCAATAGTAGGGCA
>JANPMI010000295.1:0-2931 GCA_031422725.1 Chitinophagaceae bacterium | reverse complement strand
GATTTGAAGATAAAAATGAAGAATTGCAGAGAAATATTTTATCTGTTATTAATAGTAGCCTGAGTTTAAATTTAGATGTTACAAGTGCAAAAGTATTGGAGTGTAATAAAAAACCTAAAAAGGTTTTTCAGGGTCAAACACATGGACATGAAGGATTTTTGTTAGACAAACCTGATGGTATAAAAAAATTAAAGCAGCATCCCGAGTACAAAGAAGTTGTAAAACCTTTTTTAACAGGTGATGAGTTAGTAGCAAATTTTAATGCACAGCCAGGGAGGTTTGTTATTGACTTTAGTAAAAAGAATGTAATTGAAGCAAGTAGCTACAAAGAAGTTTTTAAATTGATTGAGAAAGAAGTTTTACCCGATAGAGAAGCAAGAGCAAAAAAACAAGAAGAAGAAAATCAAGAGGCCTTAAGAATTAATAAGAGTGCAAAAGTAAATAAGCATCATATCAACTTTTTTAATAAATGGTGGAAACTAAGCTATGGAAGAGAAGATTTATTCAAAGAACTTGGAAGTATAAATCGGTTTATTGCTCTGCCAGAATATAGCAAGAGGCCCACATTTGAGTTTGTTTCAACAGAAATAAATCCAAATGCAAAGCTTATTGCATTTTGCTATGATGATTATTATTCGTTTGGTATAATTCAATCATTGCCACATTGGAAGTGGTTAGTAGAAAAAGGTTCAACACTTGGACATGATACTTGTAATTATACCACCAACACCGTTTGGGACACATTCCCCTGGCCGCAAACTCCCACCGAAGCACAAATAAAAAAAGTAGCTGCTGCTGCCAGGGCATTGCATACAGAAAGAACAGCTACTCTCAAAAAACACAATATGAGCCTCCGGGATTTGTATCGCTTATTAGAACAGCCCGGTAAAAATCCTATCAAAGATTTACATGCAGCATTAGACAAGGCGGTGCTGGAAGCTTACGGTTTTAGTGATAAGGAAGATATACTGTCGCAATTGCTGGCCCTCAACTTATCTGTGGCAGAAAAAGAAAAGAAAGGCGACCAAGTGCAGCCACCGGGTTTACCGGATTTTGTAAAAGATAAAGAAACCTATGTAAGTGATGAATGTGTACGGTTTGAATGGGAGTAAAGTTAATTAATGAAAGTACCAGAGCCCATATGGCTTTATCGCATCACCCATATTTACAATATGGTGCATGACCTGCTGCATGGTTTATTTATTGCTAAATCTCCCGGTGCAAATCCTGATTACCTTCAGATAGGAGATAGTAGTTTGATTGATTACCGGAAAGAAATTACTGCCCCGGACCCGCCCGGTGGCACTTTATCGGATTATATTCCATTTTACCTGGGGCCACGGTCTCCCATGCTTTTCCAGGTAGCCACCGGTTGGGAAGATATTCAACAATACCCGCAGGAAGACATTATTTATTACATCAGCTCGGTACCGGTCATCAAAGAACATAAATTAGAATATTTTTATACGGATGGCCATGCCCGTAGTTCAACAAGTATTGCTTATACAACTGATGCTGATTTTGAAAAGCTTGATTGGAATGCTATCTACGCTGCTAACTGGAGAAGTGATGAAACTGACCTGCGCCGCAAAGAAAAAAAACAATCAGAGTTTCTGGTTAAGCATCATGTGCCGGTCAGTTGTATTCAGTATATTAGTGTGTATAATAAAACAGCAGAGCAAAAAGTATTAGCTTTGCTGGAGAAGCAGCAAATAAAAATACCGGTTCGCATTAGCCCCCAAAAACTCTATTATGATCACCTATAAAACAGGCAATTTACTGGATGCTCCTGTGCAGGCATTGGTAAACACCGTAAATACGGTAGGTGTAATGGGTAAGGGTATTGCTTTGCAGTTCAAAAACACTTTTCCTGAAAATGCCAGGGTTTACACTGAAGCTGTAAAAGAAGGAAAAGTAAAGTTAGGCGAAGTATTAGTAGTGCCGGTAAACCCAATCGGCACAGTAAAGTATATTATTAATTTTCCCACAAAAGGCCATTGGCGTTATCCTTCAAAACTTGCATGGATACAATCGGGCCTGGAAGATTTGAAACAAAAACTTCAGGAATATAATATTGCTTCTGTTGCATTACCACCTTTAGGATGTGGTAATGGTGGATTGAATTGGGATGAAGTAAAACCTGTGATAGAAAATGCTTTAAAAGATTTGCAAACTGATATAATTGTATATGAGCCTTCTATTGATGTACAGGAGATTTTAAAAAAGGAAGAAAAACTATCTGCTTCAAGGCTTACTCCCGTCCGGGCTATGTTATTACAGTTGTTATATCACTACAGGGCATTGGGAGAATTTACCAGTGAGTTTGCTGCTGAAAAACTCAGTTATTTTTTACAACGGTTTGGTGAAAAACAGCTTAAGCTTAATTTTCAAAAAGGAGCTTATGGACCTTATTCTGGTAAGGTCCGGCATATTCTTTATGCCATTAACGGATATTATTTGAAAGGCTTTGAACAGAAAGATGCAAAACCGTTTGAGCCACTCGAAATTATTGTTGAAAAGGCAGGTGAAGTACAGGAGTACATAAAAACTAACCTGAAAACAGAAGAGCAACAACGGTTAGCAGAAGTAGCCCGTTTTATTCAGGGGTTTGAATCGCCTTATGGATTAGAACTTTTAGCGACAGTTGATTTCTTGATTGAAGAAAATCAAACATTTGATTCTGCTTTAATAAGTCAAAAACTTTGGTCTGAAAGAAAGAAGGATATGTTTCCCAGGCAACATGTTGAATTGGCAATACATCATTTGTCAAATTCCAAGAGTCAACTATATTCTAATATAGCTTAGTAAACATCGGTTTTAGGTATTAGTTGTGCTTTGCATGGATAACTGTATCAAAGCCGTTTTGCTAACTTCTCTGTAGTTTATCAGCCTGGATCAGTTGAAGGCGAATGACTTTTTTTTGCAATCAGT
>JANPMI010000294.1:0-3501 GCA_031422725.1 Chitinophagaceae bacterium | reverse complement strand
TATGCAGCACACTTTTTAATAGAAGCAAAGAAAGCTGGTTTTGATGTGGACAATAGTTTGTTAGAAACGATGCTGAACTATATTAATAACCGATTAAAGAATAAAGAAACGATTACTTATTACTACAACCGTGACCAGAATAAAAAAATTGCTCCGAAGGAAGTTGCATATGGTTTATATGTACTGGCTCTTGCAGGAAGAACAAATGTGCCTGCAATGAACTATTACAAAGCCAATACTTCAATGCTTGCATTGGACAGCCGTTATTTATTAGCCGCAGCGTATGCAACGGCTGGCGATAGAAAATCTTTCACGGCAATGTTACCTGCATCATTCAGTGGTGAAGAATCTGTTGCACAAACTGGCGGCAGCTATTATTCTGATGTAAGGGATGAAGCCATTGCATTGAATGCTTTGATTGATGTTGACCCCGGCAATGCACAGATTGGTACGATGGTAAAACATGTGGCTGATAAATTAAAAACAAGAAGATACCTGAGTACACAGGAAAGAGCATTTTCATTTCTTGCTTTGGGAAAACATGCAAAGGCGGCGAACAATTCTACAGCCACAGCCGAAATAAAAGTAAACGGAAAAACAATTGCTAAAGTAGATGGGGGCCAATGGACAGGTGATATGAAAGCCCTGGGAAATAATAATGTTGAAATAGAAACAAAAGGCAACGGAAGACTTTACTATTTCTGGCAGGCCGAAGGCATCAGTGCCAGTGGTGCATACAAAGAAGAAGACAGTTACCTGAAAGTAAGAAAACGTTTCTTTGACAGGAATGGTAAGCCCATTACAACAAACACCTTTAAACAAAATGATCTGATCATTATCGGTGTTACACTGGAACGTTCATTCAATACACCAATAGAAAACGTAGTTGTTACCGACCTGTTGCCTGCTGGTTTTGAAATTGAAAACCCAAGGACCAAAGAAATACCCGGTATGGACTGGATAAAAGATGCGATGACACCAACCGCATTGGATGTACGGGACGATCGTATCCATTTCTTTGTGGATGCGAACAGTAATAAACAAACTTATTACTATGCTGTCCGTGCCGTATCACCGGGTAATTATAAAATGGGACCGGTAAGTGCCGATGCAATGTATAATGGAGAGTACCATTCTTATAATGGGGCTGGGGTAGTGAGAGTGGTGCAATAAAGAATAAAAACTATTAGATTTATAGTCCCGCATCCTGAGCGAAGTCGAAGGACGGGACTTTTTTATTTAATGCAAGTAAACTTTAAAAATATTGCTATTGTTTGTAATCAGCTGGCGGGAGCAGGAAGGGCAGTAGCATTAGCTGAGAAAGTAGCAGAAGATTTATTCAACAAAGAAATTCCTCATTCTTTCTTCAAAGAAACATGGCCGATAAATTTTAATGGCTTTACTGATGTATGGATTGTTGGTGGCGATGGAACACTTAATTATTTTGTCAATCATTATCCTGATATAAAATTACCGCTGGTTATTTTCAATGGCGGAACCGGTAATGATTTTCACTGGCTGCTTTATGGAAAAATGAATTTTGAAGACCAGGTCCAACTTGCTTTGTCGGCAGAACCTAAATCCATTGATCTTGGAAGGTGCAATGAAAAATATTTTATCAACGGAGTTGGAGCTGGTTTTGAAGGTGAAGTGGCAAAAAGCCTTACAGGGAAAAAGAAAAAAGCCGGTAAGGCTTCATTTATGGCAATGATACTGAAAAAAATATTTTCGTATCGTTCAAGAACTTATCGGATAATAGCAGATGATAAAACAATTGCTGAAAAAAAGTATTTTATTATTGATATCAGTAATGGCAGCAGAGCAGGCGGGGGTTTTCATATTGCCCCGCAGGCAAAAGCAGATGACGGTTTGTTTGATGTTGTTTTGATAGATGCGCTGCATCCATTACAAAGATTGCGTTGGTTACCGGTTATTGAAAAAGGAAAACACCTTTGTCTGCCATTCATTAATATTTCAAGAGCCAAAAAAATTATTGTTGAAAGTAATGAGTCTATCCTGTTCCACCTGGATGGAGAATATTATGAAAGTAATAAGCTGGAGATAGAAATGATACCGGGCAAACTTTTATTCCGATATTAGTTATTAAAAATATGAAGCAGTTGTTTCAATGATATGTTAAGGAACATCATGCCCCGCAGATGCTGCCCATAACATAATCCATTCTTCCCTT
Source organism: Chitinophagaceae bacterium (assembly GCA_031422725.1). GTDB lineage: Bacteria > Bacteroidota > Bacteroidia > Chitinophagales > Chitinophagaceae > JJ008. Next base: position 1,310 of record JANPMI010000294.1, on the reverse strand, counting down.
TCCAGTCGTAAACCGGAATTAGTAATTGCTGATGTAAGACGTTCAATTTTTGATGTGCCTAAAACCGGAATAATTCCTGCAGGATGTGTGGTAAGAAAGGCCAACAGGATGTTGTCAATACCTGTAGCATACTTTTCCCCTAAACTTTCCGCTACATCAAGAATTTTTTTGTTTTTTTGATCAGTTACTTCTGAAAATAGGCTGCCGCCACCAAGAGGAGCCCATGCCATTGGAATTATCTTATCCTTAAAACACTGGTCAAGTTGTCCATTATGAAATGGCTCAAGCTGTGAAATGGAAATTTCAATTTGATTTACTTCAACCGGGAAGTAATTATTTATAAGGCTTACCTGCGAAGGCGTAAAATTTGATACCCCGAAATGCAATACTTTTCCCTGTTGTTTCAATTTTGTAAAGGCTTCAGCAATTTCTACAGGATTCATCAACGGGTCGGGACGGTGTAAAAGAAATACATCTATATAATCTGTATGCAGGTTCTCCAGGGATTTCTCAGCACATTGAACAATATAGTTATAGCTTGTATTGTATGATTTTATTTGATGAATTGGCCTGTTGGCCGAAACCATTTTAATTCCGCATTTTGTGATCAGCTGAATTTTTGTTCTTAGAGTTGAATTATTTTTTAATGCATCACCAAATTCTTTTTCAGTTGTGTAATCACCATATATATCAGCATGATCGAAGCTGCTAATATTGTTTTCGGCACATGATTCTATTGCAGATAAATACGCTGAAGTAGAAAAGCAAGATCCCCATTTACCCCATTTCATACACCCGGCAATAACAGACGACAGTTGCAGTTCATTATTCATAGATAGTGAAAATAAAAAAAGTCCGGCTCTTTCGAACCGAACTTATTAAAGCTTCTTCAATATCGTTATTGATTAATAATCGTTATTGTATCCACCGCTGCCGCCACGGTCACGGTTGTAACCGCCGCCGCCACCGCTGCTCTTACCTTTGTAGCCGCCGCCACCGCCGCTGCCACCACCTTTGTAGCCACCGCCGCCACCGCCGCTGTAGCCACCACCGCCGCCGCCGCCGAAGCTTCTTTTCTTGAAGCCACCGCCGCCGCCGCTTCCACCACCTTCCGGCTTAGGACGACTTTCGTTAACTACGATACCACGACCGTCAACTTCAGTGCCATTTAAAGCAGTGATAGCCGCTAATGCCTGTTCGTCGTTTGCCATTTCCACAAAACCAAAGCCTTTGCTGCGGTTAGTGAATTTGTCGGTAACAATTTTTGCTGATACTACTTCACCATGTGAAGCAAAAAGGTTTGAAAGATC
>JANPMI010000293.1:0-26074 GCA_031422725.1 Chitinophagaceae bacterium | reverse complement strand
ACCGCATGATTGAGGTAAGGGCTTTTGATAAAACGGTTGTTGACGAAAAAGTATTGGTCGCCTCTTGTCTTCTTCGCAGTTTCTGGTTTTCCTACAAAACCATAAATGTTCATGTAGTCGGTATCTTCTTTTACCGTTACTAATCTGGCATTGTAATTATTACCCAGCAATTGAACGATACGTTGTTTTAAACTACCAGCCTCTAAATGAAATAATTGCTGGTTATTAGTGGTAAGGGTAAAAAGAATGTCCGGAAAAGACATGGCCACTCTTGTAAACTCATCCACAATATGCCGCATCTCTGCTGCATTGCTTTTCAAAAAATTTCTTCTTGCGGGCACATTAAAAAACAAATTTTTCATCGCTATGCTTGTGCCAACCGGGGCAGCAATGGGTTCTTGTTTTTTTACGGTACTGTTTTCTACTTCTATATAAACACCGGTTTCATCTTCGGATCTTTTGGTTTTTAATTCCACCTGTGCTACTGCCGCAATGGATGCCAGAGCCTCACCCCGGAAGCCCATCGTTCTGATATGAAATAAGTCTTCAATGGTTTTTATTTTGGATGTGGCATGGCGTTCAAAACTCATCCTTGCATCTGTTTCACTCATCCCACTTCCGTTATCAATTACCTGTATCAGGGATTTACCGGCATCATTAATAATCAATTTGATTTCAGTAGCTCCGGCATCCACCGCATTTTCCAGCAATTCCTTCACGGCACTGGCTGGCCGCTGAATTACTTCACCGGCTGCTATCTGGTTCGCAATATTATCGGGTAATAATGTAATCTTATCAGGCACAACATCTTCTTTAGCCGCCAAAAATAGTGATTTGCTTTTTAAGCAACTCTTGGCTAATCCTTTGCATCAAATGAGTTAATTTTAAGAATTGTTTCCACATTTAATAATTGCCAGACTATGAAATTGTTCAAAGTCCTTTTGTTTCTTTCTATACTCATTCCTTCGGTTGCATCAGCACAATATAAAAGTAAACTGACCGCCCAGCAATGGACGGATAGTGTGTTCAACAGTCTGAGTGAGGATGAAAAGATTGCGCAACTGATGGTTATCCGGGCACATTCAAACCTCGGTGCCGACCATGTAGCTAAAGTAACTGAAGACATAAAAAAATATAATGTAGGAGCTTTATGTTTTTTCCAGGGTGGCCCAATGCGGCAGGCCAATCTTACCAACTTTTATCAGAGTATTGCCAAAACACCGCTGATGGTTACTATTGATGGCGAATGGGGGTTGGGAATGCGGTTGGATAGTGTAAATAAATTTCCTTTTCAACTTACCATTGGTGCCATCAACGATGAAAATTTGGTTTACCGTATGGGATTGGCCGTCGGTGAACAATGTAAACGCATCGGTGTGCATGTAAACTATGCGCCGGTGGTTGATATTAATAACAATCCTAATAACCCTGTTATCGGTTATCGTTCTTTTGGAGAAGACAAAGACAAAGTTTCCCGGTTTGGTGTGGCTTACATGAAAGGAATGCAGGATGCAGGTATCATGGCTTGCGCCAAACATTTTCCCGGTCATGGTGATGTGGATGTGGATTCGCATTATGATCTGCCGGTGATAAATAAAAGTATGAAGCAATTAGATTCAATGGAACTGGTTCCTTTCCGTGCTGTTTTTGATGCAGGTATTGGTAGTGTAATGATTGCTCATTTATATATCCCCGCTATTGATAATACAGTCAACAGAGCCACTTCTATTTCAAAAAACAATGTAACAGACTTGTTGAGAAACAGCCTGCATTACAATGGCCTCACTTTTACAGATGCTTTAGAAATGAAAGGGGTGACAAAATATTTTCCCGGCGGTACTATTTCTGTAGAAGCATTGATAGCAGGTAATGATATGCTTTGCCTGCCAGCCAGTGTGCCTGAATCAATTGAGGCAATTAAAAAAGCAATTGCTGACAGAAGATTAACCTGGGAAGATATTAATGCCAAGGTAAGAAAGGTATTAATGTCGAAATATAAATTAGGATTAAATCAAACACAGTTTGTTGATACTAATAATTTATTAGCTGATATAAATGCAAAGACAGATGCCATCCGCTATGAAGTGGCGCAGCATGGGATTACTTTATTGACTGAGGCCAGGTTTACTGCATCCAGTACAGCATATGCAGAAATTCCGCTTACAAGTGATAGATATAAAATAGCCGGGCATTCAGGAAAGTTTGCCTATGTAGGCATTGGCTTAACAGAGTCAAATGATTTTGCCAAACGAATGAAGAAAGATTACAATGCCGATGTGTTTTTATTTTCTTACAAAGATGGACAGGAGAAGGCAGATGAAATTTTAAAAGAAGTAAAGAAAGCAAATAAGTATGATGCCATTATTGTCGGCGTTCATAATTATGCCAACAAGCCAATGGATAATTTCAATATCAGCCCCGCTGCATTGAAGTTGTATAAAGACTTAAATTTTATCCGAACCATCACCATGAGTTTTGGTAATGTGTTAGCCAATAAAAATTTCTGCGATGCATGGACATTGGTGGCCTGCTACCAGGATGATCCTATTACTCAACAGGCTGCTGCTGATTTTTTACAGGGAAAATTCAAATCACAGGGTAAGCTACCGGTATCGGTTTGCAAATTTAAATTTGGCGATGGTATTGTATATGCTAAATCAAAACCTTCAAAGGAGGAAGTAAAAAAAAACCTTGAGATAATTGATTCTATTGCAACGGATGGTATTTCTCAAAGAGCATTTCCCGGGTGTGTGGTACTGGCTGCACATAAAGGAGAAATTATTTATCATAAAGCATTTGGCAAATATGAATACGGCCCATCAGAGGCCATGAGCCCTGAAAGTATTTTTGATTTGGCCTCAGTAACAAAAATTTCGGCCACCACCATTTCGGTAATGAAATTGTATGAAGAAGGTCTGCTGGATTTAAATAAGACCATCGGCGATTACCTGCCATGGACAAAAGGAAGTAACAAGGCTGGTATATTAATCAAAGACCTTTTACTCCACCAGGGGGGGCTTACACCATTTATTGTTTTTTATAAAGAAACAATTGATACCAATACCGGGATACCTAACCCGGCTATTTATGCTTCCACCTCTAAACCGGGCTTTAATGTCCGGGTGGCAGAAAATATTTATATGCGGAACGACTGGCAGGACACTATGTTCAACCGGATTTTAAAAAGCCCATTAGGTCCAAAGAATAAATATGTGTACAGCGACAACGATTTTATTTTCCTTGGAAAAATAGTTGAACAAATTTCGGGCTTATCACTTGACCAATACACACAAAAAACTTTCTATAATAAACTAAGTATGTACTCGACGGGCTTTAAACCCCGCAACCGTTTCCAGATGGAATGTTTGGTGCCAACGGAAACGGAAAAACATTTTCGGCGGCAAACCACCACTGGTGATGTGCATGATGAAGGAGCCTCTATGCTTGGTGGCGTGGCGGGACATGCCGGGTTATTTTCCAATGCCTATGATTTATCGTTGCTCTATCAAATGTTATTAAATGGTGGCGAACTGAACGGAGAAAAATATTTGAAACCCGAAACGGTTAAATTTTTTACTTCTTACGGTAGCGATATCAGCCGAAGGGGATTGGGTTTTGATAAACCGGAAAAAGATAATGCCATAAGAAAAGAACCTTATCCTTCTTTATTAGCATCACCGGAAACATTTGGCCACACCGGTTTTACCGGCACCTGTGTGTGGGTGGACCCTGCAAATGATTTGGTTTATATATTTTTATCTAACCGGGTGTACCCAACAAGAAATAATAATAAGTTGGGGCAAATGCTGATACGGGGAAAAATTCAGGATGCGATTTACAGGGCATTGGGAGTTGATATATGAATAAATCGTCTATAAAAATCACACAAAATGTGTGATATAATTTGTTTAGCAAAACTTGCTCAAAAAATTTATTCCTTGCCTTTCCCCTCGTTAGGATTACCCGGCCGCTGTTGATTCCTATTCGGATTATTCGGCCGTTGTTGATTTCTGTTTGGATTATTAGGTCGTTGCTGATTCCTATTTGGATTATTTGGCCGATGTTGATTTCCGCCTTGTTGGTTTCGTTGCTGGTTGCCACTTTGCTGACCACCACCGCCTTGTTGATTATCACCTTGTCCCTGCTGTCTTTGTTGTGGTCGTTGCCCTCTTTGTTGATTGCCCTGTTGATTCTGCCGGCGTTTTTGTTCTGCCGCTTTATCAAGACTTCTCAAACTTATCTGCCCCACCAGCTCAACAAACTCCGGTTCTTTCTCCACTGCTTTCGAAGAAACTACTTCCACCGGTTCCAGTTCATCTGGCCGTATGCCCTCTTGGTTCAGCGATTTTATTTTTTGTACCCGTTCAAGGCTCAGCGGATATTGTTTATTGCTGTCGGGCAATGTGTACCACATCAGGTTTTTGAAAATATCTTTTTTAACTAAGAAGGCATTACCCTTTGCCACCTGTATCACATCACAGTTATCAGGAAAATGCTGGAGAGCATCTAAGTAAGTATCCAGTTCATAATTCAAACAACATTTCAAGCGGCCACACTGTCCGCTCAGTTTTGTTTGATTAATAGATAAATTCTGATAACGGGCTGCTGCAGTGTTCACCGATTTAAAATCTGTCAACCAGGTGCTGCAACAAAGTTCCCGGCCGCAACTGCCAATACCGCCCACCTTACCGGCCTCCTGTCTTGCACCAATCTGCCGCATCTCTACTTTCAACTTAAATTCCGAAGCATATACTTTAATCAGCTCCCTGAAATCCACCCGGCCATCGGCTATATAAAAGAAAGTTGCTTTACGTCCATCTGCCTGCATCTCCACCTGGCTAATCTTCATATCTAATTTCAACTGCCTCGCTATCGCCCTGCTGCGAATCACCGCTTCCGGTTCCCTCGCTTTATTCTGTTTCCAGATATCAATATCACGGTCAGTAGCAGTACGCAATGCTTTTTTCATCTCCGGATTATCTTCCTTCACATTGCGTTTCTTCATTTGCAGCCGCACAATCTCACCCGTCAGCGATACTTCACCCACATCAAAACCACTCACTCCTTCCACCGCTATCAAATCACCTTTTTCAAACGGCTGTAGTGTGGGGTTGCGGTAAAAATCTTTCCGGGTTCCCTGGCTAAAACTCACCTCCATCACCTTGCAGGCACTGGCCACATCACTCATGGGCAGGTTGCGCAGCCAGTCATGGGTGTTCATACGGTTACATCCGCCGGTACTGCACCCGCCGTTGCTCTTACATCCTCCCGGTTTACCGTTTGAAGCGGTACTGCAACTTGTACAACTCATGAAATAATGAGTAATTAAAAATTAATAATAAAAGATTGAGGAGATGGTGAACCGGGCTGCAGAATTACTATTAAGCTTCTGTTGCATCCGCCAACCGGCGGATTGTTCAATTATTTTCTTTCAGTGAAAGAGAATAATTGAACCACACTTGTACGTTCGGTAATTCTACTGGGCAATGAATGCCAGTAACCGATAAGTGTGAGACTTTTATATCTTGAAACAACAAATGAAGCATTTTAGAAATTTCTAAGCGTTCAGGTTCTCATTCAGCACTCACTATTTTCCACTCACCACCTCAATCCACCAAAAATACAATCTTATCCTGAATAATAGTAACGAACTCCCGGAGGGTTCAAAACTCTCCAGAAGTTGCCCACCATCAAATAAACACAACCTTATCCTGTATAATATGGTATAGCTTAATGGTCAGGGCATGAAAGAGGATTTTACCGTGGGCATTGCGTTCTATATAATAACTGGCCTTGTCTAATTCCTCAATAATGGCCTGTTGCTGTTCAATTCCGGCTATTTTATTCAATCTTTCGGCAAAATCCCGTTCAGAATCAAGTCTGACGGTCTCCGTCTGACTTGATTCTTTTGTCCCCCCGGTCTGACCCGATTCTGTGTAAATCCTCAAATGAACCGCCTGCTCCAGCAGATGATTAAAATACCGGAGAAATTGCTTTTGCTTTTCCCGCCCCAACCGGCTTATTTCTTCTACCCATTTGGTTTGTGCTACGGGTCCGGTTTTTAAAATAGCATTCAGCCACTCCCGCAGCAGGGCTTGCCAATCTTCTTCCGCATGTTGCACCAATTGTAAGGCTTCATGATAATTGCATTCACTCACACTGGCCACTTGTCTTGCAATCGCCGGTTCTGTTTTATTCCGGCTGATGAGGGCTTCTTCAATTTCTTTTGTTTCAAGTGCCGGTATTTTTATCAACTGGCAGCGGCTTACAATAGTTTGCAATACCTGTGCTTCATTTTCTGTTACCAGTATAAACAAAGTATTTGGCGGCGGCTCTTCAATCAGCTTTAATAATTTGTTGCCTTCGGTGCCCAGCATTTCCGGCATCCACATAATGAGAATCTTGTACTCACTTTCAAAACTTTTCAAACTCAGCTTGCGGATAATGTCATTACATTCTTCCGCCGTTATTTTTCCCTGGCTGTTTTCTTTTTCTTTTATCTGTTCTATCCAGTCAAACAGATTTCCATACGGACTTAATTTTATAAACTCCCTCCATTCTGAAATAAAATCGGTGGCAACAGGTTTTTCTCCCGGTTTCTTCGTCACGGTAGGATAAGAGAAATGAATATCCGGATGAACTAATTGTTGTGCCTTTAGACAAGCAGAACAAACACCACAACTATCATTTAGTGTTGCGGGTTTGGGGTTTGGAGTTTTAGGGTCATCTCCGAACAGCGAGGGCCCTGACTGCTGACTGCCAACTGCCGGCTGCCGGCTGTTCGCCTTTTCACAAACTACATACTGTGCAAATGCCAGTGCCAGCGACAAAGAGCCACTTCCTTCTTTCCCTAAAAACAATAATGCATGGCTGAGGCGGTTGTGTTGCACCAGTTCTGCCAGTTGTTGCTTTACGGCCGATTGACCTATGATGTCGGAGAAATGCATGGGGAGACGAAAATAAACTTTCTGGTAATAAAAAAGCGATTCAGTAAATCCAGAACCGGTTTCTTATTAATCTTATTAAAAGTTAGTTCTCTCAGTTCAAATACTTCAATATCTCCTCACTCATCGGTGTGGTTCTCGGACTGAATGTAGCAATAAGCTCTCCTTTCTCATTGATTAAAAACTTACCGAAGTTCCAGGTAACAGGGTCGGCAAAGCCTTTAGCAGTAGCCTGCTCTTTTAAATATTTATATAGAGCATGAGTGTCATCACCTTTCACCGAAATTTTTTCTGCCATTGGAAAAGTAACGCCATAATTCTTTTTACAAAATGCTTTTATGTCTTCATTGCTGCCAGGTTCCTGGCCATTAAAATTATTGGCAGGAACGCCGATAACTACCAGTTTGTCTTTATACTGGTTGTAGAGTTTTTCCAATCCTTCATACTGTGGCGTAAGTCCACATGCAGAAGCGGTATTTACAATCATTATCTTTTTGCCTTTGTATTGGGAAAAATCAATATCTGTTCCATCAAGACCAGCTACTTTAAAATCGTAGATAGAACTGCCACTTAATGTAACAGCTAAAATCATTGTAAGCATTAATGTTTTCATAATGAGAGTTTATTTTATTACAAACGAGAATTGATTGTGTTTAGTTGTGATAAAGAAAAACAAAGATAGTCATTGACTACTTCTATTGTTTTTCAAAACATCCCAAATCAGGCAAACCCACCGGCCGTGGTTTTCCATCCAAATCAATGCCAACACCGGCGTTTACTCCTTTATTCATAGCTGGCGAAGTAGCTTTCAGCCTGAAATCATAGTAATTATTTGAAGTGGACACACTGTCAAACTGGGGCGACTGGTTATTAATAATCTGGTTGCTGGTAATATTTGCAGGAATGGTTTGCACTTTCCATAGATTGTAATCAAAGTTTACATTGAAAGTAGTGGTTCCATTTTTTAACACCACCACTTCATCATTTACCAATCCATTTTCACCCCAGAAAATACAATTGCGGAAAGTGGCAGTAAGATTAGCCGATGTGTTATTGGCAAAATTTGTAACAGTCAGCACCGGGTCTTTATGGTCAATAAAACGATTGGCATAAGTAACAACTGTGCAATGAGTAAACTGGTAATCGCCGCCTTTAGCCAGTAAAAGGTTTTTACCACAGTTGCTTATTAAACAATTCCTGGCTCTTACACTTGAGTTGAGTGAAATGATGCCCGCATCATACGCATTATCAATCACACATTCATTCAATATAAGTTTTGGATTTGCGTTAGGTGATGGGTCTTGTAAGCCAATAGCCTGGTAAGCATTTTTTATTACGGCATAAGTAAAGACATTGTCTTTAGAATTTGCCTGAAAAAAAATGCCGGGCCAGCTTGCCGGATAATCTTTATACGGCTCATCTAACCTGTCACCCCGGAAATAAACCCTGTCTGCAGTATCTTTTAGTCCATTCACTTGTAATGTCCCATTTACTACAACCGGGGCATCGGCATGAACATAAATACGGCAGCCTTTATTAATCGTCAATGTTTGATTGGCATTAATCAATAAAGAACCAAGAATAACATACGGTAAATCATTATTCCATGTTTCATTTATTGCCACCACTTTATCCCGGAAAAAATGGGCATTCTGTCCCCATGCTTCCAATTGTACCAACTTTTTATTTCCATTATATGTTATTTCAATGCTATCTCTCAATATAAAAGGTAAATTGGCTGCACTTGGATTTACATATACTTGTGCAAAAATATAAATGCTGTCATTGGCTTCTATTTCCAGGTTGTTAAACTGTGTGCCGGGAGTTCCATCCACATTCATTTTATAAACCGAAGCAGCACCACCCATCAGCTTTACAGATGAAAGACGAAGCTTCTGATTGTTTTCATTAATAATAGTCAAAGCTCTGTAAGTAGAACCAGCTGTAACAAACAAAGTATCGTATTTTAATGTGTCGGCAGAGATAGTAATCCTTGCATCAGCAGAAGTGATAAAGGAATTCTTCCTGCAGGAAAAAAAAATCGTCAATAAGGATATGATAAGTACTGAGAGAGTTTTCATTGGTATCAAAAATAAAGGAAGTATCGCATAACTTGTCCCGACTTTTCGGGAAAGACACTAAGTACACTAAGGAAAAAGAACTTTGTGCTCTTTGTGTCTTAGTGGGAAATAACTATCGGGATGACACACAAAGACTCGCCACACTTAGCCGCACATTTTCACCTTGCAGCAACTCATTGCCGCAGGCTTCAAAAGTGGCTCCCGTAGTTACCACATCATCTACGAGCAGCAGATGTTTGTTTCGTATGGCATCTGGTTTGGCAAGAATAAATTTTCCTTCCATATTCTTCCACCGTTCTATCCTTCCTTTTTTTGTTTGTGTTTCTGTATGCTGTGGCCGGATAATCACTTTCTCCAAAACCGGTATTTGCATTGCTTCCGCCATGCCTTCGCATAAAATAGTGGCCTGGTTATAACCCCTTCTTTTTTCTTTAGCAGGAAAAAGGGGTAAGGGAATCAAGGCATCAGCGGCGAACCGGCCAGATTTCTGAATTTGCTCCCCCATCATCCTGCCTAATTGCAGACCTAAGTCCTTATTGCCCTTGTATTTAAACTGGTGCATCAGGTGCTGCATCAGCGATTCTTTGGTAAAATAAAACTGGGCTGTTGCGCCGGCGAGGGGAAGTCGTCCCCAAAAAGTTTTTTCAACCGGGTTGTTGGGGTGGATTTCAAAATTCGTTTCCGGCATGGCATCAATGCACCGCATACACAACAGTGTTTCTTCATTCAAAATATCACTGCCGCATCCCGTACATACATGAGGGAAGAGCAGGTGAAGAAAGGAATCTTTTATTTCTTTTAAACGAATCATGTACAAAAACTACAAATTGTCAGCATTTCAAATTTCCGCCGGTTGGCACAAGACTTACGGGAAATCAAAAAAGGTATTTATAAACCTCCTCCACTCTTCCCATCGTCACCACTTCAATATTAAATTTTTGTTTGCTCAAACCTTTCTGGTTGTATTTAGAAACAATAATTTTTTCAAATCCTAATTTCTCGGCTTCAGCAATCCGCTGGTCAATACGATTGACGGCTCTTATCTCTCCGCTTAATCCTACTTCACCTGCAAAACAAATTTGTTGTGGTAATGCTACATCTTCATACGACGAAAGTAATGCACAAAGAACAGCAAGATCAATAGAAGGGTCTTCTACTTTTATACCGCCGGCAATATTTAAAAAAACATCTTTCATCCCAAAATGAAAGCCACCTCTTTTTTCTAACACTGCTAATAATAATTGTAAGCGGCGTAAATCAAAACCACTTACTGTTCGTTGCGGTGTGCCATAAACAGATTGAGTAACCAATGCCTGCACTTCAATTAATAGCGGTCTCATGCCTTCAATAGTTGCAGCAATGGCAATACCACTTAGCTGATCTTCTTTTTGGGTGATTAATATTTCACTTGGATTTAATACACCTCTCATGCCTTCATCCGTCATTTCATAAATGCCTAATTCTGCTGTACTGCCAAACCGATTCTTCAATGTTCGTAGAATTCTATACGCATAATGCCGGTCGCCTTCGAACTGCAAAACCGTGTCCACCATGTGTTCCAGGATTTTGGGACCTGCTATGCTTCCATCTTTTGTTATATGTCCAATCAGGAAAACAGGAGTGTTTGTTTCCTTGGCAAATCGTTGAAATTCGGCAGCACATTCCCTTATTTGTGATACGCTGCCGGGTGATGAATCTATAAATGATGTATGTAATGTTTGTATCGAATCCACAATAACTAATTGCGGCTTCAGCTTTTTTATTTCCTGGAAAATTGTTTGTGTAGATGTTTCGGTAAGTAAATAAAAATTATCATTCTTCAGTCCTAATCTATCTGCCCGCATTTTTATTTGCTGCTCACTTTCTTCACCACTTACATAAAGAACAGAGACATCTTTTAGCCATAAACCATTTTGTAAAAACAATGTTGACTTACCAATACCTGGTTCACCGGCAACCAATACTAAACTTCCGGGAACTATTCCGCCTCCCAGTACTCTGTTCAATTCCGCATCCGATGTTGGCAACCTTCTTTCTTCACTACTTTTTATTTCGCTTAAAGAAATTGTTTTGCTGATTCTCTTTTCTTCGTTGTAATCTTTCCAGCCGTTATTATTTTTTGAAGTATCTTTTTGAGTTAGTTCTTCCACGAATGTATTCCATTGACTACAGGACGGACATTGACCTACCCATTTCACACTTTCATAACCACAATTCTGACAAAAAAAAGAGGTCTTTACTTTACTCATGCAATAAAATTAGACGTTTGCATTGTGTTTATTAAGATGTTTGAATAATGATTGGTAATAAAAATAAGCCGGGAAGTTTTTTTGGAATAAATACCGGCAAGAACAAATAAAGAAAGGATTGATTTTTTTCAGGAGTTCTGTAAAAGTAAAAAGGGTCAATCTTTCGATTAACCCTCTTACTTACTAACCCATTAAATTCTATTGCTAAGTTACAATTAAGACCCACATTTCAAAATAAATTTTTGCGTCTGTGCATAACTTCCGGCAGAACTGACGGAATAATAAGTTGGGTTTGAATTGAAATAAAATGACAGCTAATCAATTGATTTATAAATTATTATAATCTATTTTAAATATATGATAGCCTCTTTTTTTAGCTTGATTTTTCTCCTGGTTTAAATTTTGGGGTGACAAAACGGCTGAAAAAAACCTCCTCTCCTTACTGGTAGTAAATTTGTTATAAGTACAGTTAACTAAACGTTTTTATATGATGATGTCAAGTGAAATTTTTATCGTTTCCCTGGTTTTTTTGGGCATCAGTTTTCTGGTGTCGGCGATACTGAAAAGTAAGTTCACAAAATACAGCAAAATACCCCTTGCCAACGGCATGACGGGACGGGAAATAGCAGAAAAAATGCTCAAAGAGAATGGCATTTATGACGTTAAAGTCACTTCGGTCGAAGGATTCCTTTCCGATCACTATAACCCGGCTAATAAAACAGTAAACCTGAGCCCGGATGTGTATAATGGAACCAGCGTTTCGGCCGCTGCAGTGGCAGCTCATGAATGTGGCCATGCCGTGCAACATACCACCTCCTACGGCCCACTGATGCTTAGGAGCAAGTTGGTTCCGGCGGTTCAGTTTAGCTCTATGCTGGTAAACTGGGTATTGCTTGCCGGTATGATTGTGCTGGCAACCACTAAAAACCCAACGGTTCTGCTTATCGGGATTATAGTAATGAGTATTACTGTGTTGTTTACCCTTATCACCCTTCCTGTTGAGTTTGATGCCAGCAAAAGGGCACTTGCCTGGTTAGACCGGACAAATGTGACTAACAGAGAAGAATATCCTAAAGCAAAAGATGCCTTGAAATGGGCTGCGACAACTTATGTGGTAGCTGCTTTGGCTGCCGTTGTCACTCTTATTCAATATATTATGATCTATCTTGGTAGCAGGGACAGGAGCTAAAAAATATACTTATAGAAGTAAAATAAAAAGGACGCTGTTTCAAAAATCAATTTGATTGTCATATTGAGCTTGTAGAAATATTGGCAATCAAATTGACAGCCTTCGATAAACTCAGGGTGACAACGGCTGACAACCCTTTTGAAACAATCTCTTTTTTATAATTTGATTTCTTCATCATGCTGATCAAAAAATTTATACTCAGTAAGATGGTAGTTACTGTTTTTCTCCAGCCGTGTCCTTTGACCAAATTTCTTTTTCCATTTAGCCATTTGAGTATTCCACGGCCATCCTTTGGTGAGGTAAGCATGTAAAATAGGATGCACTACTAACTTAAGGTTGCTGTTTTTATGTGTAACCAGATAACTCAGGTTTTTTTCTATATCATCTTCTAATAAAAGGGTGGAAGAAATTTTTCCGGTACCATTACAACTGGGACAAACTTCGAGGGTATTGATGTTCATCTCTGGTTTCATCCGCTGACGGGTGATTTGCATGATGCCGAATTTGGAAATCGGCAGTACTGCATGTTTGGCCCTGTCAGGGCCCATGAACTCTTCCATTCTTTCCACCAACTTTCGCTTATTATCAGGAAGTTTCATATCAATGAAATCAACCACAATGATGCCACCCAAATCTCGTAATCTTAATTGACGGGCAATTTCTTCTGCTGCTTCCAGGTTTGTTTCTAATGCATTTTGTTCCTGATTATTGCTAACACTTTTATAGCCGCTGTTTACATCAATTACATGCAAGGCTTCTGTATGTTCAATGATGAGATAGGCGCCGCTATCCATATTCACGGTTTTACCAAAAGAAGATTTTACCTGCTTTGTAATGCCAAATGAATCGAAAATTGTAGAGCCATTCTGATAAAAGGAAACGATGTCTGCTTTTTCAGGTGCGATACGCTGGATATAGTTTTTTGTATCGCTGAATATATTTCTGTCGTTGACAACTATTTTATTGAAATCTTCATTCAGCAAGTCACGGAGAATACTATTGGTCTTTGTTTGCTCACTCAGTATTTTGGCGGGAGGCACTGCACCCTTCAGATTTTTCTGAATACTCTCCCACATGGCTACTAAAGCAGAAAGATCTTCATGCAGCTCGGCTGTATTCTTTCCTTCAGCGGCCGTACGGACAATAACTCCAAAATTTTTTGTTTTAATGGCTTCTACAATCTTCTGCAATCGTTTTCTTTCTTCAGAAGAATGAATTTTTCTGGAAACAGCTACAATATCATTAAAAGGGGTTAGCACAACAAAGCGACCCGGCAGAGATAACTCACAACTAAGTCTTGGCCCTTTGGCTGCAATAGGTTCTTTCAGGATTTGAACAAGGACATTCGGCTTGCCGCCCAATACTTCATTGATCTTTCCTGTCTTAACAATTTCCGGTTCGATAGTAAATTTGCCAAAATCAAGCCCCGTTTCACTTTTATCCTGCATACACATGTTTGTGAATTTCAGCAGGGATTTGGCATAAGGGCTGAGGTCGGTATAATGAAGAAAAGCATCTTTCTCAAACCCGACATCTACAAAAGCAGCGTTGAGTCCCGGGATCAGTTTTTTAACCTTACCCAGGTACAAGTCGCCTACAGCAAAACGGGCATCGCTTTTTTCGCTATGCAGTTCTACCAGTTTTTTGTCCTCCAGCAGGGCAATTTCTACACCCTGCGGGGCGGCATTAATAATAAGTTCTTTGTTCATTACTTACATAAATGAAACACCTTCTGCTGTCCCGCCATCGGGACTGGCTGTCAGGAAATCCGTACCAAATGCGGGGACATGATTGGAGTACTGAGAGCAAATTGATGGGTGCAAACTAGTACGGCAAACAACCAGGGACTGAAAAATCAGTTAATTGGTTTATTTGTTAATTAGTTTATCAGTAACAGGAACCTCTTTGCAAAAGCAGGAAATCCAATTAACCAATAAACTAATTAACCAATTAACTTACTTGTTTCTCTTCTTATGACGGTTCTTTCTCAGTCTTTTTTTACGCTTGTGCGTCGCAATCTTATGACGCTTCCTTTTTTTACCACAAGGCATACTCAAATAATTTTTTAATCTTGTTTATAATAATTTTTATACTTAGCCATTTTCGAAAGGCTGCTTTACTATTTTTTTAATTCAGCAATTCTTTTTTCAATTGCCACTCTTAACTCAGTTTCTTTTGCAAGGGGAAGGCATTTTTGATACCAGCTTATCGCATTTTTTTTATCATTCATCCGTTCATAAACTTCCGCCAGCAACAACATAGCATCTATATCATCCGGCTTAATCCGGTTAATTGTTTCTAAACGGCTGATAGCTTTATCATATTGCCCGGACAGCAGCGACCCCTTTACCAGCATCATCTGTGCATACAGGTTGGTGCTGTCTTTTTCAACCACTTCCCTGATTTTCATTATTCCTTCCATAGGAGCGGCAGAAATATTACCAAACAGGTAGCAGGCACCAAGACCTACTTTGGCTGAATCATTATCGGGGTTAATCTTCAAAGACCTTTCAAACAAATCTTTGGCCTGCATTGCCTTCCACTGTCTGCGCTGTACTACATCGTCATTTTGCAGGTTATCCAAAAACAGTTGGGCGGCGAAGGTGAGGGTTTTTTCTGAATTTTCCAATCTGGCAGCTTCAGCGTTATACCAGGCATAAGGTTCAAAAACATGGGCTGAATCGGCCCAAAACCGGGCTAACTGGTGGTAAACATGAAGCTGCTGATCCCTGACATCTCCTCTTGAAATAGAATTTTCCAGGGTATTTAATCTAACTACCTGGTCAACAGTCAGCTGTTTTTTGGCTAAATTCAGGATTGTATCAATAGTTATTGTGGATTCAACCGTTCCGTGGTCATGCCCATCATTGGGTCCATGCTCGGTTGCAATTGTTGCCTTTTTTTTAGGAACAGTTCTGCCAAAAATGAAAATGCCTGTCGTCAGCAATACAGCAATACCAATAGTAATCCATTGAGGTTTCTTCAAGATTCAAAATTTCAGAAGGCAAAGGTACCCCAAAGGGTTGTATAAAATGCTGGAGGGAAGAGTTATTATGAATCTTCGCCGGGACCAGCATCTTGTTTAATTTCCTTTAGCTTTTTCACTTCTGCTACAAATTCTTTAGCAGGTTTGAAAGCCGGGATGTAGTGCTCAGGAATGTGTACAGCAATATTTTTCTTAATATTACGGCCAATTTTTGCTGCTCTTTTTTTTGTAATAAAACTGCCAAAGCCACGAATGTAGATGTTTTCGCCAGCGGCAAGAGTGTCTTTTACTTCCTTAAACATAGTTTCCAGCGTAACAAGCACATCTACCTTTGGTATGCCTGTTTTTTCAGAAATCTGATTTACCAGGTCGGCTTTTCTCATTTTACAGGTTTTTTAGTGGTTTTACGAACACCAATTTATGACAAAATAATATGATAGTCAACTAAATAGGCATAATTTTTTTAACCCCATCTGAACTGATCAGCAGAAAATGACAGATATTTAGCAGCCTAAAGAATCCATAGGGAGTATTTTTCATGAAAAAACCCGTTCATCACAAATACAATAGTCAGCATATAAGAAAAAAATTTACTCCTCTTTTAGTAAAATGGAATAAGGAGAAAAATAACCGGCAAATGCCCTGGAAAGGGGAAAAAGACCCGTACAGGATCTGGCTCAGCGAAATCATCCTCCAGCAAACAAGGGTGGAGCAGGGACTGAGTTACTATAACAATTTCATTAAAACATTTCCGGATGTTCACAAGCTTGCCAAAGCACCGGATTCAGCCATATTCAAGCTTTGGGAAGGATTGGGTTATTATACAAGGTGCAGAAACCTGATTTCCACCGCAAGATATATTTCAAAAGAATTGAAAGGAGAATTTCCTGCTGAGTATGCCGACATAAAAGCTTTGAAAGGAATTGGACCCTACACTGCTGCGGCTATATCTTCATTTGCTTTTAATCTGCCGCATGCTGTGGTGGATGGAAATGTGTTCAGGGTGCTGGCAAGGGTCTTTGGTATTACTAAACCAATTGATTCTACAAAAGGTAAAAAGGTTTTTACGATTTTAGCCGATGAATTATTAGATAAAAAACAACCCGGATTATATAACCAGGCTATTATGGATTTTGGGGCTGTGGTTTGCAAACCGGCAGCCCCGCTTTGCCCAACTTGTGTTTTTAAAAAACATTGCTTTGCTTTTATCAATAATAAAATAAATGAACTGCCTGTAAAAGAGAAGAAAATAAACATCAGAAAAAGATGGTTTTATTATTTGCGGATAGAATATAAAAATGAAATTGCCATTCGCCAGCGGACGGAAAAAGACATTTGGCAGGATCTGTATGAATTTCCGCTGATAGAATCTGCCACGGAGCTGGACAAAAAAAATATTTTGCAACGGGCAGAAAAGAAAAACTGGCTACAGAAAAATGAATATGAACTGCTTGCTGTATCTCAATTTTTCAAACAACAACTTTCGCACCAGCTGATAGTTGGCCAATTTTTCACCATAAAATTCAAACACAAACCGGCACCCGGCCATGATTGGTGGTGGGTATCTAAAAGCAAAATCGGGAAATATGCTTTTCCCCAGTTCATCAATCAATACCTCAGGGGCAAAACTGACCTGCAAAATTTATTCTGATATTAAATGCTGATAAAGCAATTTTATTAAAGGATTCCTTTCAAATATTTTTTAACTTTAGACAGCCATATGATTTTTTAACCCCATCCGACCCCGAATGTTTTCGGGGGCGGGCTAAAAAATAAATGTATGAGAGGTGTAAACAGAGTAATGCTGATTGGCAATCTTGGTAAAGATCCCGATGTACAGCACCTGGAAGGAAATATAGCCGTAGCAAAATTTCCGCTGGCAACTACAGAAACATTTAAAGACCGCACCGGAAAATTGGTATCGCAGACTGAGTGGCACACTGTGGTGCTCTGGAGAGGCCTTGCCGAACTTGCACAAAAATATTTGCACAAAAGCAGTTTGGTTTATATAGAAGGCCGCCTGAGAACCCGTAGTTGGGATGATAAGGATGGTAACCGGAAATTTTCTACAGAAGTCGTAGGTGATAATCTCATCATGCTGGATAAAAGAACAGATGGAACTGCTTCATCCGGCGAAGGTGGTGGTATAGAAGGAACGGGTGGCGATATGCCAATGGGGGATCCTTCGGAAAGTCTTCCTTTTTAAGTATAAAAAGTAAATACAATAACTTTGTTGCAGAAGTGCTGAGGTCTCACACACAAACCCGATGCCGGCATGTCCGCAGGATGGTACACTTATTAAAATAATTGATAAACAAAATCCCCCACTTTGGAAAGTTATCCGGTATTTATTTCCATTATAGATTATGTCTCTTATGTTTTCCTCGCCATAAACCCGCAGGGTACTACTTTTTTAGGCATTATGTTGATTGTTCTCCTCCTTCTTACTTTTACTATTTCCGGGGCCGAGGTGGCATTGTTTTCTTTGAATAAGAAAGATGTAAATATGCTGAAAACAAAACAGCATGTTTCCGCTAAACGTATTGTAAATCTGCTGGAAGAACCAAAAGAAGTGTATGCTTCGTTGTTGATAGCAGGAACGCTGGTGAACATCTGCATCATTGTACTGGCCAATTATTTAATCAACCAGTTTATTTCATTTGCCAAAGTCCGGTATGAAGTTGAATTTCTTACGAAAGGAATTGCCATTGCTTTTATACTGGTGTTTATTGGCAGAATATTTCCAAAAGTCTGGGCCACTCAGAATAATCTGCGTTTTGCTTACGGCTCCTCTTTTGTAGTAGAAGCCCTGCATTTATTATTACGAAGAATCAGCAAATGGGTAGTGAAGCTGGCGGACAGAATAGGTAAAAGAGCCGGTGCCGGTAAAACCGAAGCCATGAGTATGCAGGAACTGGATGAGGCTATTGATATTAAAACGGATGAAGAAGCATCACCCGAAGAAAAAAATATCATGAAAGGTATTGTAAAGTTTGGTAATATCTCAGTGAAGCAGATTATGCGCAGCAGACTTGAAGTAAGTGGTATTGAACACAAAACTTCCTTTGGTGACCTGGTAAAGAGGGTGGAAGAACTTCATTATTCAAGGCTACCTGTTTATAAAAATAGCCTGGACGAAGTAGTAGGTATTATTAATACGAAGGATTTGATTTCTTACCTGGGAGAAGAAGAAAATTATAACTGGCATCCGCTTATGCGCCAGCCTTATTTTGTTCCGGAGCCGAAATTGATTGAAGACTTATTGAAAGATTTTCAGCAAAAGCGGATTCACTTTGCGGTGGTAGTGGATGAATTTGGTGGTACCAGTGGTATTGTAACTATGGAAGATATTCTGGAAGAAGTAATTGGTGATATCAGGGATGAGTTTGATGAGGAAGAAAATAAAAACCGCTGGCTGGATGATAGCAATTATATTTTTGAAGGCAAAACGATGATACATGATATGTGCAAGACCATGCGGCTGCCGATGGATATTTTTGATGAAGTAAAAGGCGAAAGTGAATCACTGGCAGGCCTTGTACTGGAACTGGCAGGAGAATTTCCTGCAGTTAATTCAATAATTTCCTGCGGCGATTTTGATTTTACAGTAATGCAGGCTGATAACAACAGAATTCAACAGTTAAAAGTGACCATTAAAACTAAACCGGAATGACTAACTTTTCTATTAATAAAATAATTCAACATGGGTTGTTGCTGGTTGCCGGCTGCTGGTTGCTTTTTTCCTGCAACAGCGATTATTCCACGGGTAAAAAGAAAGGCTATTTTCATATTGATTTTCCGGAAAAAAAATACCAATCTTTTGATCAGCCCGGCTATCCTTACACTTTTGAATATCCAGTGTATGCCAGCGTAACAAAAGATTCTACTTTTTTTGATGACAAAGCAGGCGACTGGTGGGTAAACATTGATGTGCCGCAGTTTGCAGGCAGAATCTATATCAGTTATAAAAAGATAGGAGGACAAAACAAATTTGATTCATTAGTAAGAGATGGGTTCAAAATGGCTTATAAACAGCATGTGGATGTATCAACCGGAATTAATGACAGCCTGATGCAAACACCCAACGGTGTGGAGGGTGTTTATTTTTCACTAGGTGGTAATACGGCAACGGCCAATCAATTTTTTCTTACCGATTCCACCAGGCATTTTTTACGGGGTGCTTTGTATTTTGATGCGGCTCCCAATGCTGATTCGCTGGCTATTGTTAATGAGTTTTTGAAAAAAGATGTTCAGCATTTGATTAATACTTTGCAATGGAGATAAAAAACCCCGTCTCGTTTCAAACGAGACGGGGTTCAGAGCAGCCTACTGTAAGCTTTGTTACTGCTCTTTCTTTTCAGTTTTTTTCAATTCGGCTTTATCAGGTGAGGGCAGGATTTTTTCTTCTTCCAGGTCCTCCCGCAGTGGTGCCCGGCTGAATAGCTTAGTGTTCAATTTCTTCTTTTTCTTCTTTTTCACAACATTGTTTTCTTTTGCAGGGGTAACGGTAACAATGGCTTTTTCAATCTTTTTAGTTTCGCCACTATTAATTTTTTCCTCCGCAGGTATTGGTTTTACCGGGACAATAACTTCTTTTTTCTCAGCGGTTTGTTTTTTTATGGCTGTTGTTTTTGCCTTTTTAGTTACCTCGTTGGTTACTGGCGGCAGCACTTTGTCATCCGTGGCGATGACAGGCAGTTCTTTTGTTTTTTCTTCTGCATACATACCTGTAAATTCTTTTTTATGGCTGGATTGTTTGTAATCAACAAACCCATAAATGCTGGCGCCTATCATTAACGTGGCGCCGACGTACAAGACAGATTTCATTGTTTTTAGTTTTTAATGTTTAAAAGAATGACTTGCTTAGTTTATGTCGCAAATGATTTTAAGTATTTTTTACTTTGCCTGTAAATAATCCATTCTGCAAACAGCATATTGCCAATTACACTTATCCAGAGGGATAATTCATAATTTTCCAGGTGTCCCCAGTCCAGCAGGTAAAAAACGATATGGTAAACCCGGAATGTTACAGCTGTCATTGCCATAGCATAGCTGCGCATCATCCAGATTTTGTGTGCAATCACATTTCTTTTGTGTATGGTGGTTAACCCATACAGGGTAGTGACAAACCACCAGCCTGCCATGAACATAAATAAAGATCTTTCCCAAAAGCTTCCTTTGGCAAAGAAGGACATGTACAGACCGGTGGGTGCCCCAAGAAACAGGACTACAAAAACATAAATCTTACCTGAAAAACGGTGAATGGCTTTTGACTTTTTCAGGATATATCTGGAAAACTGGATAAGTGCCGTACCGATACAAATTGCTCCGGCAGCGATATGAATGTAGAAGCAGGTATAATAAAAATTGCTTTTAAACAGGAAACTTCTTTCTTCTATAAAATCAAACTCTTTACTGAAGGAGAAATAGGGAAGTGTATTGTAAATAAGAAGTAAACTAAAACCGATGACCGGCACCCAGAACAGCATCTGAAAAATGACCTTCGCTGACTTTTGAAGGGTGATTATTCTTGTGTTTTGCATACAGTGGTTGTGATACTGAGGAGATGCTGCTGTCAAAAACTTTCCATACGGGAAGGCTGTTAGTTATTTGTTAAAGGAATATTGGAGTAATAATTTGCAGAAACAGGCAGTAGAGGGCAAAAAGATTATTTTTGTTCCAAACAGCTGAAATTGATAGTAATTGATAACATACTGATAAGCGATGATGTAGTGGAAAAGCAATTTGTCTGCGACCTGAATAAATGTAAAGGGGGTTGTTGTGAAGAAGGGGATGCCGGTGCGCCATTAGATGATGATGAACTGGATACTGTATTGGAAATGTATGAAAAGATCAAGCCCTATCTATCTATTGAATCAATTAAAGAAGTAGAGAAGAAAGGAAAATATGTTTACAATAAAGAGTTTGGATGGGTAACACCGACATTGGGGAACGACAATGAAATATGTGTGTATGGCAACCGGGATGAAAAAGGCATTATCAAATGTGCTTTCGAGCAGGCTTATTATGATGGGGTAATTCCCTGGAAAAAACCTATCAGTTGCCACCTGTTCCCAATTATTACCAAAAAAGGAAAGCATGGCGATTATAACCGGGTGAACTATGAGCCAAGAGAAAAACTCTGCAACCCGGCTTGTGCATTGGGAAAAAAATTAGAAATTCCTACCTATGAATTTTTGAAAGAGCCTTTGATCAGGAAATATGGTGAGGAATTTTATACTGCCTTAGATAAAGTTGCAAAAAGGCAAGCTGCTAAAAAGGAAACCGAAGCAAAATAATAAACACTGTGAAAGAAACAGCATCCGGATTTATCGCCAAGAGTACTGTTAAATCTGCTGATAAAGAACATCGGCGTAAGATTAATTTTAATATTGGGAAGTATAATGCGGTAGTGCCGCAGGGCAAGCAACAATTTTCTGATGTTCACCTGGCGAGGGAAAAGGCAAAGAACATCAAATGGAAGGCAATAGAAAACCTCGATAAACAATTAGAAATTTTTGAAGCCATTATTACAAGACGAGGAGCAAAAGTTATCTGGGCCGAAGATGCACAACAGGCATTAGATGCCATTCAAAAAATATGTGAAGAAAAGAATTGCAAGACTTTAGTGAAAAGCAAAAGCATGGTGACAGAGGAAATTCACCTGAATGCTTTTTTGGAAAAGAACGGGATTGAAAGTGTAGAAACAGATTTGGGAGAATATATCCAGCAATTAGATGGTGAGCCGCCTTATCACATCGTTACTCCCGCCATGCACAAGAGCAAAGAGGATGTGGCTAAACTCTTTGCGGAAAAATTAGGTACCGATCCAAAAGCAACACCGGAGCAACTGACCTTAGTAGCCAGAGACATACTCCGTGATAAATATGTGCAGGCAGAAATAGGAATAACTGGTGCCAATTTTATTATTACCGACATCGGCGGAATAGCCGTTACAGAAAACGAAGGCAATGCAAGGTTGAGCTGCTCCATGCCAAAGACACATATTGTCATTGCAGGAATTGAAAAAGTAATTCCTTCGATGGCTGACCTGGCTTTGTTTTGGCCTTTGCTGGCTACTTTTGGAACAGGACAGAGAGTGACCGTGTATAATACCATCATAAGCGGTCCCCGGCAACCCAATGAAACAGACGGCCCGGAAGATATGTATGTGATATTGCTGGACAATGGCCGTACTAATATATTGGCCAATGAAAAGCAACGGGAAAGTTTATACTGCATCCGTTGTGGTGCTTGTTTAAATGCTTGTCCTATTTATAAGAATATTGGTGGCCACACATATGCCACTCCTTACAGCGGCCCGATAGGTTCTGTTATTACTCCTCACTTAAAAGATTTGGGAGAGTGGAAACATCTTAGTTATGCCTCTTCGCTTTGTGGCAATTGCACAGAAGTATGTGCAGTGAAAATTAACCTGCATGAATTGTTATTGGAGAACAGGCATGAAGCAGTGGAACAAGGCCACAGTTCATTTGGCGAAAAGATGGCCTGGAAAATGTGGAAGCAGGGAATGCTGCGCCGTAAATGGATGAACATGGCAGGTGGTGCTACTAAAAGTTGGGTGGTGAACAGTGTAGTAAAAGGCTGGAAAGAACACCGGGGTAAAATCGAGTTTCCGAAGAAATCTTTTAATCAATTGTGGAAAGAGAAATACGGTACCAGATAGTTATCTTCATTCTGTGATTGTTTTTGCAAATACAATAACCCACCGGCTCAGGTATATTTTGGATTTTATAGGTAAAGAAATTACCGGTCAAAATTTTCCTGTTACAGACAAAGTGGAGGATTTTATAAACTATGATGGGCCTAAAATCAATTACAGTACGGAGCAAATAGTAAAGGAAGAGTTTTGGCTACAGCCATATCCTTTACTATTTGAGAAAGGAACCAAGCTGCAAACTGTTGACTGTTTTGAAGTAAACGGTCAAAAGGCATTCTTTAAAACAGGAGGAGATTTCCCTTTTGATATTTTCGCTGCCACATTTTATTTGCTCAGCCGCTACGAAGAATACCTGCCCCATCAAAAGGATATGTATGGACGCTATGCCCATCGAAATTCATTGGCGTTCAAAGAAGGATTTCTTAATCTTCCGCTGATTAATATCTGGCTGGAGCAATTCAAAAACTCGTTACAACAAAAGTTTCCCCTATTCACTGCTCATCATTCATCCTTCACTTTTTCCCCTACTTACGATATTGACGAAGCTTATTCTTACAAGCACAAAGAATGGTGGCGAAGTGCCGGGGCTGCTGTCAAAGATTTGTTGAAAGGGAAATTGGACAAGTTTTCACTGCGAAGAAAAGTTCTTAATAATAAAGAGGCAGACCCGTTTGATTCTTATGACTGGATTGACAACCTGCACCGGCCACATAAATTTAAGCCTCGTTATTTTTTTCTTGTGCCTGAAAAAACAGGAAAGTATGATAGAAACATTTTGCCAAAGGAAACAGCATTGCAGGTATTAATAAAACAACATGCTGATAAATACAGTATCGGGGTTCATCCCTCCTGGCAAAGTGGTGATGATATTTCTTTGATAAAAAAAGAAATACAAACCATTGAACATATTACTACCATAAAAATCATTGCATCCCGCCAGCATTTTATCCGTTTTACTTTGCCACAAACTTTCCGATATCTTATTGATGCCGGTATCAAAGAAGATTTTTCAATGGGCTATGGAAGTATCAATGGTTTTAGGGCTTCGGTAGCTTCTTCTTTTTACTGGTATGACCTGGAAAAAGAAGAAACAACTTATTTGCTGCTGCATCCATTCTGCTATATGGAAGCCAATTCTTTTTTTGAACAGAAATTATCTGCGGAGCAGGCGTTGGAAGAAATGCGGCATTACTATCAGCAGGTAAAAAAAGTAAACGGCACTTATATCAGCATCTGGCACAATACTTTTTTAGGAACTGATGAACGGTTTAAGGGGTGGAGAGAAGGTTATAAACAGTTTATTAATGAAGTAAATGGTCAGACGGAGACCGTCAGACCACATTAAATTCCTTCCGTCTCCGGTTGCTCCGGTGCAGGTACAGCTTTAAATGCTTTATTGACTAAGTATACACCCAGCAAGGTTACCAATCCACCGACAGTAATAAAGATGGTAACCTTTTCATTAAAGATCAGCCAGCCGCATAATACAGCTACCATCGGATTTACATACGCATAAATAGAGGCTTGCTCCGTTGGAAGATTTTGCAATGCATACAGGTAACAAACAAATGCAATCAGCGAACCAAAGAGGATGAGGTAAGCAATGGAAGCCCACGACTCCCACGGAATTTTTGTAAGAGGAATAGTATTACCCGTCAGGCTTGTAAAAGTGTACAATGAAATTCCTGATATAAGCATTTGCAGGCCGAGGCTGAAATAAGGATTAAACTTTGCCGCTTGTTGTTTTGTGTAAAGGGTAGCAAAAGCCCATGTCCAGGTGGCGATAAGCGACAGGATAATTCCAAAACGAAAATCAGGGATTAAAAAATCCTGCAGGTGTTCATAAAAAATAATACAAACACCGGCAAAACCAAGTAGCAAACCGATAAGAGCTTTTTGCGGAATTTTTTCTTTAGAAATAAACAACCCGATAATGACTAACCAAAGCGGAAAGATGGCACCCATGATGGAACCAAGCCCTGCTGAAATATATTTAACACCCCAGGTGCTGAGACCGTTACTCATAATAAAATTCAGGAAACTCAACACCAGTACAGGTGTCCATTCCTTTCCTTTAGGTAAAGGAATTCCTTTGTAAAGAAAAAAGCCAACATATAATGCACCTGCTATCAACTGGCGTATAGCAGCGAGTTGGAGGGCAGGCATATGGCGTACACCTTCTTTGGAAGCAATCCAGGTGGTGCCCCACAAAACACAAACCAATGCTAATGCAAAAATCGCTTTAGACCTTGTCCCTTTTTTTCGAATGGTCAGCGGATTAAATACCGATAACTTTTTTAAAGAGTCAGCAGAAGATTGAACAATGGTTTTATGAAAATCAAAAAGATTCATTCAGGTTATTAAAAAATTATGGCCAGCCTATCATTATTTTAAATTTGGATGTGTGGTAAGCCCCTTTAGAGGTTAGGGTATTAATGTTTAAAATGTCTTAAACCCGTTATCACCATTGCCAGGTTATTTTCTTTACAATATTCAATCGAATCATTATCCCTGATAGAACCACCGGGTTGAATAAAAGCAGTAATGCCAGCTTCATGTCCCAGCTTTACACAATCATTAAACGGGAAAAAAGCATCACTGGCCATTACTGCCCCATTCAAATCAAAATTGAATTGTTTTGCTTTTTCTACCGCCTGCCGTAAGGAATCAATCCGGCTGGTTTGTCCGCAACCTTTGCCGATAAGCTGTTTATTTTTTACCAGCGCAATAGCGTTTGATTTTAAATGTTTGCAAACCAGATTAGCAAAAATCAAATCGTCTTTTTCTGTCGCAGTCGTTTCTCTGCCACCGGCTTCTTTCCATTCAGCATAGTTGCCTTCATCATTACCTTGTATCAATACGCCGTTAAGAAGCGACTTGTACATTTCGGTTGACTGCCTTGTACCTTGTACCTTGTACCTTAATACTATTCTGTTTTTCTTAG
>JANPMI010000292.1:0-14910 GCA_031422725.1 Chitinophagaceae bacterium | reverse complement strand
GAACTGTGTCGTTCACCAAACCCCTGTAGGGTATTTGTGTGGTCTTACCTTCGGAAGCCCGGTAGTCTGCCACACCACCAGCATATTTGCTCATGGCTGTTTCTGAACTCATACCATAAAATAACTTATACTGTTTGCCCTCTTTTTCTATTAATTCACCACCACTTTCTTCGTGACCAGCAAGCATGCCGCCCAGCATTACAAAATCGGCACCGCCGCCAAATGCTTTCACCACATCACCCGGCACTTTGCATCCTCCGTCGGAAATAATCTGGCCGCCTAAACCATGTGCCGCATCGGAACATTCAATAATAGCTGATAACTGCGGGTAGCCTACACCGGTTTTTACCCGGGTAGTGCATACAGAACCCGGACCTATACCTACTTTAATAATATCGGCGCCGGCGAGTAATAATTCTTCCACCATTTCACCAGTTACCACATTACCTGCCATGATCACCTTACCCGGATATTTATATCTTGTTTTTTTTACAAACTCTACGAACTTTTCCGAATAGCCATTGGCTACATCAATACAGATAAAGCGTAACGAAGTATTCTCCTGCAAAATGATGTCTAATTTTTCGCTATCCTCACTGCTTGTACCACAGCTTACGGCGATATGTTCTGTAATATTTTCTCCGCCTGTCTGCATAAAGGTTTTCCATTGTGCCGTTGTATAATGTTTATGAATAGCGGTAAACAATTGATTTGATGCAAGGGATTTTGCCATTTCCATGGTGCCTGTAGTATCCATATTAGCAGCCATAATGGGGATGCCTTCCCAGATGCTGCCGGTATGTAAAAATTTAAATTTTCGTACCAGGATTACTTCTGACCTTGAACTGAGGGTGGAACGTTTGGGCCGCAGCATTACATCTTTAAAGCCAAGTTTAATTTCTGATTCTATGTGCATAAATTTTATTTTTCAACCATGCAAAAATGAAAGGCCAAAAAGGAGCTAAAGTAAAAGTATAAAAGTTGATAATTTTATTTTGCCACCGCAATCTTTATTTTCTTATTCTTTATTTTCTGTTCTTTTATCAGTTGCAGGGTGTTGCTTACTTTTATTTTCTTCACCGCAGCAAAAGAAAAAAAATCTTTTACTTCTATCAAACCAATATCTTCCTTTTTTAGTTGGCCTTTGTTTGACAGGAATCCAACGATATCAATTTTGTTCACTTTGTCTTTTTTGCCGGCGGCAATAAACAAAGTGGACCAGTTAGGTTTTTCCAGTAATGTAGCAGTTGCCGGTAGTTCTATTTTCTCTGCATCTTCTTTTATATAGCCCGGCAATTTTTCTTCCGGGGATAGTATTATTATGGCCGTTCCACTGGCATCCATCCGGGCCGTTCTTCCATTGCGGTGGGTAAAAATATCTTCGCTGCCGGGCAAATGATAATGAATGATGTAACGGATATTGGCAATATCAAGCCCCCTTGATGCGAGGTCTGTTGTGATTAATATATTGGCAGTCCCGTTTCTGAATTTGCACAAGGCAACATCTCTTTCCTGCTGCTCTAATGCACCATGATAAAATACATTGACGATGTCTTTTTCTTTTAGCCATTTACTGGTTCGTTCTACAGATTCCCGGTGATTGCAAAACACAATCATGGAGCGGTTGCCCAGCATACAGATCAACCGGAAAAGTGTTTCCAGTTTATCTTTTCCGTCACTCAGCAATGTTTTAACTGTAAGACCGCAATCTGCACCTTTATCGTGTAAAAAATCAAGCTTTGCAGGCTCACTAATGCCGATGAAGGAAGGAATTTCTATGGCTCCGGTAGCGGAGGTCAATATTCTTTTCGTAATTGATTTTAAGGAACTGATTATAAAAGACATTTCTTCCTGGAAACCCAACTCCAGTGATTTGTCAAATTCATCCAGCACTAATGTTTCTATACTATCAAGGGTGATATTTCCTCTTCTGATATGATCAGCCAGCCGGCCGGGTGTGCCTATCAGCAATGCCGGTGGCTGCTTCAGATTGTTTTCTTCTGTTTCTCTCAGGTGTCCGCCATAACAGCAGGTTACCTTCAGGTCGGTGCCCATACTTTTAAACACAGTTTCAATTTGTAAAGCCAGCTCACGGGACGGAACAATAATAATAGCCTGGGTACTTGTAGTTGTTGAATTTAATATTTTAATCAATGGTAACAGGAAAGCCAGTGTTTTACCTGACCCCGTATCTGATAGCAGGAGTACATTGTTATTTTTATCAATAGCTTCGATGGAAGCCAGCTGCATTGGGTTGAGCGACTTGATTTTTAATTTCTCTAAAATA
This sequence comes from Chitinophagaceae bacterium, assembly GCA_031422725.1. Classification (GTDB taxonomy): domain Bacteria; phylum Bacteroidota; class Bacteroidia; order Chitinophagales; family Chitinophagaceae; genus JJ008. Next base: position 12,623 of record JANPMI010000292.1, on the reverse strand, counting down.
GTTTCGATAGATTTTTTTTTTCCGGGCATAATGGCAAAAGTAAGTTAGTTCTGTTTCCCGGCAGGACTTCACTTGAGCCAATGTTTTAACTTGTCCGGAGTACTTTAACCGCCGTATGTTTTTTTTGACTGTTTCTTACCCACCGATGCCTGCTTCTTTTCCATTTTTGTTGCGGGAGTAATACTTTTTTTATCAGCAGGAAGATGAGGAAATCCGGTAAAATCCTGGTCAATATGCTTGTCTGGATTTTGTTGCACTTCTTCTTCCTTTTTAATCGGAGTAGTTTTTGCAGGCATAGGTTATGCTTTTCTGATAAACTACAAAACATCATGCCGGGTTATCCGTTACCGTTGGAGCTAAAATGGTATGGCTTTATTTGTTTGAATTTTATTGGCATGTAATTTTCACTATATAGCAAACAACAATTATTTATATGAGCAAATCATCAGAACAGCCATCTGAAAAAGATACGGGTAACCTATCTGTGGAAAAACTTCCCCAAAAGTCCCGGTCAAAAGGAAAAACCGCAAAACAAATAATGAGCCGGCATATCAAGGATCAGAAGGATGTGATAACCGAAGAAGAGTTTAAGAATTTAAACATTGAAGCAGACTTATCAGCAGACACGGCACATGAAGAGATTATTATACCAGATAATCCTGATCGCCCAAAAGACGAGGACAAAGACCCTAAAATTGTTACTCCATGGGATGTTATTAGCTGATAATTATCACCAATATCATTTTTTTTGGAAACTACCATTTAGTTAATGGGTAGTGAAAAATTGTAAAGCATTTAATCTTCGTCTGACCATTCAATTTTAACCTTGCGGCGCAGCAGTTCTGTAAGAGGTTTACCTTCTGCATCATAATCTTTAACGGCGACAAAGAAGAGGTAAAGGGGAGTAGTAAGGTTTTTGAATTTTATGCTCTTGCCTTCTGCTACGTCATATAACTGTCTAATTACTTTTGTACCAACTACTCTGTAAGCACCCATGCCAATAGTCTTTCGGTTAAAAGAATGCCATTCGGTAGTATCATTATAAAACCAGTAAGACCACCCTGTTTCGCTGATATTTAATTCTTTATTGGTATTAAATTTATCTGTTTCTCTTAATTCAAGCAATTTTAGATAGGAAAAGTCACGGATAGCACTGCTATCGGTAAAGCGGTAAATTGAATCTCTTACACTGGCAAAAACATACACACCTTCCACTTTTTCCATTAAAATCTGAAATTTGAAGGCACTTTTCTTTAAAGTCAGGTTGGTTTGAAATTGGTCCAGCCTGGTTGCCGATTCGTCCTGGACTATTCTGATCATCAGGTCTTTTCCCTGTGCGAAAGATATAACAGGAGCCAAAAGAAGGAGTAAGAAATTTTTTCTCAGATAGTTAAGGATTTTCATTTTTGGGGTTATTAGCAAATTTACTCTTTTTACTCTTATGCCTTATATTAAAAGTTTTACCATCGTGTTTCTGTCATAGCCAGACATAGAAAGTGGGCTGGTTGGTTGCATAGTGTCAATAGAACCGGTAATATAATTCCTGCTTTAAAACAAATTTTTATTTTTGATTTATTACTTAAATAAAAAAGCTTCATATATGTATGAAGCTTTTTGTGCCCGGGACTGGATTCGAACCAGCACATCCTTGCGAACGCTGCCACCTGAAGGCAGTGCGTCTACCAATTTCGCCACCCGGGCTTTTTCAGGACGGCAAAGATATAAGTAAAACAGAATACTTCCCGAAACTGAAAGAAGTTATACGTTTAAATGAATTGCAATCTGTGATTAAGCTCACTAAAAAAAGTAAAGTGTTTCAGGTTAAATATAATTTTTTAAAAAGAGAGGTTTAAAAAAAAATGGCTTAACTTTTCTTTTTATATGCCTGGTTGAAGCAATAATAAATACCGCTTAATTATCATATTTGATTGATAGAATTTAGCAGGATGAATTTTAACCCCAAAACTTTGTATCATGAAAAGATTAATGCTGTTTATTGTAATGTGGGCTTGTGTTTTTTCTTCTAAAGCACAAATCACAGAAGCAGAAAAGAAAATTGCACTGGAACTGGTTCAAAAAAACAAATCAGGCATCGGCCTTTCTTCTGCCGACCTGGACAACTCAATTGTTACAAATACTTATGTCGTTCCGGGATCAGATGTCCGTATGCTTTACCTGCAGCAGAGTTACAAGGGCATACCTGTATATAACCGCCTGAATGTTCTCGCATTTAAGAATGATCAGATGGTCTCTAATGCAGGAAGCCGCATTATCAACATAGAACAACAGATTAATAACGACAATCATATGGCAGCCATAACGCCGGAAACGGCTGTAAGGGCAGCTATGGTGGAAAGTAAAGTAAATACCAGCAGAATTATTACACCTGAGAAGGTTTCTGCAAATGGTCAAAAATCAGATTATGGAAATCTTGGTGTGTCAGTTGAAAATATCAGTGCAGAACTTATCTGGTTTCCGGCAGGCGACGGAGATGAAGTAAAATTAGCCTGGCAAATATTTATTGCTCCATACAATAGTTCTGATTACTGGTTGATAAGAGTAGATGCTGCCAATAATCAAATCATTAATAAAGAAAGCCTGACCATTTATTGCAACTGGGATAAAGCAGGCCATTCAGTAGAACAACATATAAATAAACATGTGCCGGAGCAGGCAACCAAAAACATTGTTTTAAACATTGATAAAACAGGTAAACTATTAACTGATCAACCACTTGTTGTAAATAATTCTTCATACCGTGTTATTCCTTATCCTGCAGAAAGCCCCATACATCCCGGTGGCGGACATGCTTTGCAGGCAAACCCCTGGAGCCTGGCACCCGGCAATGCAACATCGCTGGGATGGCATTTTGATGGCAGTGTGTATTATGAAAATACAAGAGGAAATAATGCCTATGCTTATGAAGACAGGGATGCAAATAATCTTCCGGGCCTGTCTGCTGTTTCTTCAACTGCACAGCCTGACCTGACATTTGATTTTGTACCCAATTATACGCTGGAACCTGTTATAACAACTCCGGCTCCGAATCAGCAATTCAATACCACCAATCTTTTTTACTGGAATAACCTTGTTCATGATCTTGCCTATATCTATGGATTTACAGAATCGGCCAGGAATTTTCAAAACGATAACCAGGGCCGTGGTGGCGCAGGAATTGATTATGTATTGGCAGAAGCACAGGATGGCAGCGGAACAAACAATGCCAATTTTGCTACTCCTGCTGATGGCTCCCGGCCCCGTATGCAAATGTATTTATGGACGGCCCCCACACCCGACCGTGATGGTGATGTTGACAACGGCATTATTATTCATGAATACACTCATGGTATCAGCAACAGGATGACCGGAACCGGCAGCGGATGTCTGTCCAATGCCGAACAAATGGGTGAGGGCTGGAGTGATTATTTTGGATTGATGATGACACATGATTGGGCAACAGCATTGCCGGGTGATGGATTTAGCAGCCCTCGTGGTATTGGAACATATGCATTAAATCAACCAATAACCGGTTTGGGAATCCGTCAATACAGGTACACTACAGACATGTCGGTAAATCCTTTAACGTATTCCAACCTGCCAACAGTAGTTCATCCGCATGGTACAGGCACCATCTGGTGTACTGTTCTTTGGGATATGACCTGGGAAATTATTCAAACTGCTGGTATCAACCCCAGCCTGCATAATATTGCTGCAAATGGCGGTAATGCCATTGCCCTTAAATTAGTTACAGAAGGGTTACGGTTGCAACCCTGCAGCCCTGGTTTTATTAGTGGCCGTGACGCTATTTTACAAGCCGATGCCATCTTTTTTGGCGGCCAGTTTAACTGTGCTATTATCAATGCTTTTGCAAGAAGAGGTATGGGTACCGGTGCATCACAAGGATCATCCAATTCAAGAACCGACCAGACAGTCAGCTTTGTTGGTTGCACACCCGGCACTTGCAATGCACCAGGTGGATTGACATCGTCAGCAATTACATCCAACAGTGCTACGGTGAGCTGGACTGCTGTAAGCGGCCCCGTTTCTTATGATGTGGATTATAAAAGAAATGCAGATGTACCATGGACTAATGCGGCAACAGCTACTACAGCTACTTCTGTAAATTTAACAGGCCTCTTAGCTTCTACTTTGTACGACTGGAGAGTAAGAACAAATTGCAGCAGCAGCAGTAGCGGATATTCGCAGGCACAGTTTACCACTACAACTCCAACTACATGCCCCGGTATATATGATGTAAGTACAAATGGAACTACTTCCGGTGCAGCACTTATTCCGCTGAATACAGATGTGAAAGGCACAGTTAGTCCAACAGGAGATAATGATTATTACAAATTTAATATTACAACCGGGGGCACTATTACTGTTACGCTTCAAACATTGCCCGCTAATTACCAACTTGATTTGCTGAATACCGGTGGTTCAAGAATCGGCAGATCAACTAATAATGGTACCGCCAATGAAACCATCAATATTACAGTGGCTGCCGGAGAATATTTTGCCAGAGTATATCCTAAAGGCAATGCAAGTAATGCTTCATTGTGTTATACACTAAAGGTGACTACGGGTACTGCTTCATTTGGCGAAGGAGAAATTATAGTTGATAGCAAAATAAATGTATTCCCCAACCCGGTAAACAAAACTGCTATTGTCAGTATTCCGGATATACAAGGACAGGCAGACATCCGTGTGTTTGATATGTATGGAAGAATGCTGTTACAAAAAAACAGCAGCCAGGCAATTACACAATTAGATGTTTCTGCATTGGCATCCGGCGTTTACCTGATTAAAATAAAAAATAACGGGAGAGAATCCAGCATTAAAATAGTCAAGGAATAATCCTTTATCTGGCTTAATAAAAACCCCGGTTCCGTTCAAAACGGGACCGGGGTTTTTTCATTTGCTCTGGTTGGATGTATTACACACTCACATTAAAATCCCTCAGTGCATCATTCAAACTTGTTTTCAAATCGGTACTTGGTTTACGTTGCCCGATAATTAATGCACAGCCAACGCCGTACTCACCTGCCGGAAATTTTTTAGTGTATGAACCCGGAATAACAACACTTCTTGCCGGCACTCTTCCTTTCATTTCTTTTGGTTGGCTTCCACTTACATCAATAATTTTTGTTGATTGGGTTAACACCACATTGGCACCAAGCACTGCTTCTTTTTCCACTACCACACCTTCAACAACAATGCAGCGGCTGCCAATAAAACATCCGTCTTCAATAATGACCGGTGAGGCCTGCAAAGGTTCCAGCACACCACCAATACCCACCCCGCCACTTAAATGAACTCCTTTTCCAATCTGTGCACAACTACCAACAGTGGCCCAGGTATCTACCATGGTTCCTTCATCCACATAGGCGCCGATATTTACATAGGAAGGCATCAGCACTACATTTTTCCCGAGGTAGGCGCCATACCTGGCAACGGCATGGGGCACGGCCCGCACACCGAGTTCTTTATAATTTTTTTTCAGCAACATTTTATCATAAAATTCAAACGGAGCCACATCCCATGTCTGCATGGGTTGAATACCAAAATATAACAAGATGGCCTGCTTCACCCATTCATTTACTACCCAGCCGCCCTCAGGTATCGAAGGGTCAGATGGGTATGCTACCCGTAACCGGCCTTTATCCACTTCTTCAATCGCTGCTCTTACGGCATCACTGTATTTATTTTCTTTTAATAAATCCCTGTTGCTCCAGGCTTCAAGTATCAAATCTTTCATTAGTTGCAAAATTTGTTGCGAAAATAGTCAATAGTGAATTGTGAAAGGTCATACCATTTTGATATTCTTTTACCAGTTCAGATTGACTGTTCACTATTAACTATTCACCAAAATAATCCGCACCTTTGCACACTATGAATATAGGGTACGATGCAAAAAGAGCTTATCATAACAGTACCGGTCTTGGGTATTACAGCCGCACACTGATTCATTTGCTTGCAAAACAATACCCGGAGCATCAGTATTATTTATTTAATCCAAAACCTTCTTCAAAGTTCAGTCTCAAAGGGGAAAATCTTCATGAAATTTTGCCACATGGATTTTTACATACTTTATTCCGTTCTGCCTGGCGCAGCAGTTGGGTAAAAAGCGATCTTAAAAAGAATAAGATTGATCTTTATCATGGCCCCAGCCATGAAATTCCGATGGGTATTCACACTACCGGAATAAAATCTGTGGTAACTATTCATGACCTGATACATGAACGTTTCCCGGAACAATACAACCCGATAGACGTTAAAATTTACAGTAAAAAATTCCGGTATGCCTGCAAACATGCGGATAAAGTGATTGCGATAAGTGAACAAACAAAAAGGGATATTATTGAATTTTATAAAACACCGGAGGAGAAAGTGGTGGTCTGCTTCCAGAGTTGTGACCCTGCTTTTGCTGTGCAGGCAAGCGAGAGGGAGAAAAAAAGAATTGTGGCTAAATATAATCTTCCGTCCAGGTTTTTCTTATATGTCGGCTCCATTATTGAAAGGAAAAACCTGCTGAATATATGCAAGGCTGTGTTTTTGCTCCGGGATGAATTGGATATTCCGTTAGTGGTCATCGGGGATGGTGGAAAATACAAACAACTGGTTAAAGATTTTATAATGCAGCATGATCTGCAGAACAGAATTATTTTTTTATCGGAAAGTGAAATAGTTAAAACCGATCCGGAATTCCGAACCCCTGAAATTTTTGCAGCTATCTATCAATCGGCCATTGCCATGATCTATCCTTCATTTTTTGAAGGCTTTGGTGCGCCGGTACTGGAAGCAATGTGGAGCCGGTTGCCGGTTATTACTTCCAATGTATCATGCCTGCCCGAAGTGGCTGGTGATGCAGCTTACTATGTGAATCCTTCACAGGCAGAAGAGATTGCTGAAGGAATGAAAAGAATATATGCAGATAAAGAACTGGCTGATTCGATGAGGGAGAAAGGCTGGCAGCAGGCCCTTAAATCTGCACCGGAGATATATGCAGCCAGTATGATGAGCATATATAAAAGTGTAATGGATATTTAATAACAATAAATGATAACAGCGAAGTAGTATGGCAGACTTTGAAAAAGATATTGAACAATGTTTAAAGGTGTTGAATAGCGGAGGTATTATTCTATACCCCACTGATACTGTTTGGGGAATAGGTTGTGATGCTACCAATTCTGTTGCAGTAGAAAAAATATATACCCTGAAAAAAAGATCAGACGAAAAAGCGATGATTGTTTTAGTGGCTGATGAACGGGAAATTTTGCAATATGTCGCCAGCCCCGATCTGCAGGTGTTTGATTATTTACAGCAATCAGAAAAACCTACGACTGTTATTTATGATGGAGCCATTGGTCTTGCTGATAACCTTGTTGGCAGTGATGGAACTGTTGCCGTCCGTATTTGCAACGAAGAATTTTGCCGGCATCTTATTAAACGATTCCGGAAACCAATTGTTTCTACATCGGCTAATATATCTGGTCAGCCAACCGCCGGCATATTTTCGCAAATAAGCGATGAAATAAAAAAGGGAGTTGATTATATTGTAAACTACCGGCAGGATGATAAATCTACTGCTAAACCATCTGCTGTTATTAAATGGGACAAAGGCGTTGTTACTATAATAAGGCCCTGATACTTTGTGTCTTGTTTCTTCTCCGGTTATCTTTGTTGTGATTATGGAAATTAATTGTACAGAAAAGGAATTGTTTTTATTAAAAAAAGTAGCCAATGCCGCCGAAGCATTGGGAGTGGAAACCTATTTGATTGGCGGTTTTGTAAGAGATAAGATATTGGGCAGGGATACCAGGGATGCAGATATCGTTTGTGCCGGTGATGGTATTGAACTGGCAAAAGAAGTAGCTAAACAATTCAATCCTGTTCCTTCCGTTGATTATTTCAAAAACTTTGGAACTGCACATATAAGAATCAATAATGAATTTGATATAGAATTTGTCGGTGCAAGAAAAGAAAGTTACCGCTTTGATTCCCGGAAACCGGAAGTGGAACCCGGCACCGTGGAAGATGATCAGGATCGCCGTGATTTCACGATGAATGCCCTGGCCATCAGTTTGAATAAAGATAATTATGGCAAACTCATCGATCCTTTCTCCGGACTAAAAGATATAGACAACAAAATTATCCGTACACCATTGGCACCTTCACAAACGTTCAGTGATGATCCGCTGCGGATGATGAGGGCCATCCGTTTTGCAACGCAGTTAGGATTTGTGATAGAAGAAAAAACCTGGCAGGGAATAAAAGATAATGCGCAGCGTATTGCTATTATTTCGCAGGAAAGGATTACAGACGAACTGAACAAGATAGTGGCATCTGGGAAGCCATCAGTTGGATTTGATTTATTATACAAAGGCGGTTTATTGCAGATTATCTTTCCGCAAATGGTGGACCTGGCAGGTGCCGAATACAAAGATGGTCATGGACACAAGGATAATTTTTATCACACGTTGCAGGTACTGGATAATCTTTCTGTCAATAGTAGTGATCTGTGGTTGCGTTGGGCAGCCATATTGCATGACATAGCCAAACCAGTAACAAAAAAATTTGAAGAAGGTCATGGCTGGACTTTTCATGGTCATGAGGCAGTGGGGGGAAGAATGGTGCCAAAGATTTTTACCAGGCTAAAATTACCACAGCATGAAACCCTGAGGTTTGTAAGGAAGATGGTGGAGCTGCATCTCCGTCCAATAAGTTTGACGAAAGAAAATATTACTGACTCAGCTATCCGCCGTTTATTATTTGATGCCGGTGATGATTTTGATTCGCTGATGCTGCTTTGCGAAGCAGATATAACATCAAAAAATAAACAAAAAGTAAAACGGTACCTGGAAAATTTTCAATTGGTAAGGCAGCGGTGTCAAGAATTGGAGGAAAAAGATCATGTCCGTAACTGGCAGCCACCCATTACCGGTGAAATAATAATGCAGACCTTTGGCCTGCCTCCTTCAAAGGCTGTTGGAGTTATAAAAGATGCGCTGAAAGATGCCATGCTCGATGGAATTATTCCAAACACTTATGAGGCAGCGCATACATTTATGCTGGTCAAAGGGATTGAACTGGGTTTGGTAGTTAAAAATTCAAAAGCTTAAATTTGTGGCATGGCTATTTTAAAATTCAGGGTTTATTTCGAAGAAGATGAAAGTGTTTACCGTGATGTCGTTATCCGCCATTCACAGTCATTTCAGGATTTGCATGCAGCAATTCTGAAGGCGTATGAATTTGACAATAAACATAAGGCAACATTTTTTCGCAGTAATGATCATTGGCTGCGTGGCCGTGAAATTTCTCTGGAGAAATACGACAAAGAATATAAAGCTCCGCCCCTGATCATGAATGAAACTACGATTGGTTCAGAAATCAGGGACACCAATCAACGCTTCCTGTATGTATATGATTTTAACAGGAACTGGAATTTTTTGCTTGAACTGATTAATGTTTCTAAAGAAGAAAATCCGAAAATAAGTTACCCGTCAACTATACGAACAGAAGGAATTGCTCCCAGCCAGTATGGCACCAAAGGTTTGCTTGGTCCTAAGTTTGCAGATATTGAAGAAAAATATGACCTCACCCAGGTAGGTGAAGGCTTTGGTGAAAAGGATGAGGATGGGGAAGACCTGAGTTTAGGTGACGATGGAGTAGCAGAAGAAGAGACAGAAGAGGCAGGTGAAGCAGGAGAGGAGGAAGTATAAATGACACTTTTTTAGCAATGGGTATAAAAGCATTACCCCGGTCTCGTTTTTGGACGGGGCCGGGGTTTTTAAATAATAAAAATGGCTTCAGGCAATCATAAAACAGTGGTTATTGTTGCTGGTCCGACGGCAGTTGGTAAAACAGCGGTAGCTATTAAATTGGCAAAACACTTTTCAACAGAGATTATTTCTGCTGACAGCCGCCAGTGTTTTAAGGAATTAAGGATTGGAGTGGCAAGACCATCAACAGAAGAATTACAGGAAGTAAAACATCATTTCATTGCTACTCATTCCATACAGGAAGAAGTAACAGCAGCCACATTTGAGCAATATGCTTTGCAAAAAACAAAAGAATTATTTCAGCAGCATGATGTGGTGGTAATGGTGGGAGGTACCGGTCTTTACATTAAAGCTTTTTGTGAAGGGTTGGATACAATTCCCGCAATTGATCCAGTCGTACGGAAAAACATTATTAGCAATTATGAGGAAAAGGGTATGAAATGGCTGCAGCAGCAGATGCAGGAAAAAGATGCAGCATTTTATAAAGCCGGAGAAATAAAAAACCCACAGCGGATGATGCGGGCATTAGAAGTAATGGAAAGCACCGGGCAATCTATCCTTTCTTTCCGGAAACAAGACAGGGCAACAAGAAACTTTAATATTATAAAAATTGGTTTAACACTTCCCAAAGAAGAGTTGCTGCGTAATATTAATACAAGAGTGGACAAGATGATAGCAACAGGCCTTGTGAGTGAAGTGCAGTCATTAATGCCCTATCGTCATTTAAATGCATTGCAAACCGTGGGCTATGCAGAGATATTTGACTGCCTGGATGGAAAATGTTCTCAGGAAAAAGCTATTGAACAAATAAAAATCAACACCCGGCAGTATGCCAAGCGGCAAATGACATGGTTTAAAAAAGATGATGGGATGAAATGGTTTTCTCCGGTGGATATTGATGCAATCATTGAATTTGCAACAAATAAAGTGACATCAAATAAAAAACCCCAGACTTGACTGGGGCTTTGCGGACCGGACGGGACTCGAACCCGCGACCTCCGCCGTGACAGGGCGGCATTCTAACCAACTGAACTACCGATCCAATATTTTATATAACCAATCCCGATTTCTCTTCGTTCATCGGGACCTTGAAAATATAATACTCCTTCTTCGTATTGATTTTCTACGGCTGAACTACCGATCCAACTCCTTCAAATGATTCGTAACCCGGGCCATTTTTCAGGACGGCAAAGATAACCCTGCATTCTTTTGCTGCCAAAAGTTTTTCCATTATTCAGTCATTGACAATCAACCCTTCCGGGTAAAAACAGGCATTATCATTTAATCCTTAATTTAGCCACTCATTTACCGCTTATGCCAACAGATGCCAACAGACAGTTTCTTGATTTTGAAAAACCCATCAAAGACCTGATTGATGAGATTGCCAGCATGAAGCATCGCCAGGAAAAAACCAAACTGGATCTCAGCGACACTATAAAAAAATTGGAACAGGGCATATTGGATAAACGTAAGGAAATTACCACAAATCTCAGCAGCTGGCAAAGGGTACAACTGAGCCGCCACCCGGACAGACCCTACACTCTCAAATACATTGCGAATATGACCGACAACTTTATTGAGTTGTTTGGTGACCGCAATGTAAAAGACGATAAAGCCATGGTGGGTGGGTTTGCAAGTCTTGCCGGAGAAACGGTAATGGTTATTGGTCAGCAAAAAGGTATCAATACCAAAATGAGGCAAATGCGGAATTTTGGTATGGCCAATCCTGAAGGATACAGAAAAGCATTAAGATTGATGCGGCTGGCCGAGAAATTTAATAAACCTGTTATTACCTTAATAGATACACCCGGTGCCTACCCCGGCCTTGAAGCAGAAGAAAGAGGACAAGGCGAAGCCATTGCCCGGAATATTTATGAAATGATACGGTTGAAAGTACCGGTAATCTGTGTCATCATTGGGGAAGGTGCCAGCGGTGGTGCATTAGGCATTGGCGTAGGTGATAAAGTATTTATGATGGAGAACACCTGGTACACTGTTATCAGTCCGGAGAGCTGTTCTTCTATTCTCTGGCGCAGTTGGGACAAAAAAGAAATAGCTGCTGAACAGTTGCGGCTGACAGCCGATAAAATGCTGGGCTTTGGTTTGATTGACGGTATTATTCCCGAGCCTGTTGGTGGTGCACATTGGGATTATAATGGTGCAGCACAAATCCTGAAAGAGTATCTGATACCTGTGCTGAAGGAATTGAAACAAACATCAGCAGAGCAAAGAGTGAATGACCGGATTGAGAAGTTTGGGAAGATGGGATTTTGGGAAGAAGTGTAGGGAGAGTCGGGAGTCATTAGTCTTGAGTCAGGAGATTATTTAGCCAGCTTTAGTACTACTATCATCTTCCTTGCGCCTGTCCCGCCTATGCGGGGTCGCACACTTGTACTGCATATCAATACTCAGCAATATTGAACTATCAACAATTCTTAATTACTAATTTTTAATTCTTAATTATTAAAATGCCTTTAAGAGATAAATTCACCGGAACAGGTATTGCCATCGTTACTCCATTTCATGCAGATGGAAAAATTGATTGGGAAAGCTTCAGTAAACTGATTGAGTTCTGGATAAAAGGTAAAGTAGAATATTTGGTTGTGCTCGGGACAACGGGTGAAAGTGCCACGGTGCATGGCGAAGAAAAGCAGCAGGTATTTTCTTTTGTCGCAAAAGAAGTAGCTGGCCGTTTGCCATTGGTAGCCGGTATTGGTGGCAGCGACACCCATGAAGTGCTTCATGGCTATAAGAATTTTGATCTGAAAGGGTATGATGCGATTCTTACTGCAAGCCCGGCGTATAACAAACCCAACCAGGAAGGAATTTTTCAACACTACA
>JANPMI010000291.1:0-19695 GCA_031422725.1 Chitinophagaceae bacterium | reverse complement strand
TCTGCCGCCGTTTCACAAAACTTTTACCTTTAATATTTTGATACGCAAATATTTATGATACTTTTGTCAGCTATAAAATAAGGTTCATGCCCCTACAACATATTTTCATCGTTTACCTTATAGGTACACTCATTGTTTTTCTCCCATCGTTTGGCCTGGCAAAACTATTTACCAAAGCAGGAGTGCCTGCCTGGAAAGCCTATATTCCTTTTTACAATACCTGGATAATGCAGGAGCTGGCGCAGCGGCCAAAACACTGGGTGTTTTGGCAATTTATTCCCGTAGTCGGCTGGTTTATCAGCCCGGGTATTTTCATTGAATTTGCAAAATTGTTTGGCAAGTTTGGATTGGGACACCACACTGCAGCAGCACTGGCTGCTCCTGTTTATTTTCCTTACCTCGCTTATAAAGAAGATCCCAAATTTACCGGGCCTGCAGCAGTAATAAAGCATAAGAAAAAAGCCTGGAGAGAATGGGTTGATGCGGCCATTTTTGCAGTTGTAGCTGCCACATTAATCCGTACGTTTATCTTTGAAGCCTACACTATCCCATCAGCATCTATGGAAAAAACGTTGCTGGTCAGAGACTTTTTATTTGTAAGCAAACTTAGTTACGGTCCAAGGATTCCCAATACACCTTTATCTGTTCCTTTTGTTCATAACTATCTGCCCGGTAGCAGCCGCAAATCATATTCACAGGCAATTAAGATACCTTACACCAGGTGGTTCGCCACCTCTCCCAAACGGGGTGATGTAGTGGTGTTTAATTTTCCTGCCGGCGATACCGTTATCAATAAAGATGATTATCAGTCAAAACATCCCTACTATCAGTTGTGCCGTGAATTAGGCGGTGGTGATATGGATAAAGGCCGTAAAATAGTATTAAATGATCCCGATCAGTATCCCCTCGCTGTTCACCCGGCAGATAAAACAGATAATTATATCAAACGCTGCGTAGCTGTTGCCGGCGATACGTTACAGATAATCAACAGCGATGTATTTGTAAACGGGAAAAAAAGTGAACTTCCTCCTTATTCGCAGATAGATTATGAAATTGAAACCAACCAGCCATTAGATGGCGATTTTGCGAAAAGTGAATTTGATGTAGATATTTTTAATCCCCAGGAAAGTGTGGCGATGGGGAGTAATAAATACAGAATGATACTTACCGCAAAGGCCGTGAATAAAATGAAAACATCAGGTCTGATAAAAAGTATTACTCCCTTTCTGGATACAAGTACTGCCAATTACAGCCCCTTGTTTGAAAATTATGTGTGGTACAATAGGTGGAGTACAGATAGCTATGGTAAAATATGGATTCCAAAAAAGGGAGCTAAATTGGTGCTAACCCCGGAGAATTATCTCATTTATCAAAGACCCATCAGTGTATATGAAAAGAATGATTTTTATATGAAAGAAGGGAAATTTTACCTGAACGGAAAAGAAGTAACAGAATATACTTTTAAGATGGATTATTACTGGATGATGGGGGATAACCGCCACCAGTCGCAGGATTCAAGGTTCTGGGGTTTTGTTCCAGAAGACCGTATTGTTGGCAAAGCCTGGCTGATATGGTTTAGCTGGGATGGGGGACCTCGTTGGAAACGGTTGTTCAATATTGTAAAATAAACTGAAGGCGCAAGGCACAAGTCGTGTTACTCAGCCTGCCTTTTACTATTGAATGTTGTTCTTGTTCCGTGTTCCTTGTACCTTGTGCCTTTCTAATATTATGCAGCAAAATAAATTTGAGTTTCAATACGAGGTATATGCCGACAGCAGTGAACTGAATGAACAGGATGCCTGGTTGCTTAATGAAGCCAGAACCGTAACTGAACAGGCTTATGCTCCGTATTCTAATTTTCATGTAGGTGCTGTGGCTATCCTTGAAAATGGTGAAGTGGTGGCGGGTACCAACCAGGAAAATGCTTCTTACCCGGTAGGTATTTGTGCAGAGAGAGTTTTATTGGGTTCCGTAGCAACACTACATCCGAAAGTACCTGTACAGAGTATTGCAATTAGTTATAATAGTGATGAGGTAAAGAGTGATCATCCCATTTCTCCCTGTGGTATGTGCCGCCAGGCATTGCTGGAATATGAAACAAGAACCTCAAAACCAATTCGTCTTATCCTTAGCGGCCAGGAAGGAAAAGTGTTTATTATTAAAACAGCCAGTTTCTTATTACCGTTTGCGTTTACGAGTGATGAATTAATATAAACTAAAATAATGTTTGCACTCCATGCGCCACTTTAGCTTCCAATTCCAGCAGCCATTTCTTTCTCCAAAGCCCACCTGCATAACCTACTAAATCTTTATTAGAACCAATTACCCGGTGACAAGGAACAATAATCGCAATATTGTTTTTCCCATTGGCATTGGCAACAGCCCTTGTGGCTTTTGTATCACCAGTTTTTCTTGCCAGATCGAGATAGCTGATGGTTTTACCATACGGAATAGTTATCAACTCACTCCAAACTCCTTGCTGAAAGGAAGTGCCGGTTTGATTTAGCGGCAATTCAAAAATTCTTCGTTGTCCATTGAAGTATTGTATTAATTGCTCCACACAATTGATAAGCATTGGTGAAATATGTTTTTTATTCCCTTCAGCTTTTTGTGTTGTGTCATGAAAGGTTACTTCGCTGATAAAATTATCAGTACCTGAAATTTTCAATAGCCCGACAGGGGAGTGGTAATATGTAGTATGTATTGCAGACATTGTCAGCCTATCTTTTGCCCATTTTTTACTTCCCGTTGGGGAGCCAATAAAATTACGTCATTGTTTTCATCATACACACCCAGTACTAAACACTCACTGATGAAGTCAGCAATTTGTTTTGGCGGAAAATTGACAACAGCAATTACCTGCCGGTTCAGCAAATCTTCCTTTTTATAATGCACCGTTATTTGTGCTGATGATTTTTTGATGCCAATAGCACTGCCAAAATCCATGGTAAGCTGGTAGGCTGGTTTCCGGGCTTTGGGAAAATCATTTATTGCAATAATAGTCCCCACCCGCAAATCTATTTTTTCAAAATCGTCCCAGTTGATGGTCATCTTACAATTTTAATGTAAACTTGGTGAAAATTTATAACAATGACTCCCGTAAAAAAAGATAGCACAATATCCCGGAGAAATTTTGTCCGCAATTCAGCTATTGTTGGTGCCGTGTTCTTTATTGTTCCCCGCCATGTATTGGGCCGTGGTTTTGTTGCACCAAGTGATAAACTGAACATTGCCGGAATAGGTGTTGGTGGAAAAGGAGAAAGTGATCTGGCTGAATTTGCCAAAAGTCCTTTTGTAAACATTGTAGCGTTGTGTGATGTGGATGACAGGGAAGCAAAAAAATCAAGAGAGAGATTTCCCAAAGCTGCTTACCACAAAGATTTCAGGGAGATGCTGGCAAAAGAGAAAAATAATATTGATGCCTGCAGCATCTCCACACCGGATAACACACATGCTGTTGCTACATTAGCTTCCATGCAATTGGGAAAACATGTTTACACACAAAAGCCATTGACCCATGACATTTATGAAGCAAGGATACTGACGCAGGCCGCAACAAAATATAAAGTGGTAACACAAATGGGTAACCAGGGCGGCTCAGGTGATGGTGTACGCAAAGCAAAAGAAATGATTGATGCCGGAATGATTGGAAAAGTAAGAGAAGCACATGCCTGGACAAACAGACCGGTGTGGCCGCAGGGCATCCCCACACCAACCGGTAAACATGTTATACCAACCGAGTTAGACTGGAACCTGTGGCTTGGCCCTGCAAAACAAATAGATTACAATCCCGCATACCTGCCTTTCAACTGGCGGGGCTGGTGGGCTTTTGGCACCGGTGCATTGGGTGATATGGCTTGTCATATTATGGACCCCATTTACAGGATACTGCCGATTCTTTATCCTGATTCTGCGGAATGCAGTGTAAGCAATGTGTGGAAGGATATGTGGAGTGAAGGAAACTATACGGAAAGTTGCCCGCCATCATCTATTATTCATTTAACCTATCCAAGAACAGATGGTAAAGGAACCATCAATGTTTCCTGGCATGATGGAGGATTATTACCTGAAAGACCAGATGAATTATTGCCCGAAGAAGCATTTGGCAATTGGGATGGTGGTGTTTTATTTATAGGCACTAAAGGAAAACTATTGCTGGATTGCTATGGAGAAAATCCACGGTTGCTACCCACCAAACTGATGAAAGAAAAAACAATGCCGAAAGAAAAAATAAAAAGAGTTCCTGAAGGGCATTATTTGCAATGGGTGAATGCCTGCAAAGCCGGCTATGGCAATGCAGAAACAAGTTCACTTTTTTCGTATGCAGGACCATTTACAGAAAGTATATTGATGGGCAACCTGGCCATCCGCAGCTGGATGATGAAGAACCCCAACCTGAAAGGATGGGATGATAAATATCTTGGCCGCAAAAAATTATTGTGGGATGCTGCCAATATGAAAGTGACGAATTTTGATGAAGCTAATCAATTTGTGAGAAGGGAGTACCGGGAGGGATGGAAATTAGAACTGTGAGCCCAGCGTTTGTCGAAGTATTAGCTACGGGTTACGATACAGTTATTGGTAAAGCCATTTATACTTTCGGAGACTACTCGTAGCTCACAACTCGTAACTAATCGAGGAGCTTCACCAGTTCCATCAATTCAGCCTGTTTATACCTGTCTTTATCACTATCAAAACATTTACTGAATTCTTCCAGCAGTTGCTGAATGACTTGTTTATTTTTTAATGGTTTAAAGTAAGACCCGACAGGCGGAACAGAAATCCGTTTGAAATAACTATCCACATCCTGTTGCGTAAAAACCTGCCCGGATGTAGGGTCTATAAAAAATTCAATTTTGTGAACAGGATTGGGAAGGGTTTCATCTGAATAGCCCGGCTTGAAATAAGCAACAATGAATTGTTTGGGTATCTTGATTGCCCTTACGGGTATATCCAGCAACTCGCAAAGTATTAAATATAAAATACCATTACCAATCTGGTTACCTCTCTTTGCCTCCAGGGTCTTATGCAACAAAAATTCATTCGGTTCTTTATAATTCGTTTCGCCTCCTTTTAACCCATAGTAGCTGTATAAAATACTGGTAACAATATTTATTTGTTCAAGCGGAGTGAGGTAATTGTTCAGCTCCAGCCAGATATTGCGCCTTACTTTTTCTATCTCCTGCAGTACCGGTGTGGTGGACACTTCAGGATATTGAAATTTACCGGCCAGCATGGAACCCAGCATTAAATCATGATGACCGGACACACTCCATTGGCGAAAATCTTCGGTAAGGTCGGTGAAATGAAGACGGTGAATCAGTAATTCAATCCTGTTCTGCACTTCCTCATTGGGAGTCGTTTCCCAGAGATGCTCGAGGTTGGGAATAATGTTTTTACCATAATCAATAATCTTGCCCGACACTAATCCAAACACCTCTTCATCAGGGTCGTCAATTAAAGTAAACAGAGCCGATATCTCTTTGTTTGTTTCCATGGTGGTGATTATGGCACAATATCTTTATTGCTGCTGAAATGGAATAGTTAAACTTTTCCACAGACGTTAAGAAAGTTGGGAGTCTTGAGTCAATAGTCTTGAATCTGCGACCCCGGACCAATTAATTGTAGTATGAAAATGAGGCTTAAATGAGTCTGACTCCGGACTCCCGGCTCATGACTTCTTTGCAACAACCATCCAATCCCAGGGCTTTGGCTCTTTCAGCCATTTCGGTGGCTTGATGAATTCAGTATCCCAGTTGTATTCTATCTTTTTAAAATCTTCTGCAACAAAGCCTTCGTTGGCTAACAGCAATTGTAATTCTTCTTTTAAGTAATGTTTATGTGGCACATCATCAATATCTGCATTGCCCTGCCGGATATTATTCCATTTCTTTAAAGCTTCCTTTGCATTTTTAGTTACCGGGAAAAGATTTCTGTCAATCTTATGTTGCTGCTGAATAACACTGGTGAACAACCATGATTCTAATGAAGGGATAGTGATAACAATACGACCACCTTTCTTTACACAAGCTGATAATGATTGAAAAAATATCGTTCTGTCCTTCAACGAGGGGGTAAGGATGGCGTTGATACAAATACCAAAATCACATTTAGGAACTTTTGTTTTCTTACCACTCATATCGGCCCGCAGGTATTGTACATTTTTGTATTGCGGGTAAAGCTGCTGGGCTATTTCAAGATTCTTAGCTGAAATATCAACGGCAACTACTTTTTTAAAAACAGGAGAGAGCACCGGCAACCATTTGCCAATAGCACAGCCAATATCAACTACCGTTTTATTCTTTGATGCATATTTTTTAATGACGGAACGGATAAGGGCTTTCTTATCGTTGTGAAGCACATCGAATATTTCATCGCCGTAAGCAGGGGCTATTTTTTCCCAATAAGACCTCTTCATTTGGCGAAGTATTGAAACGACTAAATAATATTATTTTTTCTTCTTAGCTGCTGCCTTCTTCTTCACTGCTGTTTTCTTTGCAAGTGTTTTTTTAGCTACAGCTTTCTTTTTTCCAAAAGCATTTGGCACCTGTGCCGTTATCATTGCCTTTATGTCTTCCAATGGAATAGTAGCGGCTTCTTCCGCAGTATATTTTGTACCGTCAGCTTTCAGGTTGAGCTTCAATATCTTTTTACCAAACTTCAGCACAGGGCCCCATCTTGCATTCTCCACCGATATTTTTTCATCCGGCCAGCGTTGTATAAAACGGTTGGCTTCTTTTTTTACTTTGGCATCTATCAGTTCATCCATATCTGCCTGTGAAAGATTATCAAAGTCATATCGTCTTGGCACATTAATAAACATACCGTCATACTTTATATAAGGGCCAAACCGTCCTTTGCCTTTTGTAATTGGTTTCTGCTCATAAGTGCCCACCGGTGCATCAGCAATTTGCTTTTGTTTTATATGAGTGATGGCTGTATCTAAATCTACCGTAGCTAAATCAGTTCCTTTCGGTAATGAAATAAATTCTTCACCCCACTTTACATAAGGACCAAAGCGGCCTACATTTACTGATACTTCTTTCTCTTCATACAATCCCATACTTCCCTGGGCGCCAAATAAAATCATGGCTTCTTCGTAAGTAATAGTTTCAATGCTTTGGCCCGTTGGTATTTTTGCAAATCTTGGTTTCTCTTCATCATCGGCCACACCTATTTGTATCATGGCACCATACCTGCCCATGCGGGCAAAAACAGGTTTGCCACTTTCGGGGTCAATACCTAATTCCCTTTCACCTTTTATGCGTTCAGCATTTTCTATGGTATTCTCTACATCTTTTTTAAACGGAGTGTAAAACTCATCCAGCACATTGCTCCACTTCATCTTGCCTTCGGCCACTTCATCAAATTCTTCTTCAATCCTGGCAGTAAAACTATAGTCCATGATGTCGCCAAAATATTGTTTCAGAAAATCGGTAACCACCAATCCTAAATCAGAAGGAAACAATTTTGATTTTTCGGCCCCGGTATTTTCCTGCTCCATTAATTTGCTTACTGTGTCTTTCTGCAGTTTGAATACCCTGAAATCACGGCGGGTACCTTCTTTATCCCTTTTTTCTACATAACCTCTTTTTAATATAGTAGAGATAGTTGGCGCATAGGTGGAAGGACGACCAATGCCGAGTTCTTCTAATTTTTTTACCAAGGATGCTTCTGTGTAGCGGGGCAGCGGACGACTAAAACGTTCCGTTGCTTTCATTTCTTTCAATGGTAGTTGCTGACCAACTGCCAAAGGCGGCAACATGCCTTCATTAGCATCTTCTTCCAGTTCCTCCTCATCTTTATCTTCCCGGTAAACTTTCAGAAAGCCATCAAACTTCAATACTTCACCTGATGCAGTCAGTTCTTCTTTATTGGTTGAGATTTCAATTTTCGCTGTTGTTTTTTCTAATTCCGCATCCGCCATCTGGCAGGCCATTGTTCTTTTCCAGATCAACTCATATAATCTTGCCCATTCCTGTTCGGCGATGAAAGCATTACTGGTATAAGTTGGCCGGATAGCTTCATGAGCCTCCTGTGCACTTTCGTTTTTATTCTTAAACTTTCTGAACTGGTGATATTTTTCGCCATACATACTTTTCACTGTGTTGGTAATATCACCGAGTGCTGTATTACTCAGGTTCACACTGTCAGTACGCATATAAGTAATGTATCCATTCTCATATAGCCGCTGTGCTATTTGCATCGTTCTCGCCACACCGTATCCCAATTTTCTTGAAGCCTCTTGTTGTAAAGTAGAAGTAGTAAAAGGCGGGGCAGGGGAACGTTTGCCGGGTTTTACCTGTATATCTTTTACCTTGTAGTCAGCCCCGATACAACTTTTCAAAAATGCTTCCGCATCTTCAGCAACATTTTGTTTTTTACCTTCAGCGGCAAACGTTACCGGTTTGTCAGAAACATCTTTGGCTGTAAATAAACCTTCTATCTTAAAGGTACTTACCGGAAGAAATGCATTGATTTCTCTTTCCCTTTCGGCAATTATTCTTACGGCCACACTTTGCACACGGCCTGCACTCAGGTTGTTCCGCATACTCATCTTGCGCCACAGCACCGGGCTCAGTTCAAAGCCAACAATCCTGTCCAAAATCCGTCTTGCCTGTTGCGCCATCACTAAGTTCATATCCAACGTCCGGGGGTTCTGAACGGCAGCTTGTATTGCAGTTTTAGTAATCTCATGAAAAACGATGCGTTTGGTAGTTTTCGGGTCAAGGCCCAGCACTTCACACAGGTGCCAGCTAATGGCTTCACCCTCCCGGTCTTCATCCGTAGCCAGCCACACTTCACCAGATTTTTTGGCTAATGCTTTCAGGTCATTCACCACTTTTTGTTTGTCTTCCGGGACTATGTAAGTGGGTTCAAAATTTTTCTCCAGGTTGATACCCATACCGGCTTTTTCCAGGTCACGGATATGGCCAAAACAACTCTTGACCTGGAAATCACTTCCCAGTATTTTCTCAATTGTTTTCGCTTTCGCAGGGCTCTCAACTATCAATAAATTTTTCGCCATATGGGTTACTATATTATATCACAAAACCGCTTTTCAGCGGCCGCAAGGTAGGACAAGGATAGTAAATATTTTTTTAACCGGGCTTTTTGTTCGCTGAGCATCGTCTGTTGCGAACTTGTTCTGTTATTTTTTTCTTTCAGTGAAAGGAAAGAATAACCTCCGTTCATCGTTCTGTTCATTGGGCATCAAAGGGAAAATGCCACGAAAGCACTAAGCTGGATAATTCTTTATTTCTTAGTGTCTTTGTGCCTTCGTGGCTATAATTTGCTCTTAAAAAACTCAGCCACTCTTTCTGCCCATCTCTTATATTCTTTACCCGAAGGATGCAGGCCATCGGCAGCAAGCAAAGTGTTATCAGTAGCCACTTCTCTTGTCCACGGAGTTATATTTATATAATGTACGTTGTATTGTAGTGCTATTTGTTTATTCGCAGCATTATAGGCATCAATTTCCATGGCAACCTTTACACTGTCCCTGCCACTGGCAAAAGGTGTAACACTCCAGTCAGGAATGGAGAGAACTACAACCCGGTCGGGCCGGTCACCAGCGTAGCGGATAGCTTTTCGCAGCAGTTCTTCAAATCCGGGCCGGTAACTGGCAACAGGACTGCTACGATACTGATTATTTACGCCGATTAATAAAGAAACAAAATCATAGGAGGAACGCAATGGCTCCGCAGTGTTTGCCGCCACTATTCCTCCTTCCAATTCATCGGTTGTCCAGCCGGTTTGGGCAATGATGCGGGGAAGTTGAAAATTGACCGTATCGTTCTTCATCATCGCATACACCTGGTTGGGAAAATTATCCGGTGCGGCCACACTTTCACCAATAGTATAAGAATCGCCTAAGGCGAGGTAATAATATTTTTTAGCGGAAGGCATTGTATCCATATCTTTTTTATTGGAGGAACTGCTGCAAGTAAAGAAAAATAATATTGCTAATAGCTGTTTCACAAAAAATCAACAATTAATTTGGTCACTTTATTGTCACGGTATATCCGGCGGTGACCCAAACCCGTTGTAATTACGAATTGAATGTTTGGATAGTTTTCTGCTTTTACTTTCAGTACATCACTTAGCGGCGTCACCTCATCATCTTCATCCTGCACCCAAAGTACTTTGGCCCGGATATGCTTCATGGCTCTTTTAATGGAGTACCATGCAGAACTGACCCCACCGGCTTTAATAATTACTTTTTCGAATTCCGGTCGCAACGAATCATCTAATTGCAGGAATTTGAAAAATGAATCAATCGCCGTTGTTGTTTCTGTAGCCGGGGCAATTAAAACCAATTTATAATCATCGGTATGACTTATTTCTTCCAAAGCAAGACTTACTGCCAGGCCACCAAACGAATGAGCTATATATGATTGCACAGGCCCGTATTTTTTATGAATTGCCTGGATTGTCCGTTTATACAAAGGGGCATTTATCTTTTTGCCCCCGCTTCTGCCATGTGCTGGTGCGTCAAAAGTCATCACTTCATATCCCTTTTTTATCAACGGTTTTATATACTGGTCGAAGTTGATACCCGAAGATTCATACCCATGAAGAATCAGCAATTTTCTTTCTGCCGGGTGATTAAACCGCCAACCCCTGACAGTAACTCCATCAATTTCAAAATGCAGATTTTCTGCTTCTTCAAAAATTTTTGGCAGCTTTTTTTTATTGCGGGATTGGGGTGTGCAGAAAAGTTCAAAAGCTTTCTCCGCCGCTTTCTTTTTGGAGATGGAGGAAAGCACCTTGAATTTTGTTCTGATGTAACGTAATGCTAAACGTTGCGATAACTTCATACATCACAAAAATAGGGTGTACTTTTACATTGTAATGAATTTCAATATCTCCTCCTGAGTTTATCGAAGGATAGGGAATTAGAGTCTTTTTAAAAAAGCAAATCAACAGGGGTTTATGGATATAGTGATAATCGGTTCGGGAAATGTAGCGGCGGTGCTGGGAAGAAAATTCAAAGCTGCCGGACATAACATTTTACAGATATACAGCCGCAATGCAGCTGCTGCTACTGAATTGGCATATGAGTGGGATACCGAATCGGCCAACTATAAAATCCTTATCAATAAAAATGCAGACGTTTATATAATTGCTGTTTCAGATGATGCGATTGATGATGTGGTGGATGAATTAAAATTACCGGGAAAAGTAGTGGCACATACGGCTGCTGCTGTTCCTAAAGAAATATTAAAAACTGTTACAAATCATTTTGGCGTTTTTTATCCGCTTCAAAGCCTGCGGAAAGAAATGACTAATTTACCTGATGTCCCCATTTTTTTTGACGGCAGTGATGATATAACTAAAAGTAAGCTGGCTGCTTTAGCTCATTCTATTTCCAAAGAAAATGTAACAGAGGCCGGTGATGATGCAAGATTGAAGTTGCATGTTGCGGCTGTGGTTGTCAGCAATTTTACCAACCATCTCTATACATTGGCCGAAGAATATTGCCGTAAGGAAGGACTCGATTTCAAACAATTACTTCCCCTGATTGAGGAAACAACTTCAAGATTAAAAAATACTTCTCCCACAGCGGCACAAACAGGTCCTGCACTGCGTCACGACAGTGAAACCATTCACAAACACCTCGATTTATTAAAAAATCATCCGCAGCTAAAAAATCTCTATGTATTGCTGACAGAGAGTATTCAGCAAACTAAATAATTTTTTACCGCAGAGGCGGGGAGGCGCAGTGTTTTTATGCAAAAAATGATATCTTATCTAAGCGGTTAATTTCATTTATATTACTCTGCGTCTTTGCGTCTCTGCGGTTATTCTCTCTGTATTTCCCAAACAAGTAAATTGATTACTTGTTTTACTGCTATTTTTGCCCCTCGAAACGAAAACCCAATAGATGTACACGATTAAATTCAATTTTGAACAGAAAGGATTAGAGCCTGTTATTTTTAATAATGTAGAATCGGGTCAATCGCTGCTGGAAGTAGCTTTGAAGAATGATATTGACCTTCATCATAACTGCGGCGGCGTTTGTGCCTGCAGCACCTGTCACTTATATGTTGATAAAGGAGCTGATTACCTTGAAGATCTAAGTGATAAAGAAGAAGATTTTATTGATAGAGCTGTTAGTCCGAAATTAAGTTCAAGACTAGGCTGCCAATGTCTTTTGAATGATGGTGGTGGTGAAGTAGAAGTAACTTTGCCTGACCAGACACAATTTTTAGGAGAATAATATAAAGTACGAGGTCAGAAGTAAGAAGTCTGAATTCCGACCTCCGGTATCATGTCTCAGACTTCTTTTTTTACTATGAGTCATTTTGAACCACCGATAAACTGGGCCGACCATGAAGACATTGCACAAAAACTGTATGAACGTTTTGGCGATGAATTTAGTGAAGGGAAAATTTACCGTATCCGTTTCACCGATTTGCTGGAATGGATTTTACAGATTCCCGGCTTTGAAGGCAAAAGGGAAGGGAGCACCGAAGGGCATTTGGAAATGATACAAAGTGCCTGGGTGTATGAGTGGAGGGATAATCAACCCCCAACCCCTAAAGGGGAGTAAGGAGCATTCACTATATTTGAAATCATTCTGATTTTTATAAAGTTTCTAAATACACTTTTAGGATAGGGACATGAATACTATCGAACTTTTTAAACCAATTACCACTTTCATTTTTGATGTAGATGGTGTACTAACTGACGGTACGGTGCTGGTATTAGATAATGGTGTGCAGGCAAGACGGATGAGTATTAAAGACGGCTTTGCATTGCAGATGGCAGTAAAGAACGGATACAGGATGCTTATTGTTTCCGGCGGTAACTCGCCACAAGTGATAAGCAGGCTGGAAAAATTAGGTATCACCGATGTTCATATGTCTGTGCTTGATAAAAAAGCATTCATTTCAAAATATATTGCTGAAAACAAATTGAAACAGGAAGAAGTACTCTTTATGGGTGATGATTTGCCTGATATTCCTGCAATGTCTGTAGTGGGATTGCCCTGTTGCCCTGCTGATGCGGTTAATGAAGTAAAACAGGTGGTGCAATATATTTCTCCGGTCAATGGCGGCTTCGCCTGCGCAAGGGATGTGATTGAAAAGGTGCTGAAGCTGAATGGTCATTGGAATTACAGAGAGGATGTGACATCGAGGTAGTAGTTGTCAGGCTGAGTTTATCGAAGCCTGAATTAGACTTTCGTTATCACCCTTCGATAAACTCAGGGTGACAAACCTCCAACTTCTTTTATTATCTTTCCTCAAATTTTACTCATGAGATTGATTGCAGCCTTTCTGAAGCTGGTGCGACTGCCCAATCTCTTCTTCATTGCATTGAGCCAGGCACTTTTCCAGTTCTGTATTTACCACACTCTTTATAAAGGCGTTATTCCCGCCGATGATACCTTCCGTTTCATATTGCTGGTATTGGCATCGCTGCTCATTGCAGCCGCAGGTTATATCATTAATGATTATTTTGATATAAATATTGATGAGATAAATAAACCCCACAAAATGGTAGTGGATAAGGTTATTAGCCGCCGGTGGGCTATTGCCTGGCATTTTATGCTCAGCAGCAGCGGTATTATTCTTACGGTGCTGGCTTTGCCTTTTTTACAAAAATGGTACCTGGTATTGGCGAATATTCTTTGTGTGGCGTTGCTATGGTTTTATTCCACCAACTTTAAAAAAAGTTTATTGACCGGCAACATCGTTATCTCCTTACTTACTGCATGGACAATCCTCGTAATTTTTTTCTCCAAAGTAAATTTATCCGATGCCTTTGGTACAGGCAGTACCAGTCAGTATAAATTTTTTCGCCTCGCTATTCTCTATGCCGGGTTTGCTTTTATAATTTCTTTAATACGGGAGGCGATAAAAGATATGGAAGACATGCCGGGAGATGCGAAACATGGTTGCCGCACCATGCCCATTGTGTGGGGAGTAAATGCAACCAAGGTTTACACGGCAGTTTGGCTGGTGGTATTGATTGCCCTGCTGATTGTAGTACAAGTATATATCCTGCAATTTAAATGGTGGCTGCCGGTAGCATACAGCATTGCTGCTATTATATTTCCGTTGCTGGTCGTATTATTTAAGCTGAGGAAAAGTTCAGCTCCGCAGCAATTTCACCAGTTGAGCACCATCACCAAATTAGTCATGTTCACCGGAATCCTTTCTATGTTATTTTTCTATTTTAATTTATGAATAAAATAATTCTTGCTTCTCAGTCGCCACGGCGAAAACAACTGCTTGAATGGGCAGAACTGCCTTTTGAAGTAGTGGTGAAAGAAACGGATGAACGTTTTCCACCCGGTCTGACGCCGGAAGAAGTGGCGATTTATATTGCCAGGAACAAAGCAATAGCCGTACAGGAACAAAGAAAAAGCGATGAGGTGATTTTAGCCGCTGATACGATTGTAGTGCTGGGTGATAATATTATTGGCAAGCCGGTACACCGGGAAGATGCAGTAAGTATTCTTTTAGCCTTGTCGGGAGAAACGCATAAAGTGATAACCGGCGTTGTAATTAAAAAAGGCTCTGCAGAAATTGCTTTTGCAGATACAACGGAAGTGAAGTTTCATAACATTACCGTATCGGAAATAGAATTCTACGTTGATAAATACAAACCCTA
The DNA here is from genome assembly GCA_031422725.1 of Chitinophagaceae bacterium. GTDB lineage: Bacteria > Bacteroidota > Bacteroidia > Chitinophagales > Chitinophagaceae > JJ008. Next base: position 5,073 of record JANPMI010000291.1, on the reverse strand, counting down.
CGATAAAGCCGGTGCTTATGCCATCCAGGAATGGATTGGTGTGGTAGGTATCAAATCTATTAATGGTGATTTTTATAATGTGATGGGGCTGCCGGTGAGCCGGGTGGTGAGAGAGTTGAAAAAAATAAATGACAAATGAGAAATAAGGAATGAGAAATTAGAAAGTAAAGCCGTTTATCATGGAGAATAGAAATACAAAATTTGACCTTGAAGACCGGTTGGTTGACTTTGCCTGCATGTGCCTTGAAGTTTGCGAATTATTGCCTAATTCAAAAGCTGGTCAAAATCTTGAATACCAGCTATCAAAAAGTGGAACTGCTCCGGCCCTCATTTATGGAGAGGCACAGGCAGCCGAATCGAGAGCAGATTTTCTGCATAAAATGAAAATGGTGCTAAAGGAAATCCGTGAGTCAAGAGTTAACCTGAAAATAATAAAAAGAAAGCCGGTTGTGGTTCATGAAAAAATTGAAATTGCTTTTAATGAGTCTAATGAATTGATGGCAATTTTCCTGAAAAGCATAGAAACGGCTAAAAGCAATGACGAAAGGATTAAAAAGTAATGCAACACTTTCTCATTCCTTATTTTTAATTTCATGCTATGACCGAACGGCTGCTTCAATTCATCTGGCAATTTCAATACTTTAACAAGAGTGAATTAGCTACAACAGCAGGCGAAACTGTTCAGGTTCTTTTTGCAGGACAACACAATACCAACCAGGGTCCTGATTTTTTAGATGCAAAAATTAAGATTGGCAAAACCACCTGGGCCGGAACAGTTGAACTGCATATCAAAACATCTGACTGGAAAAAACATAATCATCAAAACGATAAAAATTACAACAACGTTATTCTGCATGTGGTGTGGGAAGATGATGGAGGCCGTCCCGATAGCTATCGGGACGTTCCGGCTAATGCAACGGAACAGAGTTCCGTTATCCCAATTTTAGAACTAAAAGGCAGGGTTTCAAAAATCTTATTGCAACGATACGAAGAACTGATGAATGCTGATTCTTTCATCCCTTGTGAGAAAAGTATCAATACAGTAAGAGATATCACCTGGAAAAGCTGGAAGGACCGGCTGCTGGTTGAAAGACTATTGCGTAAGTCGCAAATCGTTGAAACATATCTTCAGCAAAACAAGTACCACTGGGAAGAAACCTTCTGGTGGTTGCTGGCCAGAAATTTTGGTATGAAAGTAAACGCTGATGCTTTTGAAGCTATCGCCAGATCAATTCCGGTAAACATTCTTGCAAAGCATAAAAGTCAGATACATCAGTTAGAGGCATTGCTGCTGGGGCAGGCTGGTTTATTAGAAGAAAAGTTTGATGATGGTTACCCTAAACTATTGCAACGGGAGTATAAATTTCTAAAAGAAAAATACAAACTACAACCAATTCATCAGCCTGTTTATTTCCTACGAATGAGACCGGGTAATTTTCCAACCATCCGGTTAGCACAATTAGCCATGCTGATTACCGGATCAGCCCACCTGTTTTCAAAAATAAAAGAAACAACTTCATTGAAAGATGTAGTTAAGTGGTTTGACGTAACAGCTAACGATTACTGGCATTACCACTACCAGTTTGATGAAACATCGGCATTTAAAAAGAAAAATCTGGGGGCTGCGATGATTGATAATATCATCATCAACACCGTGGCCACGGTCTTATTTGCTTACGGCAATTACCATGATGAAAATAAATACAAAGAGAAAGGTTTGAAATGGCTGGAAGAAACTTCTGCGGAAGTAAACAATATTACCAAAGGCTTTAATAAAATAGGCGTTGAGAATAAAAATGCTTTTGATTCTCAGGCATTGATTGAATTGAAGAATGAGTATTGTGGAAAGAAGAGGTGTTTGGATTGTGGGGTGGGGAATGCGATATTGAAAAGCCAATAGTACAATATGCTTTAATACTAAGACTGCCTTGTCAAGGCTTTTGAAATTTTTCGTATTCGGTTTCTATAAATATTTTTACTGGCTCCCAAAGAAATATTTGTTGATTTTTTTCTTCGAAAATTTTTCCGTGATTCTTTTTCCCTATGACTTTCATTTTGTGATAATGAGTAGAAAAATAAGCAATCCCAGCACAAGCCTTCTGTAACTCAGCTAATTGTACCGAATTATGATTTCCCTTCAATTTGAAATAGGTTACTAATATTTTATGATTTGCCTGACCTGGCGAGCTAAACCATTTGGGGATTCGTTTCTTTACCATTTCTATTTCTGATTGTTCATCTAAGAATGGGTTTAGGGCTTTTTGATTTGTAGTATAAGAAACTTCTGGTGCTTGGGTCTTTTTAATAGGAAGTAAATGCTCTTTAATTTTATCTTCAACCTCAGGAATTACATTTGCATTAACTCCTGCAATAATCGCTTCTTTCATTTTTATTTGCTCGTTTATTTCCAACATTTGTTCTTTCAAATCATTTATTTCGCCATTTAATTCGGAGACTTGCTCTATTTTCAATTTCTTAATCTTTTCAATTTCTCTTTTAGTTTCAATTATTTCTCTTTCTCTTTGCTCAATGTGAACTATAAATTCTTCATTTTCGTAGTTGCTGAAGCCTAGTATTTTCTCAAGTCTATTAATAAGTTGAAGGTTGCCTAAATCATTTAACTCAAATTCATAAATAAGTTTCTCTGGAAAGGTTCTCCAATATCGCCATTGTGGGGGATAAATTCTAAAGTGTTTCCCGTTTGTCAATATTGCTAAAACAGGCAACTCTTTGCTACTATAATCACTGAGCTGCTGAATATGATTATTGAGATTTATATTTAATGCCTTCGTTTCCACAATTATCCTGTTCCCAATATTAATATCAATTCTACTTCCTTGTGCAGCATGTTCAAGATCTAAATCCTGGTGATTAAAAGACTGAAGAAAAGGGATGACTATTTTATATTTTACATTATTCTCACTCTGAATAAAGTTTGTAAAATCTGTCCTTGCCAAACTATTTAATTTTTCGATATTCATATGCTCTTTGAGATTATCTGAAAATTTGTTAGGAATAATTAATGTCACAAGATAAGGTTCATATTTTACCCCCACACTCCCCAATCCACTTTCACTTCAATATCCGGATGAATGCTTTTCATAACAGGACAGGTATCGCCGGTATGTTTCAAAATCGTTTTTGTCTTTTCATCAATATCTTTCAACGCATCCGGTATATGAAAAGTTAATTCTATCATACCCACCCGGCGGGGGTCGGCTTTCATTATTTTCAATACTTCAATTTTTACATCGTTTAAATCAAAACCCATTGTCCGGGCTTTAATGCCCATCACCGTTATCATACAGGTGGCAAGGCTGGTTGCCATCAGGTCGGTGGGGGAGAACCTTTCACCTTTGCCATTATTATCAACCGGGGCATCTGTTTCAAAAGAAGACCCGCTGCGCAAATGGGTACAGGTGGTTCTCAGGTCGCCATTGTAAACTACGGTAGAAGTCATTATCAATATTTTGCCCTAAATTTACGTTTAAGTGTAACTAAAAAGTATCTCCGTGAAGAAACTAAGCCTCACCGTATTACTGGCAACAATTGTGATTGCATCATCAGCGCAGGATTCTACCAGCAAGAAATCACCCAAAAATGAGAAGAAAGAAGCCCGCCGTCAAAAGGTGAATACGCTGATAAAACAGTCAGAGGAAGGAGTGCTTGTTTATAATAAACAATCCATTTTTGGGATACAGGGCCGCACCAACGGGTATGGCATTTTTTATGAATTGGGGCGGATGAAGACTAACCGTAAAACAAATATTTACCGGATTGATATTACAGAAATCAAACACCTGAAAGAAGAAAAATCATCGCAGGTGGGAATTTTCCTTGGCAACCCGTTTATCTATGGAAAAATTAATAATTTCTACCAGGTTACCTTAGGTTTTGGCCAACAGCATATACTCGGACAAAAAGGTAATAAGAATGGCGTGGCTGTTTCTGCTGTTTACAATGCAGGTATTGCTCTTGGATTGTTACGGCCATATTATCTTGAAGTGCAGGATCCGATGGGAGGAGATAATAAAGTGATAAAATATTCTGAAGCGGATAGGAATTTGTTTTTAGATGGCCCGTCTATTGTCGGGTCAGGCGGTTTTGGAAAGGGCTGGAGTGAACTAAAAGTAAAACCGGGTGCTTTTGCAAAAACGGCACTTCGCTTTGATTATGGCCGTTTCAATGAAGTAGTTTCAGGAATAGAAGTTGGCCTTAGTGTAGAATTTTATGGCTCCAAAATTACCATATTGGCCGATCAGAAAGATAAGCAGATGTTCTTCCAGGGTTACATTGCCCTGCTGTTTGGACGGCGAAAGTAATGGCCGTATTTTTGCCCAATGATTGAACTACCAGTAGCTTCAGTTGCGATTGATAACACAAGAGTCAAAAAACCTGACTGGCTCCGGGTGAAACTTCCCATTGGCGAAAGTTATAAGCATGTCCGCAGCCTCGTTGACAGTCATAAACTCCACACAATTTGCGAAAGCGGTAACTGCCCTAATATGGGTGAATGCTGGGGAGCCGGCACTGCTACTTTTATGATTTTGGGTAATACCTGCACCAGGAGCTGTGGTTTCTGTGCAGTGGCAACCGGGCGACCTGAACCTGTTGACTGGGATGAACCGCAGCGGGTAGCTGAAGCCATACACCTGATGAAAGTAAAACATGCTGTCATCACTTCTGTTGACAGGGATGAACTAAAAGACGGCGGGTCTATCATCTGGAACAATACTATCAAAGCGGTGAAAGCACTGAATCCGGATACAACACTTGAAACGTTGATTCCGGATTTTAAAGGAAATAAAGAAGATATACAAAGAGTGATTGATGCAGCACCTGAAGTGGTCAGTCATAATATTGAAACAACAGAAAGACTGACAAAACAAGTTCGCATACAAGCCAAGTACTGGCGGAGCATGGAAGTAATACGGACATTGAAAGAAGGAGGTATGCGGACAAAGAGTGGCATCATGCTCGGTCTTGGTGAAGTAAAAGAAGAAGTAATACAAACCATAAAAGATTTGCAGGCTAACGGTTGTGATGTGATAACAATCGGCCAGTATTTACAAC
>JANPMI010000290.1:0-4825 GCA_031422725.1 Chitinophagaceae bacterium | reverse complement strand
TACCATCATCATCGGGTTTGTTCTCGTATTAATTATCCTGATGTTCTTCATGGGGATTACCAATGCCTTCTTTGTAGCATTGAGTGTGCCGCTGAGTGTATTCGTTGCTTTTTTATTTTTGCCCCTTGCCGACAGCATTATTGGAACAAATGTTACCCTCAATTTCATTGTACTCTTTGCCTTATTGTTTGGCCTCGGCATTATTGTGGATGATGCCATTGTGGTCATTGAAAATACTCACCGTATTTATAATAATGGAAAAGTGCCGATTGTGCGGAGTGCCAAAGAGGCGGCAGGGGAAGTCTTTATACCTGTATTAGCCGGTACGGCCACTACATTAGCTCCGTTCTTTCCTTTATTATTCTGGAAAGGACTGATAGGTAAGTTTATGATTTACCTGCCGACGATATTAATACTTACACTGGCAGCATCATTGATTGTGGCTTTTATTTTCAACCCGGTTTTTGCCGTAAGCTTTATGAAGCCCGAAGGCAAGGAATATGAAAAACCCAAGAAAGCTATTTTCAGAAATAAATGGTTTCTCGTTCTGTCCATTGCAGGTATTTTATTGCACCTGCCGGGCATGCATGGCCTGGCCAATTTCTTATTGCTCATGGCCCTGCTAATGGTGTTCAATGCTTATGTACTGAATGGTCTTATTCATTCATTCCAAAAGAAGGTATTACCAAAGCTGATGAACAAATATGAAAAACTGTTACGCTGGATATTAACAGGCAGAAGACCGGTGTATGCATTCATATCGTTATTTGGTTTATTCCTTTTTTCTGCCGGCCTGTTAATGGTGCGGGGAAATAAATCAACTTTCTTTCCGAGTGGCGATCCTAATATGGTATTTGTGTATTTAAAACTGCCGGTAGGTACGGACGTAAAATATACGGACAGCATAACAAGGGTGTTGGAAAAAAGAGTAGAAAAAGTATTGGAAGAAGAAAAGCCGGGAACACCGGGTAGCATTGTGGAAAGCATTATTACCAATGTAGCGGTGAGTGCAAACAATCCAAGAGATAATAACAGAAGTGTTCAGTCAAACCTTGGCCGTATCCAGGTTTCTTTTGTGGAGTTTGAAAAAAGACATGGTAAAAGAACCGGCCCTTATAAGGAGGCGATAAGAGAAGCGGTGCAGGGTATTCCCGGTGCAAATGTGGAAGTGGCGCAGGAAGATGGTGGCCCGCCCACTGATCCGCCGGTGAACATAGAAGTAGTGGGAGATAATTTTGAAAACATTGCTGCTGTTGCCACACAATTATATAATTATTTAGACACTAACCGGGTAGAAGGAATTGAAAACCTGCAGGCCGATGTGGATTTAAACAATCCTGAAATTACTATTAATGTGGACAGGGAGAAAGCGATGTTTGAAGGCATCAGCACCGGGCAGGTGGGTATGGAATTGCGAACCGCTGTGTTTGGAAAAGAAGTGAGCAAGATAAAAGATGGTGAAGACGAATATAAAATTCAGCTGCGCTATACCGACCTGATGCGCCAGAATATCACAGACCTGATAAATATGCGTATCACATTTATGGATATGAATACGATGCAGGTAAAATCTATTCCGCTCAGTGCCATCGCTACCATTGATTATACCAATACCACCGGCGGTGTAAAAAGAAAGAATGTAAAACGTACTATTCAATTGCAGAGTAATGTAACAGACCCCACATTGGTGGGGCCTATCAATAAAGAACTGCAAATAAAAATTGATGATTTTAAAAGCAAAGCAACAATACCGCCCGATGTTACTATAAAACTAAGCGGACAAAGCGAACAGGAAAAAGAAACACAGGCTTTTTTGGGAACAGCATTTATCATTGCCATTGGTCTTATCTTCTTAATTCTTGTGCTGCAGTTCAACTCGATGAGCAAGCCGTTTATAGTAATTACAGAAATATTTTTCTCCGTGATTGGCGTATTGATGGGTTATGCGATAACGGGAATGACCATCGCCACCATCATGCTGCTGGTAGGTATTGTGGGCCTGGCAGGTATTGTAATTAAAAATGGTATCCTTATTATTGAATTCACCGATGAACTTCGTGGCAGGGGTATGCGGACAAGGGAAGCTGCGATACAGGCGGGTAAGATCAGGATTATACCGGTAATGTTAACAGCTGTTGCCACCATCTTAGGCCTGCTGCCTTTAGCGATTGGTTTTAATATTGACTTTGTCGGATTATTCCAGCACCTGCGGCCCAATATTTTCTTTGGCGGCGACAGTGTGGTATTCTGGGGGCCGCTAAGCTGGACGATTATTTTCGGTCTTATCTTTTCGTTCTTCCTTACACTGATAATGGTACCAAGTATGTACATCATTGCAGAACGGTTAAAAAGACCGATGGAGAAATTCTATGGTACAAAGTTTATTGCTTTGTTAGGCTTTGCCGGGCCGTTCTTTTTCATCTTTGTCGGTATTATGTATCTCGTCAGGCGGTTGCAGGGAAAGAAAGTATGGCTGGGAAAATTAAAACCGGCAACCAAAGAGGCCTGATTGGCGTTATACTATTAGAAGCAGTTGGTTTTGGTGGTTAAAGAAAAAGCGGCTCTCAGTTGAGGGCCGCTTTTAGCATTCAGCATGCTTTTAAAGCAGTGTTAAAACTGATTATTATTAGCTAATGAAGAGGATTTATGAAATAAAAAAGCCGTCCGCCAGCTGGCGGCTTTTTTATTTCATGGAATTAATTTAGAAAGCCTTCTTTTCAATCTTCTTGCCGTCTACATCCAGTTCGATTATTTCGTAACCTAACTTTTTCACACCGCTGTAGATTTTTGCTTTATCTCCTACCAGTAAGATATTCATCTTCTCAGGACTCAGCATTTTTTTTGCGAAGGCATCCAGTTCCTGCTTGGTTAGCTTAGCCAGTATTTTATTTTGTTGCTCTACATAATTGGCCGGCAGGTTATAATCTAATATCCGGCCAATAAAACCGGCTTTCTGGATGCCTGTTTCATAACTCAATGCATCTCTCTGGCCCAATGAGTTTTTCATGAATTTTAATTCAGGTTCAGTAATACCATTTGTTCTGTAATTAGTAATTTCTTTCATTACTTCCACCAATGCGCTGTCGGTGGCATCGCCACGGATGCCGGAACTGAAAGCAAAGTCACCGGTATATTCATCAGCAGTAAAAGAACTGCGGGCACCGTAGGTCCAGCCTTTGTCTTCACGCAGGTTCAGGTTCAACCGGCTGTTGAAATCACCTCCCAACGGGTAGTTAAGTAATCTTGTTCTGTAAAAATCTCCGGTCGCATCATACTTCAGCCCGGTTGCATAACCAACACGGAATTGTGATTGTGCTGCTTTCGGTATATCAATCATATAAACTTTGGTCTTATCAATAGCAGGAGGAGTGCTGTTTACTTTTGGTAAATCAATCTTCTTGTTAGGCAATTTATTCAGGAAGGCAAGTTTAGGAAGAATTTCTTCCTGCTTTACATCACCTACCACCACCACTTTGGCTCCCTGTGATGTCATATAGCTGTTGTAATAGTTTTCGACATCCCACAGTTTCATATTCCTGATAGTATATTCTGTGCCCGACTCACTCATACTTACAATATTGTTGGGGCCATAATTTACTTTGGCAAAAACAAGATCAGCAACCGCTGCCGGATCTGATTTGACCTGTTTGAAACTTTCCAGGTTTTGTTTCTGTATCCTGCTGAAAGCTGCTTCAGTGAATTTTGGATTAAACATTCTTTCCTGCACCAGTTCCAGTGTTTTGTCTAAATTCTTTTTTAACGACTGAATACTGAAAGTGATACCGTTGAATTTGCTACTGATATTTACACTGCTACCCAGTTTTTGCAAGGCTACAGCCATCTGTTCTGCTGTATAATTTTTGGTGTCTTCATTCATCATATCGGCAAACATATCAGCCAGGCCAATCTTGGCTGTATCTTTTGCCTGCAGCAAATGACCTCCGGGTATAGTGATCGTAACAGTTACTGTCGGGATTTCTGAACTTTCAGTGCCGATCATTTTTACACCATTCGGCATATCTTTTCTCCAGAACTTCGGCACTTTCACCATGGGGTTCGCCCCGTTGCCGGGAATTTTGCTGCGGTCAAAATTATCTTTAGCTTTTACATATTTTAAACCAGCATAGCCATAATCAGGAGCGTTGTAAACAGAAGAGTCAACTAGGTAATTATCCTTTGCGGCAATCATTTTTTCTTGTCCTTTTGGCAACACACTTATAAATATTGCATGCTTGTCTTTGATATATTCATTATATACCCGCATCACATCTTCTTTGGTAACGGCCTGGTACATTTTAATAAGGTCTGCAACTTTATTAGGGTTGCCGGTAAAAGTTTGAAAGGCGGCTAATTGAGAAACTTTACCGGATACACTTTGCAGGCCATTAATAAGTTGCGATTCGATGCTCCCTTTGAATTTCGCAATATCATCATCAGAAACACCTCTTACTTCAAATGAATCTAATGCATTGCGGAAAAGAGTATCAAGTTTTGCCAATGATTTCCCCGGCGATGGAACGATTTGAAAAGCCATTTCTCCCGACAACTCAGATAACTGGCTGAAAGTGTTGGATTGCAAAGACAATTGCTTTTTTACCAATTGCTGGTACAGTACAGAATTTTTTCCTTGTCCCAGTACCTGCGCAAGGCAGGCCAGTGCTCCCATGTCTTTATGATAATTGGGTACTGTCGGATAAGCTACTACTAATAACGGCAGTTTTGCATAGTTATCAATATAAGAGGCGTAGCGGTCGGTTGCTAAAACAACAGGAGGTACCACTACAGGTTTTACCTCCGGACCACGGGGAATAACACCAAAATATTT
>JANPMI010000289.1:0-27710 GCA_031422725.1 Chitinophagaceae bacterium | reverse complement strand
TTTGGTTTTCATTCCAACGACACAAGAGTGATATTGATGAATGATGCAAAAGAGATTTTACCCCGGGTGTTTGGAACTGACCTCGGAGTGATTTTAAAACCTGCAAAGAATTTATTGTTAAAGACGGCTCTCTGGCATTTGTATTCCGAACAGGAATTTGTTTATGTTGGTGATGCCGGCATCGTAGAACCCAGTGGAAAAACAAGAAGAATGGGTATAGATGTATCGGCCCGTTACCAGTTTACCAAATGGTTATTTGCGGATGTTGACCTAAATCTGACCAAAGCAAGGGCCATCGGTGAAACAAAAAGTGAAGACTATATACCGCTCTCTCCTTCCTTCACCAGTATCGGTGGGTTAACTGCCAAAACAAAAAATGGTTTTGGCGGATCAATACGTTATCGTTTTATTGACAGTCGCCCGGCTAATGAAGATTATTCGGTAAAAGCACAAGGATATTTTATTACCGATGCCCTGTTCAACTATCAATGCAATAAATGGGAATTTAAAATTTCTGCTGAAAACCTGTTTAATGTTACATGGAGAGAGGCACAGTTTGATACTGAATCAAGATTGAAAGCCGAACCTGATCCGGTTTCAGAAATCCATTATACTCCGGGAACACTCCGATACCTAAAAGCAGGAATCAGTTTTAATTTCTGATCAACTAAATGTTTTTATCAATCCTTCTTCGAAGGAGATTGGCGCATATCCTAATTCCTTTCTTGCTTTGGCAATTATAAACCCGGTTTTCACCGGCCGTTTAGCCGCTTGTATGATTTCGGTTGCTGTTACTTTCTTAATCAGTGATTTATTTAATCCCAAATAATCAGCGGTTTTACAAGCCATTTCATAAGGAGTCAATACATCCATACCGGATAGATGATAAATTCCGGTAGCCCTCTTTTCAAGCACCGACACAATACCGGAGGCCAGATCCCCGACGTAAGTAGGTGTACGAACCTGATCATCAAAAACGCTGTACTCCTCCCCTTTTTCCAATTTTTCTTTTACAACCGACAAAATATTGCCTCTGCCGGCTGCTGGTTTACCATATACCAGCACTGTCCTTACAATTGTCCAGTCATATTCATATTCTTTTACTGCATCTTCCGCTTCCAGTTTTGTTTTACCATAAAAATTAACCGGTCCCGGATTGTCATCCTCGGAATACATTCCATTTACCCCGTCAAAAATAAAATCGGTGGATATAAATACGAAAAAACTCTTCTGCTCTCCGGCATTCAATAACATCGTTATTGTTCCCTCAACATTTGTTAGATATGCCTGCCATTGGCTTTGTTCACAATCATCCGGTTTGCTCATGGCGCCTGTATGCACCACCATATCAGGTTTATGCTTTTCAAATACATCATGCACGGCGAATGGGTCGGTAAAATCCATGGCGACATATTTAAAATGCTTACCCTCGTAAAAAGGCAAACGGTTTTTCCCTTTACCGGTTGCAATAACTTCATAGTATTCTCCCAGTAATTGCTTGGTGAGATAATATCCCAAAAAACCATTAGCCCCGGTGATTAAAACTTTCATTGCTCAAATTTAAACCTGCAACAACAAAAAACCCTGTCTCATTTTGAAAGAGACAGGGTTTTTATATAAAGCAGGATAAAATAAATCAGGGCTTATTCAGCGCTTCTATCAGCACAGCTATCTCTGCTTCACTTTTTAGTTTCAGGTTATTAGCATTGACTATCTCGTCAATTTTAGCAGACATAGAAGGCAGGGCTTCTACAATATCTTTCTTACTTGCTTTGATACGCTTTATGGCGCCTCCCGGCACATAAATATATAATTGCTCAGTTATAACAAGTTCTCTGCGGCTATAATCGCCCAGCGTAGCAGCGTCTTCTACTTTTTGTGACAGGTATTTCAGCAACTGAACCTTTGGGCCGGCAGAAATAACCTGGTAAACAGAATTTTCATTATGATTATCAACTTCCGGAAGCCCCTGTTCGAACAGGTACTGTTTTACAGCACCATCAGCCCCTTCTTCAGTATAAGAAACAAGTTTAAAGGATTCCAGCTTTACTTCCTGTCCGTCATCCATCTTTACCATTATAGCATTACTATAGATATTGAATTTAACAGGTATTTCTTTAACGATCTTGTCTTTATTGGTCTGAACGGTAGCCGTCTTGTAATCTGTACTAAAAAAAGGAGAACCGCCTACTTCCTGCAAAGCAGGGAGGCGAATAGGCACCACCTGCAGATCATCAATACTTCCTTCCGGGATATTTCCAGCCTGTGTTGTAGTAGATTCCGGGGTATTCTGTGCAAAAGAATTTAATCCGATAAAAGAAAAGAGAAAAAAACCGCATAATAACTTTAAGGCATAGTTGCTTTTAATCATAGTATTTTCTATTTGAGGTGCAAATATATTACACACTCAAATATAAAAATCACTGTTCGAAATATTTAACAGCAAGCGAACGGTTGTTTGCTTCTTATTAAATTTTTATTTTATACAATAGTTAAAATGCCTTCTTTTGTACTGGTGGTGTCAGCGGCTCTCTTAAAGGCATTCCCAAATTATACATTGCAAAACTCCAGAGATCAGCCGCTTCTTCAATTATTTTACTGGTAGGCTTTCCTGCTCCATGCCCTGCTTTGCTTTCAATGCGGATCAGGGTTGGACTTGTTCCGGCCTGTGCCGCCTGTAAAGTAGCTGCATACTTGAAAGAATGAGCCGGTACTACCCTGTCATCATGATCTGCGGTAGTAATGATAGTGGCAGGATAACTAACACCAGGTTTCAGGTTATGCACCGGTGAATATTTATACAAATAATCAAAATCTTCCCTTTTATCGCTGCTGCCATACTCAACAGCCCAGGCATAACCGATAGTGAATTTGTGGTATCTCAGCATATCCATTACGCCTACCTGTGGAATAGCTACTTTAAAAAGATCCGGCCGTTGTGTCATTGCAGCACCAACCAGTAAGCCTCCATTACTACCACCTTTGATAGCAATCTTCTGGCTATTCGTATATTTTTCTTTAATGAGGTGTTCAGCTGCACCAATAAAATCATCAAATACATTCTGTTTGTTCTGGAGCATACCGCCCTTGTGCCAGTCTTCCCCGTATTCACTGCCACCACGCAAATTCACCTGAGCATACACACCACCCTGCTCCATAAAGAAGGCATTGGAGATGCTGAAACCGGGTGTCATCGGGATATTAAATCCTCCATATCCATATAAAAGGACCGGATTATTACCATCGAGTTGCAGCCCTTTTTTATATGTCACAAACATGGGAACCTTCGTTCCATCCTTACTGGTGAAAAATAATTGTTTCGTTTCAAAATTGGTTGGATCAAATTTTGCCTCCGTCTTCCTGAATATGGAAGACTTACCTGTTGTGATATCATACCGGAAAATGGTGGGTGGATAATTAAACGAAGTAAAAGTGTAAAAGAATTCTTTATCCTTTTTCTTTCCTCCCAAACCACCGGCTGTTCCAATACCCGGAAATTCGATAGCCCTGACTAATTTACCATTATAACTATGCTGATACACTTTTGTTGAGGCATCTTTCAGGTAAGAAGCAAAAAGAAAACCACCACCAGTGCTTACATTCTGCAATACTTCTTTCTTTTCAGCAATAACATCTTTCCAGTTTTCTTTTGCAGGGTTTTTGGGATCAACTAATACCAGTTTGTAATTGGGTGCCCCATCATTGGTTAACAGCAGCAATTTATCGCCAACATTATCAACCACATTAGGTTCTGTTGCAAACCCGGGGATTAATAATTTAAAATCTTTCTGCGCCGGATTTTTTAAATCTTTGTACCATATTTCACCACCGCTGGTGCCTTCTGATGTAGATAAGATAAGAAAACGTTCGTCTTCTGTAAGACCTGCTCCTGCAAAACGCTGGGGATGTTCTTTGTCTTCGTAAATCAGCACATCTGCCGACTGTTGCGTTCCTATCTTATGATAATATACTTGTGGCGATTCATTTTTTCCTTTTAACTGCTCTCCTTCTTTTGGTGCCGGATAACGGGAGTAATAAAATCCATCATCTCCTTTCCAGCTAAAACCTGTAAACTTCAGCCACTTCAATTCTTCAGCAATTTTTTGTTTTGTTTTTACATCCATCAGGTAGCCTGTTCGCCAGTCGCTGCCGGATTGAGATACTGAATAAGCAAGGTATTTACTGTTCTTTGAAAAATTAAAGCCGGCAAGAGCTGCTGTTCCGTCATCAGCCAGTTTGTTGGGATCAATAAAAACTTCAGGCTTGCCATTCAGTCCTTTTTGACGGTAAGCAATACTTTGGTTTTGTAAGCCTTCATTTTTAAAAAAGTAATAGTATTCACCTTCTTTAAAAGGAGAAGAATATTTTGGATAGTTCCATAACTCTTCCAGTCTCTTCTTCACTTTATCCCGGAAAGGAATTTTGGAAAGATAATCCTGTGTTACTTTATTCTGTTCGGTTACCCAGGCTTTTGTTTCCTCGCTGTTATCATCTTCCAGCCAGCGATAGGGATCAGCCACTTTGGTGCCGTGATAATCATCTACTACATCACCTTTTTTTGTGACGGGATATTGTAATTGAGCAGTGAGGAGTAATGGAGCTAAGAAAAGAAAAAAGAAAAATACCTTTTTCATAAAATAAATTTAGTGCTTCTAAAGGTAAACGAATACATCTGCAAAAAAACACCTCTTTTATAAGAGGCTATTGAAGATGATAAGTGAGCTTAAAATCTTTTATACCCTCCGGAAAGCAAGGATAGCAAACATTTCTAAAATGTTGCCTTTTCCCCGCCTATGAACGGTGACAGACAATTACATAATAAAAAAAGCCCTTAAGGTCTTCCCGTTTATATTCACTCATAAAATCGTAGCTGTATATTCGTTGGATAAACCAAACAGACATTGGTGTGTAATAGATACACAATCAAAACAAATACTTATTTTTGCCAGGCTTAAAAGAGGAAATGGAAAAAAAGGTAACCAAAATTGGGGTTCTTACGTCCGGGGGTGATGCTCCGGGGATGAATGCGGCCATCAGGGCTGTCGTTCGCACTGGTATTTATCATAACCTGGAAGTGCATGGTATTATGCGGGGCTACCAGGGATTAATAGAAGATGATATTTACCGGATGGAGTCCCGTTCCGTTGCCAATATTATACAGCGGGGCGGTACCATGCTCAAAACGGCCCGCTGCAAAGATTTTTTTGAATATGAAGGCAGAAAAAAAGCTTATGAAAATCTGAAAAGAAGAGGTATTAACGGACTTGTAATCATTGGAGGCGATGGCTCTTTTCGTGGGGCTGTTCAGTTCAGCAAAGAGTTTGATATACCCTGCATAGGTATTGCCGGCACAATTGATAAAGATATTCTTGGCACTGATTTTACCATTGGATTTGATACAGCAGTTAACACGGCAGTAGAAGCCATTGATAAGATCAGGGATACCATGGATGCCCATGACCGTATTTTTATTATTGAAGTAATGGGACGGGATGCCGGATACATTGCTCTGCACAGCGGCATAGCCACCGGCGCTGAAAATATTCTGCTGCCCGAAAGGAAAACGGATATGGAAGACATCATTGCTTCCCTGTTAGAAAAAGAACGGCGGAAAAAATTAGTAAACCTTATTGTGGTGGCGGAGGGAGATGGCTTTGGTGGGGCCAACGAAGTACAAAAAATTTTAAAAGAAAAACTGCCCAAAGCTGAAATACGGGTTTGCATACTCGGGCATATACAGCGGGGTGGTTCGCCGAGTTGTATTGACCGGCTAATTGCAAGCCGCATGGGCTATCATGCCGTTGAATCGCTGTTAGAAGAAAGATATAATGTGTTTGTCGGCATTCAGAACAATAAAATGCACTATATCCCACTTGAAAGTGCTGTGAAAAACAAAGGGAAAATAAGTGAAGAGTGGATGAAGATCGTTAAGATATTAGCATCGTAAATACAGTTGCTGGTTATTGAACAATAGGAAGGTTTAGTAAGCAAATACAATCCGGTAACAAGCAACCAGAAACAAGTAACCCAGTAACCAATAACCTGCAACCAGAACATGGCTAAACATTCACAGAAGTACTACCACAAATCAATGGACCGGGAAGCCGGACTTGAGCACAAAAATCATCGTACCAAAATTGTTGCTACCGTTGGGCCTGCCTGCGATACATACGATAAACTGCTGGAATTGGTAAAGGCAGGGGTAAATGTATTCAGGCTGAACTTTTCACACGGTTCGCATGAGGCAAAAACGAAGATTATTGAACACATCCGGAAAATAAATAAAACTGAACCTTTTAATATTGCCATTCTTGGCGATCTGCAGGGTCCCAAATTAAGAGTAGGTGAAATAGAAGGCGGTGAAATAGAAATAAAACCAGGTGATATCCTCACTTTCACGAATGAAAAAGTAATTGGAAATAAGGAAAGGATTTATGTTTCTTATCCTGACCTGCACGATGATGTAAAAATAGGGAACACCATCCTCATCAATGACGGCAAGCTGGAAGTGAAAGTGAAAAAAATCCTGAAGAATAATGATGTGCAGGTAGAAGTAACAATGGGGGGAGCACTTTCTTCCAATAAAGGAATCAACCTGCCCGACACTAAAATCTCCTTACCTGCATTAACCAAAAAAGATTTAATAGATCTCGACTATATCATTGCACAGCAATTAGACTGGGTAGCTCTTTCATTTGTCCGCAGTGTAAAAGACCTGGAAAGTCTCCGAAGCAAACTAGTTAAAAAAAATAGTAACACAAAAATTATTGCCAAAATTGAAAAACCGGAAGCACTTGAAAATCTCCGGGATATTATTGTAGAATCAGATGCAGTGATGATTGCCCGGGGCGACCTGGGTGTTGAATTACCAGTGGAGAAAATACCGCTATTACAAAAACAGATTATCCGTATGTGCCTGCATCGTGCCAAACCGGTGATTGTGGCTACGCAGATGATGGAAAGCATGATTGAATTTAATAAACCTAACAGAAGCGAAATCACAGATGTTGCCAATGCAGTGATAGAAGGAGCAGATGCAGTAATGCTGAGTGCAGAAACTGCAGCGGGTGCACATCCTACCCTTGTGGTAGAAACAATGCGAAAAATAATAATGGAAGTTGAAAAATCAGGCTATCACTACAACAGGGAAGATGAACTGGCTCCACAGCCACATTCCCCTTCTTTTTTAAGTGATGCTATTTGTTATAATGCCTGCAAGCTGGCAAAAGATGTAAATGCCGATGCCCTGATCGGAATGACAGAAAGTGGTTACACCGGCTTTATGCTCAGCAGTTACCGGCCCAAAGCCCCCTTGTATATTTTTACAAAGGAACGTTCATTGGTCAACCAGTTATCACTCAGCTGGGGTGTAAGGGCATTTTACTATGACGAAGAGGAAAGCCTTGATGATATTGTTTTTGACCAGATAGATATACTGAAAGAAAGAAAGTTTTTAAAGACAGGAAACATTGTGGTGAATACAGGAAGTACACCGGTACCATTGCACCTTCCTACTAATATGCTGAAGATTACAACGGTTGAATAAAAAAAGGCGGGAAAGACCCGCCATTAATTTTTTCTCCGGTTTATTAGTCTCATAACCGCTTAATCATTACATTTTTATACCAGACCGTATTGCCATGATCCTGCAATGCAATCTTTCCTTTTTTATAAGTACCAAAATCAGGCATCTTCACAAACTTACTTCCGGCTACCATTTTTTTCCAGCTATCATCCCACAAAGTAGTTGAAACAACATTTTCCCCATTGAGATAGAAATCTAATTTACCGTTTTCAGATTTTATTTCTGCCAGGTTCCATTCTTCATACTTCTTCACTGTTTCTTTGGAGCAGGAAATTAAATCATACAAATCACCGGCACGGTGTTTAGGAATTTTTGCATCAGGATGACCTTCATTATCCAGCACCTGCATTTCCGGGGCTGTTTCCCATGGCCATTTATATTTTGCTGTATCCTCATGCACATAAAACATAATACCGCTGTTACCATCTTTTGCAATCTTCCATTCAAGTTTGAGATGGAAATTTTCAAACTCTTCATTACTTACAATATCGCCGCCATCTTTTATCTGCCAATCTACTTTCACTGTGGTATCAAGATAAAAAGTTCCATCAGCAACTTTCCAGGCACTCCCTACGGGTTGGCCGCCATATTTGTGCCAGCCGTTCAGGCTTTGGCCGTCAAATAATAATTGCCACCCATCTGCCTTTTGTGCTTCAGTTAATGTATTTGCAGTCATTTCTATTTTTGATTTTACCGTATCTGCATCAGTTTCATTTTTAGAAGCATTATTATTACAACCTGATACAACAGCAGCTATCATAACGGCTGTGAAAACTTTAATCATCATTTCTATTTTTTGAGTAAGAGAATATATTTAGCCATTGCTTCTGCATCAGCCTGTGAAAGACCTGCATGCGGGGTCATGATCACCTCACCCCATACACCTTTACCACCGGTAATTATTTTACCCGCTAAGTAACTTACCACCGTATCCGATGTACCCGCATACTTATTGGCAACATCCCTGTAACTGGGCCCTGTCAGCACTTCATCTATTTTATGACAGGTAAGACAATCGCTTTTAGCAACCAGGGCAAGCCCGTTTTGATAATCGGGATTTTGAGAATTATCAACGGCTGTTTCCTTTTTGTCGCCTTCAGGTTTAGCATCAGTTTCTGCCTTCTTATCATCTTTTCCGCCACAGGAAGCAATAACTGCTATGAGCATCATTAATAAAATATTTTTTTTCATGTGCATGATTTTATGTGTGAAATATACAACTAAAAATATGTTTAGCCCAAACCTAATAACCGCCTGTTGGTTTTTTCATCGGTACCACCCGATGCAAAATCATCAAAAGCCTTATCAGTAACCCGTATAATATGCTGCTGAATAAACTGCGCCCCTTCGCTTGCCCCGTCTTCCGGATGTTTAAGGCAACACTCCCACTCCATTACTGCCCAGCCAGTATAATTGTATTGTGTAAGTTTACTGAATATGTTTTTAAAATCCACCTGTCCATCACCGGGGCTGCGATAGCGGCCTGCCCTGTTAATCCAGCTTTGATAGCCGCCAAAGGTTCCTTGTTTTCCCGTAGCATTAAACTCCGCATCTTTTACATGAAAAGCTTTTATTCTTTCATGATAAAAATCTATGTACTGGATATAATCTAATTGCTGTAATACAAAATGAGATGGGTCGTATAGCAAACAAGCCCTTGGATGATTATTTACTTCTTTTAAAAACATTTCATAGGTAATACCATCAAACAAATCTTCTCCCGGATGGATTTCATAACAAACATCCACACCACATTCATCAAAGTAATTAAGAATGGGGAGCCACCGTTTTGCTAATTCTTTAAATCCTTCTTCTATCAGTCCGGCAGGCCGCTGCGGCCAGGGATGAAAGAGATGCCATAATAATGAGCCGCTAAAAGTGGCATGTGCATTTAAGCCAAGATGCTGAGACGCTTTTGCCGCATATTTTAATTGCTGTACTGCCCATTTCGTTCTTGCAGTATTATTTCCCCGTACCTGTTCCGGTGCAAAACCATCCCACATTATATCAAAGGCAGGATTTACCGCTACCATTTGTCCCTGCATATGAGTAGATAGCTCTGTAATCTCAAGTCCGCAATCATTAACGATACTTTTTATTTCATCAGCATAGGTTTTACTTTCCGCTGCTTTTTGCAAATCAATAAACTTTGTGTCAAGGGTGGGAATTTGAACCCCTTTAAATCCTAAAGCTTCTGCCCACAGGCAAATTGATTTCAGATTATTAAATGGTGCTGCCTCACCAGCAAACTGGGCGAGAAAAATTCCGGGGCCTTTGATGGTTCTCATTGAACATTTATTATTGAATATTGAGCATTGAATATTTATATCTCAAACTTGATCCACTTCTCACTACTTTGTCCACTCTTCACTACATTTTCTATAAAGGCCATGCCTCTTATGCCCTCATCTACAGAAGGAAAATCAAGCCACTCATCTTTTAGTTGTTCCTTATTAATTCTTGCTTTCAGTGTTAAAGCAAAATTTCTATATAGATTGGCAAATGCCTCCAGGTAACCTTCCGGGTGGCCTGCCGGTGTGCGGCAATTATGACTGGCAAAAGAATTTAGATAGCCGGAACCTGCCCTATAAATTTCGGTGGGCTTATCAAGCCATTTTACCAATAAAGTATTTGCATCTTCTTGTTTCCATTCTAATCCGCCTTTTTCGCCGTACACTCTTATTTTAATATTGTTCTCTTCACCGGCTGCTACCTGTGTTGCCATCAGCACACCAGAAGCACCACTATTAAATTTTAATAATACGGCTCCATCATCATCCAGCATTCTTCCTTCTACTACAATATTTAACTGGGCACACATTTCCGTTACCTCCAAACCCGTTACATACTCTGCAATATTAAAAGCATGAGTACCTATGTCTCCCATAGAACCGGCTGCACCACTTTTTTTTGGATCTGTTCGCCATGAGGCTTGTGCTTGTCCGGTTTTTTCCAGAAAAGTACTTAACCACCCCTGTGGATATTCTACAAACACTTTCCTGATTTTTCCCAATGCCCCTGATTTCAAAAATTGTTTTGCCTGTTTCACCATCGGGTAACCGGTGTAGGTGTGGCATAATAACAAACTAAGACCTGTAGCTGTTAATTTTTCTTTTAATTGTTTTGCCTGCTCTAATGAAAAAGTAATGGGTTTCTCAATTACTACATTAAATCCTTTATCTAATGCCAGCATGGCGGGTTCAAAATGAACAAAGTTGGGAGTGACGATGGTTATAAAGTCAAGTCTTTTATCAGCAGGCATAGCTGCCTCTTTCTCCAGCATAATTTTATAATCAGTGTAGATGCGGTCTCCATCAAGGTATAAGCTTTGACCCGAATCAAGAGCCACTTCCGGGTTTACACTTAATGCCCCGGCCACCAATTCTATTTGTCCGTCCATATTCAAGGCGAGACGGTGGACAGCACCGATAAAAGCATCTTTACCTCCGCCAATCATTCCCATTCTCAATTTTCTGGTTATCATCGCAAACGTTTGAAGTTAATATCTGGTGATTTAAAAATGTGTAGCTCCTACATAAAGCTATGTTTAAAAATAGTACATTTAGTTTTTCAACGATTGATTTTCAAAATTTACGCTTAAATAAACAGGCTTGCTTATGAAATTAACTACCAGGGTCCAGCTATCCACCATGATGTTTTTAAACTTCTTTATCTGGGGCATCTGGTTCGTAACCATGGGCACTTACCTGATTAAAGGTAATATCGGTGCCACTGGCGGACAAACAGGACTGGCCTACGGCACTCAATCTCTTGGAGCCATTATTGCCCCTTTTATTGTCGGGATGATTGCAGACAAATTTTTTGCTGCACAGAAAATTTTAGGCGTATTGCACATTCTCGGTGCAGGAGTTCTCTATTATATTTCATCCCAGGATAGTTTTGGTTCGTTTTACAGCCTGTTAATCATTTACATGATAATATATATGCCTACCCTGGCATTGGTAAATTCTATTTCTTTAAAGCAAATTTCCAGTCCTGAAAAAGAGTTTTCTTTGATAAGAATGTGGGGGACTATCGGTTGGATAGCGGCGGGCCTTATCATTGGCTGGATGGCTTGGGAAAAAAACCCGGATACACTAAACGTCACTTTTAAAGTTTCGGCTATTGTATCAGTTTTCTTTGGTATTTATTGTTTCTTTTTGCCGGATACCCCGCCACCTAAAGCCGGCCAGAAAGTTTCTGTATCGGAAGTACTTGGATTGGATGCTCTTAAAATTTTAAAAGATAAAAATTATCTTATCTTTTTTATTGCCTCCATCTTAATTTGTATACCACTTGCATTTTATTACGGGCAGGCCAATGTTTTTTTGAATGAAGCCGGCATGGCAAAAGCAGCAGCTAAAATGACAATGGGGCAGATTGCAGAAACAGTTTTTCTTTTCCTGATGCCTTTTTTCTTTGCCCGGTTTGGCACCAAACAAATGCTATTGATTGGTATGCTGGCATGGATAATCCGGTATGCCCTCTTTGCTTACGGGGATACGGGTCCTAATATCTGGATGCTGTATCTTGGAATCATTCTCCATGGCATTTGTTACGATTTCTTTTTTGTTACCGGGCAAATTTATACAGACTACAAAGCCGGACCCCGGGTTCGTTCTTCGGCACAGGGATTAATAACACTTGCTACATATGGTATTGGTATGTATATCGGCTTCTATGTAGCCGGTATTTATGTTGACAAACATAAAATGGGTGAAACCATGCATGACTGGAAAGCCATCTGGATATTTCCGGCCTTGTTTGCCGCTGGTGTGGCATTGATGTTCTTTGTGTTATTTAAAAACGATAAGAAAAAATTAGTGGCAGTCTGATATGGAAAGAAGGAAAGCATTAAAAGCATTGGTTAGCAGTGCTGCCGGGCTGGCGGTAGCAGGTAAATTATCTGCGACTATGTTTGAAACAGAACAATCAGCGGCACTAAAAGGAAATATTAATCATTCTGTTTGTCAATGGACGTATTCTTTTCTTTCGCTGGAAGAATTGTGTGCCTTAGTAAAAAAAACTGGCTTTGCTGCTATTGATTTAATCGGGCCTAAGGGTTGGCCTGCACTCAAGATGCATGGCGTTGATTCATCCATGTGCAATGGCGCTGAAATAAGTTTGGTGAAAGGATGGAATGACAAACAACTTCACTCCACTCTTATTAAAAATTATACTGACCACATAGAATTAGTGGCTAAAGCCGGCTATAAAAATTTAATTTGCTTTAGCGGCAACCGAAACGGCATGGATGATGAAACAGGTATGAAAAACTGTGCAGAAGGATTGAAACAGGTAATGAGCCTTGCCGAACAGAAAGGCATTATCATTCAAATGGAATTATTCAACAGTAAGGTGGATCATAAAGATTATATGTGCGACAAAAGTGCATGGGGAGTAGAATTATGTAAACAAATTGGTTCGCCTAATTTTAAGTTGCTCTATGATATTTATCACATGCAGATAAACGAAGGAGATGTGATACATACAATAAAAGATAATTACCAGTACTTTGGTCATTATCATACGGCTGGTGTGCCGGGCAGAAATGAAATAGATGAAAGCCAGGAATTATTTTATCCGGCCATTATGAAAGCAATATTGGCAACAGGATACAAAGGATATGTGGCGCAGGAGTTCATCCCGACAGGAAAGGAAAAGACAGATAAGATAGGAGCATTGAAAAAAGCGGTGAAGATTTGTGATGTGTAAAACCCTGCCCCCTATCCTTCGACAGGCTCAGGAGGGAGACTTAGGTCAAACAGTTACTTGAATTGGATTTAGCAAAATAGGAATGAGAAAACTAATTGCTTAATACTTACCCCGAAGGGGTAAAATGTTGATAGCTCCGGGTGAAACCCGGAGCAAAATGAAAAGGTTTTTATCGAACCCCGGAGGGGTTCAATAAAAGATGCACAAAGAACCGAACGATAAATAGTGATTCTATTTTTCTTTTTCGCTGAAAGAAAAAAATAGAACAAATCAAAGATTGCAAGGGACGATGCTATGAATACTTCGACTTTGCTCAGTATAAAAGTTGGAACAATAATTTTTAAAAAATCAAACTTAAGTTATGGCTGATAATGTTTACGACGCAATTGTAGTTGGCTCCGGCATCAGCGGTGGCTGGGCTGCCAAAGAGTTAACAGAAAAAGGTCTGAAAGTATTGATGCTCGAACGGGGCCGCAACATCGAGCATATAAAAGACTATGTGAATGCTACCAAAGACACCTGGGAGTTTCCTCACCGTGGTGGAAGGACACAGCAAATGATACAGGACTATCCCGTTCTTAAAAGAGATTATCCGCTGAATGAAGTGGTGCTGGACTATTGGGTAAAGGATAAAGAAAGTCCCTACACCGAAGTAAAACGTTTTGACTGGTTTCGTGGCTATCATGTAGGTGGTCGTTCACTGATGTGGGGCCGCCAGAGTTACCGCTGGAATAAATGGGACTTTGAAGCCAATGAAAAAGAAGGGGTTGCTGTGGACTGGCCCATCCGTTATGATGATATTGCACCCTGGTACAGCTATGCAGAAAAATTTGCGGGCATACAGGGAAGTAAAGATGGATTGGATGTTTTACCTGATGGTGATTTTATGCCGGCCATGGAATTGAACTGTGCAGAGAAAGAGGTGAAGAAAAGAATGGAAGAATATTACAAAGGAGCCAGGCATTTAATAATAGGCCGCAGCGCCAATATCACCGAGCCGCTTCAGGCAAGAACTAATTGTCAATACCGTGACCGTTGCTGGAGGGGTTGTCCGTTTGGCGCCTATTTCAGTACGCAGTCTTCGACACTGCCGGCAGCTATGAAAACGGGTAACCTTACACTTCGTCCTTTTTCTATTGTTACAAAAATTTTGTACGACAAAGACAAGAAAAAAGCAACGGGTGTAGAAATATTAGATGCCGATACCAACCAGACCTATGAATTCAAATCAAAAATTGTTTTTGTTTGTGCCTCTGCATTAAATTCCAGTTGGGTGCTGATGAATTCTGCTACTGATATCTGGCCTGATGGATTGGGCAGCAGCAGTGGTGAGTTGGGACATAATGTGATGGACCATCATTTCCGCACCGGCGCACAGGGTATAGTGGAAGGATTTAGTGATAAGTATGATTATGGCCGCAGGCCAACAGGCATCTATGTTCCCCGGTTCAGAAATATTTATAATGATAAAAGAGATTATCTACGGGGCTTCGGCTACCAGGGTGGTGCCGGTCGTGGCCGTGGTGTGGAAGTGGCCGAATTTACCCTGGGAGCAGCTTTAAAAGATGCAATGAGTGTTCCTAATGACAATTGGAATATTAACTTTCTTGGTTTTGGTGAAATGCTGCCTGACCATAGTAATAAAATTACTCTTGATAAAAACACCAAAGACAAATGGGGTTTACCCGTTCTTTCATTTGATGTGGAGATGAAAGAAAACGAAAAAAAGATGAGGGTTGATATGGCGAACGATGCCAAAGAGATGCTGGAAGCATCTGGTGTAAAAAATGTACAGACTTATGATTGGGGCTACACGGTGGGCATGGGCATACACGAAATGGGTACTGCCCGTATGGGTCGTGACCCGAAAACTTCTGTACTCAATGGCAACAACCAGGTATGGGATGCGCCGAATGTGTTTGTAACTGACGGCGCCTGCATGACGAGTGCAAGTTGTGTGAACCCATCATTAACTTATATGGCATTGACAGCAAGGGCTGCTGAATTTGCCGTGAATGAATTGAAGAAAGGTAATTTGTAACCAGGCAGCAGTGCTACTATCAGCTTTCGTTGCGTCGCACTCTTCAGGGTTCTGTTCTTTACTCAGCATTAATTAAAAATCTTTTGGCAGTGCGGATTCTTTGCTTTGCCAGAAACAAAACAAATAACATGGATAGAAGAGAACTTTTAAAAATGATAGCCCTGCTCACCGGAGGTGTAGTAGTGGGTGGAGAAGTTTTTTTAACCGGGTGTAAAACAGGAGCTAAAACCGATGTTGGTTTTACAGCCTCCAATATTGCCTTGCTGGATGAAGTAGGTGAAACCATTATTCCTGCCACCGCCTCACCGGGTGCCAAAGCTGCACAGGTGGGTGAGTTTATGAAAATAATGGTGAAGGATTGCTATACGGAAAAAGAGCAGGCAGTATTCAACAAGGGAATTACAGACTTCGAAGAGGCCTGTAAAAAAGCAAACAGCAAATCATTTATTGAATGTACTCCTCAACTGCGGCATGATTTTTTAGTTAGCCTGGAAAAAGAAGCTCAGGCGCATAATAAAAAACGGGATGAAGAAGATAAACCTCTCCGGGAAGCACATGAACAAAAAAACAGCACTATCTCCTGGAAAGATCAGAAAGAATTTGTAGGTGCGCCTACTCACTACTATACGATGATGAAACAACTGACATTGTTGGGTTTCTTTACTTCCAAAACCGGGATGAAAGAAACCTTACGCCATGTGGCTGTACCAGGCCGGTATGATGGAGCAATGCCATATGCGAAAGGTGATAAAGCATGGGCTGAGTAAAATTCGTTACACTGACTAAACAATAAACAATGCAGCATAATCGCAGAAAATTTATAAAGATAACTGGTGGTGCTACCGCAGGTTTTGCACTAAGTTCTATGACGGGTTTATCCTTATTATCTACCTGCAACGAAAGCGGCGAAAAAATAAAATCTTTCGGTCTGCAGTTATGGACACTGCGGGATGACTTACCCAAAGATCCTAAAGGAGTATTGAAACAAGTGGCATCCTTTGGGTATTCACATGTGGAAAGTTTTGAAGGCCAGCAGGGGATTTTTTGGGGAATGAAAAACACGGAATTTAAAAATTATATTACAGACATCGGTATGACGATGCATGCATCTCATTATGGAAATGATAAAGATTTTGAAAAGAAAATAGCTGACGCTGCGGAAATTGGTATGAAATACCTGATCCTGGCATGGGAAGGCCCGGATAAAACAATTGATGATTATAAAAAGATGGCAGATGATTTTAATAAGAAAGGGGAACTGTGTAAAAAGAACGGACTTCGTTTTGCTTTTCATAATCATGATTACACTTTCCGGCCGCTGGAAGGACAGTTTGCACAGGATGTTTTAATGAATAATACGGAACCGGCATTGGTGGACTACGAAATGGATATTTATTGGGTGGTGACTGCCGGGCAAGACCCCGAAGCATGGTTTAAGAAATATCCCAATCGTTTCAGGCTTTGCCATATTAAAGACAGAAGCAAAACACCTGTTGAAGACAATGGAAAAAATTCCGTTGACGTAGGTACTGGCGTTATTGATTTCCCTAAAATTTTAAAAACTGCCAAAGCCAATGGCATGGAATATTTTATTGCAGAGCAGGAAGCTTATCCGAATGGCACACCGCTTGAAGCAGTAAAGGTGGATGCGGAATATATGAAGGGGGTGAAAATATAATTATAACATTATAATAATGAATTTCGTAAAGCACTGACTTCATTGGGGCTTATCGCATTATTCATATAACTCTCTCCCGAATCCTTAAACCCCGGATGCACAAACCCCATCTTACTCTTCTCCTTCCCTCTCAAGGAAGAATGAAACTCCATACAACCCGTTTTCTCCGCCAACATTTTAATATTTTCTTTTCGTACACCGCTACCGGGCATGATGATAATTCTTTCATACGCTTTTTTATTTAATTCAGCTACTAACTCAACTCCACCCACCACAGAAGGCTTTTGTCCTGAGGTCAGTATTCTTTCACAACCAATTTCAATTAATTGCTCCAATGCTTCAAAAGGTTCTTTACATCGGTCAAATGCCCGGTGAAAAGTAACGCCCAGGGGATAAGCGGCTTCTATCAAAGCCGATGTTCTTACTATATCAATCGTTCCGTCCATATTTAATAAGCCAATCACTATCCCATCACAACCCAATTGCCTGCATAGCTTCACATCCTGCAGCATTATTTCAAACTCATCTTTAGTATATAAAAAATCACCGCCCCTCGGCCGGATGATTGGATACAGGGAAACAGTGAATACTTCACGGCAATGTTTAATAGTTCCAAAAGAGGGGGTCGTTCCACCTTCAGTAAGGTTGGCGCATAGTTCTATCCTGTCTGCACCCCCTTCCACAGCTGATTTGGTGGTTGCAAAATCTGATGTGGCGATTTCTATTATATATTCCTTTTCTCCCATTATCTTATTCCATTATAAATTTTGCAGGAACCATTTTCTCCACCTCATTTGTCTTAATCGCATACCTAAACCCTTTATGAATAGCAAATGCTCCCACCTGTCCTTTTTTATTCACCGCCAGGAAAGCTACTTGTATATCTTTCGCCTTCCCCCCTTTTATTTTTATAATCCTTTCAATTATTTTTTTACAGGCGGCTTCGGGAGATAATCCTTGTCGCATTAATTCAACCACTGAATGAGAACCGGCAACTCTTATTACATCTTCTCCTTGTCCCGTAGCAGTGCAAGCCCCTACCTCATTATCAATAAACAGACCGGCGCCAATTATTGGTGAATCACCCAAACGTCCCCGCATTTTAAATCCGGCACCGCTGGTGGTGCAACTGCCGCTCAGGTTGCCATTGGTATCCATCGCCACCATACCAATCGTATCATGGTTCCATTCACCATTTTCTAATTTGTTGGGAGCAAATGGCCCATGGTCCTTTTTGCTTTCTATATTTATTGCAGGTGGTTTGTATTCAGATTTCTTCAGCCAGTTTTCATAATTCTTTTGTGCTTCATCGGAAAGCTTTTGTTCTTCCAAAGGAAATCCTTCCGCAACAGCAAACTGTTGTGCGCCGCTGCCGACTAACATTACATGTGGTGTTTTCTCCATCACTCTTCTTGCAACGGAAACAGGATGCTTTATTCTTTCTAAAAAAGCAACGCTGCCACAGTTTGAAAACTCATCCATGATGCAGGCATCGAGAGTTACAAATCCGTCACGGTCGGGATTGGCACCCAAACCAACACAACAATTCTGTTCTGATTCTGTCACCATCACTCCTTTTTCCACCGCATCCAATGCCCTGCCCCCTTTGCTCAATATGTCCCATGCAGCTTTATTGGCCCTCAGACCCGCATCCCAGGTGGAAATAACAACTGGTTTTCCTTTCACGGTTGCTGTTTCGGCCATTGACCATATCCCTTTCGCCAACAAACTTGCGAATCCGGTAAAAGCTGAGGCCTGAATAAACTTTCTCCTGTTTACCATTGTTTAGTTTTTAAGCTGTTCGAAATTAGTCGTTTCAGTTACAATTACTGTCAAAAATGATTAACAAGCCAGTAAGAAATAAAATTTGATGTTTAAACATTGATTATATATCTTTGTGCCATAAATTAACAAAAAATGAAAATAGAAATCATCTCCGGAAGCCCAAGAATAAGCAGTGTAACGCATCGTGTGGCCTTACACCTTAAAAACTGGTTTTCCCAAAATACAAGTCATGAAGTGGACATAATTGATATGAAAGAGTGGAATGTTCCGCCTATTCAATCTGTTTGGTCATCTGTGGATAAAGCACCGGTAGAATTTCAACCGCTTGCTGAAAGAATAGTCAATGCTGATGCCTATATATTAGTAACGCCTGAATATAACGGGAGTTATTCCCCCGCTATGAAAAATCTGCTCGACCATTTTCCGAAAAGACACCATAAACCTTTTGGAATTGTTACTGCATCACCCGGGGGTATGGGTGGGATGAGGGCATCACAGCAATTATTACTCCTGGTACCCGCATTGATGGGAATCGCATCACCGTATATGCTGGTTGTTACGGCCGTTGACAAAAAATTCAGCCCTGATGGTGATTTACTTGATGAAAGTTTTCAGAACAGTGTCCATAATTTTGTAACTGAGTTTTTGTGGCTTGCAGAAAAAGTAGTAGAAGATAAAGTAGTTGTTTAATTAAAATAAAAGGAATTTATTATGAGTGTCAAAAAATCAATCGAAGCAATAATAGCACCACCCCCTCCACATATGGTTGGCGATGGTTTCCGGGTGCATGGATTTTTTCCGGGAGGAATGATTGATAAAAAAAGAATGAGCCCTTTTTTTATGATGGACTACGGTTCAAAGATTGAATTTTCGCCGTCCGATGAACCCAGAGGTGTGGGTGTTCATCCGCATGCTGGTTTTGAAACGGTGACGATAGCCTATCATGGTAAGATAGCCCATCACGACAGTGCAGGTAACAGCGGCGTTATTGGCGAAGGTGATGTACAATGGATGACAGCCGGTGCTGGTTTATTGCATAAAGAATATCATGAAAAAGAATTCAGCAAAACAGGTGGCTTATTCCAGATGGTGCAACTGTGGGTAAACCTTCCGGCGAAATATAAAAAGACAAAACCGAAATACCAGGAGATTACCAATGGCATGATCGGCAAACACATTTTACCAGAAGATAAAGGAGTGATAGAAGTAGTTTCCGGAGAATATAAAGGTACTAAAGGCCCTGCTTCTACTTTTACGCCGGTGCATGTTTACAATACAAAATTGAAAAAAAGTGCAAACCTTGAATTAAGTTTTCCTTCTTCTTATAACACCGGAATATTAGTTATAGAAGGAAGTGCAACGATAAACAGTGAAAAAGCAGGAACAGACCATTTTGCATTATTCAAAAATGACGGTGAGCTGATTTCTATTGAAGCTAATGAAGATAGTATACTACTTGTTTTATCCGGCGAGCCGATTGATGAACCCATTGCACAATACGGCCCCTTCTTAATGAATACTCAGGATGAGTTGCAACAGGCTATCAGAGATGTGAGTGCAGGAAAGTTTGGGGTATTGGAAGACTAACATATTTACCTGTGTAAAACGTATGAAAAATGTCAGCCCAGGCTGGCATTTTTCTTTTCTATAAAGGCAATAAGATTCTTTCTCGCATTTTGCTGAATCTTTCTTTTCATAAATCCTGTCCAGCCTAACAACACTCCTTTAAAACCAAGAGCCTGTGCCGCCCATCTGCTAAGCTTAAATCCATCGCTGTGTTCAATAATTTTTCCGTTCTGTAATTTCATGAAAGCTTTAATATTGTTGATCACCTTTCTGCCGGTTTTGGAAAAAGTATAAGTAGCCACCCAGTTGCAGGTAGCATATTCTTCATCTAATAATTGTATGTTGGAAAATGTCAATGAGAAATCTTTTGCATTCTTACAAAGCATTTCCCACATGGCTTTTGCCTCATCACCACGAAGCAAGCCGAAAGCCGGGTCGTTAAATACTATATCATCCCTGTAACAGCTGTTCATAGCCTGGTAGTCCAGCTTTTGAAAAGCGGTATAAAACCTGGTTATTACATCAACATTGGGTTGCATAAATAGTAAAGAGTGATTAAAGAATCAGTAAATTTAAAGCTTCAAAGTAACTTACATGAAAAAAACACTACTTTCTTTACTGCTTGTTCTTTTTGCATCAGTTGTAACTGCACAAAATGAACAGGATTCTGCGTGGATAAAAGATAACTATACCAAACTGGAACAATACATTCCCATGCGGGATGGCATTAAATTGTTTACGGCCATTTACATTCCCAATGACAAAAGTGAAAAACACCCGATACTAATGATGCGAACACCTTATTCCTGTGCGCCGTATGGCAACAATTTTTCTTCCCGGCTCTGGGGCGGCCACTGGAAATATTATGCAAGAGAGAATTATATCATGGTAGTGCAGGATGTAAGAGGCAGGTGGATGAGTGAGGGTGAGTTTATAGATGTTCGTCCATTTAATAAAAATAAGACAGGCATCGAAATTGATGAAGCCAGCGATACCTATGATGCAATTGACTGGATAGTAAAAAATATTTCCAATAACAATGGCAATGTTGGCATATTCGGTATTTCGTATCCCGGTTTTTATGCAACGATGGCTGCTGCCAGTAATCACCCGGCATTAAAAGCAGTGAGTCCGCAGGCGCCGGTTACCGATTGGTTTATGGGCGATGATTTTCATCATAACGGAGCATTTTTTCAAATGGATGGTTTTAGTTTCTATTCAGGTTTTGGTAAACCAAGACCAGAACCAACCACAGTTGGCTCTCCCGGTTTTACTTTTCCCATACGGGATAATTATAAATTTTATTTAGAAAACACATTGCCAGAACTAATGCAACACATGAAGGACAGTGTGCAATTCTGGAAAGACCTCTATGCACATCCCAATTATGATGATTGGTGGAAGGCAAGAGATGCCCGCAGGGCAATGCACCATATCAAACCTGCCATGCTGGTAGTAGGTGGTTTGTTTGATGCAGAGGATTGCTGGGGTGCATGGAATTTATACAAAGCGATAGAAAAGCAAAACCCATCTGCCAGCAATAAAATAGTGATAGGGCCCTGGTCGCATGGTCAGTGGGCCGGCAATGATGGTACACAATTAGGCAATGCAAAATTCAGCAGCAACACTTCGCAATGGTATCAGAATAATGTTGAGATACCGTTCTTTAATTATCACCTGAAAGGAAAAGGTGGCAATCCTCAAATATCCGAGGCCACTATTTTCTTTACCGGCGAAAATCAATGGAGAAAATTAGATCAGTGGCCGCCCAAAGAAACACGACCAAGGGACATTTACTTTGCAGCAAACGGGGCATTAGCCTGGGTATTGCAGCCAACCAGCGGAGGCTTTTCTGAATATATAAGCGATCCGGCACATCCTGTTCCATATACCGAAGATGTTCATTTCAGAAGAACAAGAGAATACATGACCGATGACCAGCGGTTTGCATCAAGAAGGCCCGATGTACTAACTTTTAAAACCTTTCCGTTAGATGAAGACCTTACACTTGCCGGGCCTGTTATTGCCAACCTGAAAGTGAGCATAACCGGAACAGATGCAGATTTTGTAGTGAAAGTGATTGATGTATTTCCGGATGATTTTAAATATCCAGGTTCGGTACAATCTGCAAGCCGCATTGCTGGTGGCTCCTACCCGATGGAAGGTTACCAGATGCTGGTTCGTGGAGAAATTATGCGGGGAAAGTTTCGTAACAGCTTTGAAACACCATCCCCTTTCAAACCGGGTAAGATTGAAACCGTGAAATTTGAATTGCCGGATGTGGCACATACTTTCAAAAAAGGTCACCGGCTGATGATACAGGTACAAAGCAGTTGGTTTCCCTTAGCTGACAGAAACCCGCAGCAATTTATGAATATTTATGAGGCCAATGAAGCTGATTTTAAGAAAGCAACGATTCGTATTTATCATGACAGTGCAAATCCTTCAACTATTTATTTACCAATCATCAGATAAAAAATCACTTCTATGCGGTTAGTTATTGGTTTATTTTCAATTCTCCTTTTTCCGGTAATTACAACAGCCCAGCAAAAACCGCTGAGCCTTATTCCCTATCCCCTGGAAATAAAACAGCAGGAAGGAGTTTTTTTATTGAAAAATAACATGACCGTTTCTTCCAGCTTGCCACAACAGGATTGGAAACCCCTGTTCAGTTATTTCAAAGATGAAATGAAAAAACTATATGGCATCACTGTAACGGAAGCAGCTAAAGGAAAGAAAGCTGACATTTCTTTTGAAATGCGACGAATGCCGACTTCAGGCAAACCTGCTTATAAACTGGAAGTAAATAAAAACGGAGTTATTATTACCAGTAATTTTTCAGAACCTTCTTTTCATGCGATGCAGACTTTTTTTCAATTAATACCTGTAGATAAAGGGAGTAAAAGAGAAATTCCTTTTGTGGAAATATTTGATCATGCCCGGTTTAATTATCGTGGCCTCCATCTTGATGTTGGCCGTCATTTCTTCCCCGTTTCTTTTATAAAAAAATATATAGACTACCTCGCTTATCATAAACTGAATACTTTTCACTGGCACCTGACCGAAGACCAGGGCTGGCGGATAGAAATAAAAAAATATCCTAAACTTACTTCTGTTGGCGGCTGGAGAAACGGCACCATCATTGGCCGCTACCCGGGTAATGGAAATGATAATATTAAATACGGTGGATTTTATACACAGGCAGAGATAAAAGAAGTAGTCAGGTATGCGCAGGATAGATTTATTGATGTGGTACCCGAGATTGAAATGCCGGGACATTCATCGGCGGCTATTGCTTCCTATCCATGGCTGAGTTGTTTTCCGGAAAAACCTACTGCTATTCCCGCCAATATGATCTCAAAAAAAAGTATGGCAGAGCAAAAAGGAGGAAAAATAAAATTGGTGCAGGAAACATGGGGAGTGTTTGATGATGTATTCTGTGCCGGTAATGATTCAACATTCACTTTTCTTCAACATGTAATTGATGAGGTAATAACTTTATTTCCTTCAAAATATTTTCATATCGGTGCAGATGAATGCCCGAAGGAGCATTGGAAGAAATGTCCTGATTGTCAAAAAAGAATGACCGATAATAACCTGAAAGATGAACATGAGTTACAGAGTTATTTTGTACAGCGTATAGAAAAATACCTCAACAGCAAAGGCAAGACGATGATTGGCTGGGATGAAATATTGGAAGGTGGTCTTGCTCCCAATGCTGTAGTGATGAGTTGGAGAGGTGAAGCCGGGGGCATTGAAGCAGCCAAGCAAAACCATGATGTGATAATGACACCCGGCAATCCTGTTTATTTTGACCATACACAAAGTGAAAATGAAGATTCTGTTACCATCGGCGGCTACAACCCGATTGAAAAAGTGTATGCTTATGAACCTGTACCCAAAGAATTAAATGAGGAGCAGGCCAAACATGTTCTGGGGGCACAGGCCAATATGTGGACGGAGTACATGAAGAACACCAAGAAGGTTGAGTACATGTTGTTTCCCCGGATAGCAGCATTGAGTGAAGTGTTGTGGAGCCCAAAAGAGAAAAAGGATTGGAGTGATTTTGAGAAGCGTTTGCAGGTGCAGTTTAAAAGATATGATTTGTGGAAGGCGAATTATAGTAAGGCATATTTTGATTTGAAAGCAACCGTGTTACCAACTGATAATTATGATGGTGTTGCATGGAAACTTGACAGCAAAATAAAAGATTCCCGTATTGACTACTTTAATGAAATATCCCCGTTCATTGATTATACAAAACCAATCGCCATTAAGAACTCAGGAAAATATGTTGCAAATCTGTACACTTCTGATAAAAAACAGCAAAGCAGTATCTCACAGAAATTCTTATTTAACAAAGCCACCGGCAAAAAAATAATTTTAACCAACGAAGCATCCAAAACTTATTCGGGTGACGGTGCATTCACTTTAGTAAACGGCGTACAAAATGAAAAGGGCTTTGCCAGAACAAAAGAGTTTCTCGGCTTCAATGGAACAGATTGTGAAGCAGTAATTGACTTGGGCAGCTCACAATCCATTAGTTCAGTAATCATTCATTCACTCTCCCGGCAAACAAGCTGGATATGGCAGCCCCGTTCCGCCGAAGTATTTGGCTCGGCAGATGGAACAATATTTACTTCATTAGGTACTACAACTGATTTCATTCAATCAAAAAGTACAACAGGCAATGGATTAATGAATATTGTTTTTAATGCTGCAACTGTACGTTATGTAAAAGTGCTGGTGAAAAACCATGGCACCATTGCTGAAGGAAATGCAGGAGCTGGTAATAAAGCATGGTTGTTTGTGGATGAGATTGAAGTGAATTAAGGATAGCCGCAGAGATGCAAGGCATAGAGAAATACATTGAAGCATCAACTTAGCGTCTCCCCTTCTCTGCGGTGAAAAACAGGCATTGCCCCGCAAAATCCAGCACAAACCTTCGGCTTAAATTTTTTATCTTTACCATTCAAACCAACTAAATGGCTAAACAAGCTGCCCCGATTGACCTTTCCGACAGTTTTGAAAAAATACCCGTAAAGATCTTCCCTTCCCCAAAAGATGGTGCTGACTTTGTTGCCCGCCAGGTCGCTGATTTTATCCGGGAAAAGCAAACGAAAAAAGAAAAGTGTGTATTAGGTTTAGCGACAGGCTCCACGCCAAAGTCTTTATATGCTGAACTGGTGCGGATGCACAAAGAAGAGAAACTGAGTTTTAAAAATGTTATCACTTTCAATCTTGATGAATATTACCCGGTTGATAATAATGCCCTGCAGAGCTACAACCGTTTTATGCGGACAAATTTGTTCGACCATATTGACATCAACCCGAAAAATATTCATATCCCAAATGGTGAAATAAAAAAAGAAGACATTAAAGAGCATTGCCGCCAGTATGAAAAAATGATTAAAGATGCAGGCGGTATTGATTTACAAATTCTCGGCATTGGTAATAACGGTCATATTGGTTTTAATGAACCGGGTTCCGGTATTCATTCCAAAACAAGATTGATAACATTAGACAACTCCACCCGTATAGCCAATGCTTACGAGTTCGCCAATATTTCCCAGGTACCACGGCTTGCCATCACAATGGGTATCAGTAATATCCTGGAATCAAAAAAAATAATTTTGATGGCCTGGGGTAGTTCCAAAGCAACCGTTATAAAAAAAGCGGTGGAAGATGATGACAGCGAACAAGTGCCTGCTTCGCTGCTGCAAAATCATGATGACATAACATTTGTATTGGATGAAACCGCTGCGTCTGAACTCACCAGGAATAAATCTCCCTGGCTCACCGGCGATTGCGACTGGATGCCGAAGATGATTAAGAAAGCCGTAGTGAACATGGCATTGAAATTAAAAAAGCCGGTGCTTAGTTTAACCAACACGGACTATAATGAATATGGACTCAGTGATTTATTAGTAGAGAAAGGTGATGCGTATGAAATAAACCTGCAGGTATATTATTTGCTGCGGGATTCTATCACCGGCTGGCCGGGTGGAAAACCCAATGCAAATATCCCTGCCCATCCGGAACGTTCATCACCTTATCCAAAAAAAATTATCATCTTCTCCCCTCACCCGGATGATGATATTATCAGCATGGGCGGCACTTTTCAGCGATTGCATGACCAGGGACATGATGTTCACATTGGCTATCAAACCAGTGGTAACATTGCCGTAACGGATGAATTTGTAACCCGGTTTCTTGACTTTGCCGTAGGCTTTGAAGAAATAGCAGGCATAGATACCAGTAAGTCTGGTAAAATATTAGACAATGCAAGAAAATTTTTAGCCCGCAAAAAATCTAACCAGGTTGATACACCAACCATACGTTCGATCAAAGGATTAATAAGAAGAGGTGAAGCAAAAGCTACCTGTCGTTATGTGGGTATTCCCGATGAGAATATCCATTTTCAAAACCTTCCTTTTTATGAAACGGGAACGATTGAGAAAAAACCAATTAGTGAAAAAGATATTAAAGTAACGGTTGAACTGCTTCGCAACATAAAACCGCAACAGGTATTTTGTGCCGGTGATTTTGCTGACCCTCATGGCACTCATATCGTTTGCTTCAGTGTTGTAGTGGAAGCATTAAAACGTATCCGGCGGGAGGCCCGGGACTCCCCCAATTATGAGTGGATCAATGATTGCTGGCTCTGGCTTTATAAAGGCGCCTGGCAGGAATGGAATATTGAAGAAATAGAAATGGCGATACCGATGAGTCCTGACCAGGTATTAAAAAAACGTTTTGGCATTTTTATTCACCAGTCGCAAAAAGATATGGTTCCCTTCCAGGGAAGCGACTCAAGAGAATTCTGGCAGCGGGCCGAAGAAAGAAATGCAGCTACTGCCAATCTGTATGCAGATTTAGGCTTAACACATTACGCAGCTATGGAGGCTTTTGTCCGCTGGCATTATTAACAGCCGGTTTTTCCAAATTCTCCCTAAATTTATACTCATAAAAAACAACTATGTCAATATTTAAATCAAGCAACCCCACTCTCCAGGAAAAAATGTACCAGGGAACTATTCTCGAAGGAATCAGTACCGGTGAAGAAATGACCGTAAAAGGCACCATGAACAAATTTGGTATGCTGATGCTGCTAATGATAGCCTCAACACTATTTGCCTGGAGCCAGTTTTATAAAGGAAGTGATCCAAAACCTTTAATGCTAATCGGTGTTTTTGGCGGATTGTGTTGCTGCTCGGGTTTCCGAAAAACATCGGGTAGACGTTGCCACCCGTGATGAAGAACAGGCGTATGTCGGTCCCCACAGGCAAATCGCCAAGCGACCAGGCAAATTGGCCCTGACCATTCGGAGTACGGCCAGC
>JANPMI010000288.1:0-8415 GCA_031422725.1 Chitinophagaceae bacterium | reverse complement strand
CGGCAGTACTGACAGTTACTGGTTGTTGCGAACCGACGGTTACTGTTTTGGTGGGTGATGTTACAGCAGGCATTGTTGGGTTGGTGGTAACCGGGGTAGTAGTAACAGCACTATTTGTATCGCTGGTTGCCGGAATACTTGCTTGCACAGCAGTAGCCGTGTCTTGTGTTTTGGCGGCTGTTTTTTCTGATGATGCGTTGCCGCAGCCTGTTACTGCTGAAAGGAAGAGCAGGGATGCTATAAAACTGATGTATCTCATGTCGGGTGATTTAGTTGTTTTGTAAAAAAGGAAGTGCAAAATACTTAAGTTTTTTGAAAAAGGGATAATGAAATGACCGGCGGCAGAACTATCAGTTTTCAAAGGATAAACTGCACACCCAGCGAAAGTTGTGTAATATTTCGGTCGCCCTGCCGGATGAAATATCATTGGCGTAAGCATAAAAGAGTAAACCCCGGTTCCTCCTTCATTTCTTGATAGCTATTGGTTTTCTTATAGCATAGCGGAGCAATGCCTACATTTATCTTGCATTTAAGTGAAATATCCTTCTTTTATGACCTTCATCCTGTATATATTTTTAGCTTGTGTTATCGCCGGTACACCTCTGCCGGTAAAAGAACAGGAAAGAGTTGAAATAAAAATAGTGTATGAATTATTCCGGCTGAGAAATGAACACAAAGCTGATTCGGCTGAACAATATTATGCCGATACGGTACTGGTGTATATGAAATACTTAAGGAATGTTCCCCGAAAAAAGATTACGAAGAATGATAAAAGTTTCTGGAAGGCCCACCCTAAAAATAAATTTGAAATAACAGCACCGGTACAACTAACTGATAAGGGAGGTATTACTACTGCCACCATTATTGGTAAAGAATACCTTGATGGGGCAGCTTTTCAATTTGAAAAAATTGAAATAAAATTTAACCGGGATAAAAAAATAAATTACTTCAGGGGCTTTAAATGGAAAAAAAAATAGTTTACTCTGCCGTGCCAAGTCTCTTTTCGTTTTCAGTTTGTGGTTTACCCCTGCCGTTCGGCTGGCCTTTACCTGTAGTGATCAGGTTGCGCAAGCTATTTTGGATATAATTGCTCCATGCATCCCTGCAGATTTCGTAACATTCATATTCAGGGACCAAGCCCTGGTGAGTGAAACGGATCTGTGTTTTGTTATCCAGTTCATCAATTTCAAAAATAATTTTGGTGCCTGTCCATTCGGTTTTGTCTTTGGTAAACTTAAAATAGTTGTCCAGCACAAGCCAAACCACTTTTTTACCAGGAATAACTTCTGTTAATTTCATTTTGCAGCGATGTACATCTTCATACTGATAGCTAAACTCATCATTCAGTTTGCCGGTGGGGCCTTCAATTTCTTCTGACCACCACCCCCGGACATTATTGATAGCATCGAATGCTGCTGCCGGAGTCTGGTCTACCAATATAGTAGTGGTAAAATCGGGTGTAGCCATTTTGTTTATGATTTTAATTATACAAGTTTCTTCGGCGGTAAATCAAACGCTACTGCTTCATGTTCAAAATGCCCGTTATGTGAACCATCACAGAATGGCTTATTTTTTGAAAGGCCACAACGGCAAAAAGAAACAATTTCTCTCCCTTGTAAATTATAAACACCACCGTTTCTATCCACTACTTCAAAATCGCCTTCCACTTTTAAAGAGCCGTTATTGTTAACGGTGATTTTTGTTGTTGCCATGTATGATTTTTTTTTAAAATTACTTACTAAATACAATTTACCGGAAATTAAAATTATTTGAATCTAAGAAGCATTTGGTGATTTGGATTGGAATGGGTTTCAGAAATTTTAAAATCGCAGCTCCCAATAATTTCAAAGCCATTCTTTTTATAGAAATTAATTGCCCGTTGATTTTCCGTCCACACCGTCAGCCAAATTCCCGATTGTTTACTTTCTTTTATAAGATTGACATTAAATTCAAAAAGTTGAAGCCCGAGATGCATATCATAAAACTCCTTTAGTAAGTAGAGGCGTTCAAGCTTTGCTATATTCTTTATGTTACTCTTTTCGTACGGGGTATTTAAAATAATTTTTGAGTAACCTGCGGTTTTATTGTTATAATACAGGATATGATAAATGTTTCCCGGATCCTGCAATTCCTTTTTTAAAACATCCTCACTGTAATTTTTTGTTACATAATTATTAATATCTTCTGCTGTTGCACTGTTTCCATGAGATTCCAGCAAAGTAAGTTTTGCCATCTCGGAAAGCAAGTGTGAGTGATCTTCCTTAGCCTTTACTATCGAAACCATTTAATTAATTATTACTGTTAAA
Organism: Chitinophagaceae bacterium; assembly: GCA_031422725.1. GTDB lineage: Bacteria > Bacteroidota > Bacteroidia > Chitinophagales > Chitinophagaceae > JJ008. The sequence continues at coordinate 6,109 of JANPMI010000288.1, read as the reverse complement.
TTGATTGTCTAAGTTAACAAAGAATGACACAGTAAACATATTGCAAAGATGCCGACCCTCAGTGACTTATAGAAGAATACTGATTAACTTTATACCATTATGTTCACTATTCCGCAGATTTTAATTGGTTTGGGATTAATTGTTTTGATCATCTTATTTGTCTTCCGGATAAGTATAGTAAAAGAGGTCGTTTTCTTGCCGGATAATTACCGGGAGTTGCTTAACGATTACGTAAAATTTTACCGGCAATTGAATGAGGAAGCAAAAGAAAAGTTTGAAAAAAGAGTGGAGCACTTTTTATCTGCGGTGAAAATAACCGGTGTAAATGCTGTTGTCGAAGATATTGACCGGCTCTTAATTGCATCCGGAGCCATTATTCCCGTTTTTGCTATTCCCGACTGGCAATATATCAACCTGCATGAAGTTTTATTATATCCCGGGGCATTCAATGAAGATTTTGACCAGGCCGGTTCGGACCGCCCAATTGCTGGCATGGTAGGTAACGGCCCTATGCAACATGTAATGATCATTACCAAATGGCAATTGCGGCAGGGGTTTATCAATGAACAGGATACCCAAAACACCGCCATTCATGAGTTTGTGCATTTGATAGATAAAATGGATGGAACGATGGATGGTGTTCCGGAAATAATATTAGAGCGGAAATACACAGCGCAGTGGAAGAATATGATGGATACAACCATCGGGCAAATGAAAAGCTATGGGTCAGATATTGATATGTACGGTGCTACCAGCCCGGTTGAGTTTTTTGCTGTTATTTCAGAATACTTTTTTGAGCAGCCCGGCTTATTAAAAGCAAATCATCCTGATTTGTATGAAATGCTTGGGAGGATATATAAAACGGAAGGGTGATTCTTTGGCAGTGCATCAGTTATTATCTTCCATGCTGATTATTACGTTCCCTGTCTTCTGGCCTGTCTCAACATAGCTAAACGCTTCGGCAATTCTTTCAAGGGGATATTCTCTGTCAATCACGGCTTTAAATTTTCCCTGCTCCATGAGTTCTTTAACTAAACGTATGCTTGCTTTAATATCCGTGGGAATCGGGAATATGACTTTTTTCCTGCCAAATAATGGTGTAAAAATGGCGAAGAAAATATTTTCACACATCCAGCCTAATTCTGATGAGATATATACACCGCTGCGTTGTAACAATGGTTTGCATTTACCAAATGAACTTTTACCGACGGTGTCAAAAATAAAATCATATTGTTGATCCTCCTTTGTAAAATCGGCGCTGGTGTAATCAATCACTCTGCCGGCCCCCAATGATTTCACCAGTTCAATATTTTTAGTATTGCATACGGCAGTCACATCAGCACCAAAATATTTCAGCAATTGAACAGTTGCCGAACCAATACCACCACTTGCTCCATTAACAAGGACTTTTTGCCCGGGTTTAAGTTTTGCTTTCTTTATCATATTATAGGCATAATGGGCACCTTCGCTACTTGCTGCAGCCTGTTGATAGGTTATATTTTCGGGTATTGCTGATATGTTCTTATCGGCGGGTAGTGCCAGGTATTGGGCATGAGAACTCAAGCCCTTGTCATCAAATCCAAAAACTTTATCCCCGGCTTTAAAAGACAGTACATCTTTACCAACCGTTTCAATGGTACCGGCAAAGTCCGTTCCCAGTACCGGGTTTTTTGGTTTGAATAGTCCTGTCAGCAACCGCATAACAAATGGCTTTGCTCTGAGCATTGCACAATCCGTCCGGTTCACTGTAGTTGCTTTTACAGCTACCAGCACTTCATTATTTTTTGGAGCAGGTTTTTCTACGGCTGTGATCTTTAGAACAGCCGGTGGTCCATATTTTGTATATACACTTGCCTTCATCCAGTTTAAATTCATTTTTACAATACTATAGCCATCCACCGAATTGTTTTGACGAACAGCTGCCACTGCGGAAAATTTAAGTTACAGCTATTTCCTTTTGATACCTTTTGTCAATAACAGTTTTTCAATCTTTGCAATTCCGCCGGAAAATGGATTTCCCTTTATAATGCTAAGAGAACCGCCATTCCAGCATATTAGCAACTCTGGCGAGCTGGAAGTGAGTTGCATTTTTCGGGTGAGCCATGCCTGGTTAATGGGAGTGAGAATATTTTGCTGATCGTCAAGCAGATTATTGCTTTCAAAATTGAAGATGCATATATTTTTTAATTCGGGGAGCGGAATAGCACTGGCTTTTTTTTGATACAACTTTACTCTCCAAAAAACAAGTGTAAAAAATACAGCTATACCAATAAGAATGATCCCGAGTTTTGATGAGCCGGTACTGTCGGTCCCAAGCGACAACAATTGCAGTACACCGTTGGCCAATAAAATAAAAGCAACCAGACCGGTTACAAAAAGAGAAACACTGGTCCATGTTGCAGGTCTTTTGCTGATGTATAATTTATTGCCGGTTTCATAGATAACGGTGCCTGAAGACTCTGCCAATTTTATCATAGTTGATGGTTTTATACTCAAAACGCCATTACAATATCCAATTCTCTTTTTAACCAGTAAATATATTGTCTTTTATAAAGATGTAAGACTCGTCAGGGAAGAAAATAACAATGGGTATAGTCAGCTTATCAGGGAAAATAGCGATAGATTTCTTTGCGGTGCAAAATTCGTACTAACTCTGCTGTTTTGTTTTCGAAATAAAAACCAAGCCGGTATTGTCCCAATCTTATCCGGTAGGCAGTTTTATAACCTGTGAGTTTTTTACAATTATCTAATTGAGAAGGTTGGCTGGCTTTTTCTATTTCATTAATAGTAACAGCCAGTTGACGTTTATAGGCTGCTGGTAATTTGTCCGCATCTTTGGTAAAGGACTTGCGGATTTCAATATTCATTTAGCCGATTTTAATTTACCAAGAAAGGCAGTTTTTTCAGCAGAGGTGAGGAGTTTTGTTTTCCTGCCTTTTTCCATTGCTTTTAAGATAGCAGCATCTTCTTTTTCTTCTGTGTAAAAACCAATAGACAACTCTTTAAGTATTGTTTCCAGTACTTTTTCTTCTTTTTTATTTTTGGGATTTACTATGTAAGTCATGTAGTAAAATTAATTATTTTTTGCCATTGTTAATGGCTTTTTTCACAGACTGTGAGATAGGCTGCGAAGCTATAGGGCTATAAGACCCGGCCGGGAAGGAGAGCCATAGATGAGAAATAAGGTAAGAGTTTCTTATAGTTCTTGTTTTTACAAGTCTAACAAACCGTTGAGCGGCCTTTGTTGTGTATTGTGTGATGGCTTTTGTGCGATAGCAAAAACACCAACAAATGAATTGAGGACACCCAACTATTTCGTTATAGTTGAAAAGAATTAAGATAGGAGTTCCCTATAGTTCTGCCTGCCTGCCTGCCTTGCTCCGCTGAAGCTACAGCGAAGGCGAGAAGGCAGGTTTTCACCAACTACTGTTCTATAGTGATTTACTTTCAAATTGTATTGTAGCTTTGTTATATCCACCACGACAAAGCATTTACTGGGAATAAAAAAAATGTTCTGTCATCCGATGTCAGGTTGAATTTGTAAATAAGTAAATCAGGCAACTATGTACCATACAATTTTACGGTTGACGCTGTTGTTCATCATACTGCTTTCCTGCCTGCAGGGAACAACACAGGCTACAGACAGCAGCCAACACTTAACTTTCCTGGAAGCCAAACACCTGGAAATTGTCAAACAGTTTCATTCAGCGAAAGGGTTTATAAAAAAATTTATTGAGTCCGGTATGATGGCGGAAGACGTGGAATGGTTTGTTCCGGGGCCAAAGGAGATTCTTCCTTTTGCAGGTTTGTGGAAAGGCGAAGAAGGCATAAAAGAATTTAATCGTCTTTTAACGGCCACTATGCGTTATGACAAGGCGGAGGTGAAAGAGTATATTGTTGATGGAAACCAGGTGGCGGCCATTTTTTGGGGCGAGGGTATTGCTAAATTAACAGGCAAGTCTTTTAAAAGCGAAATACTCCGGCTCTATACATTTAAAGACGGAAAAATCATTAAGGTTCGAAATTTTTATGACACTTCATCTTATGTATCCGCTCTTTCAAATTGAGCAGGGATGTAAAAAATTTTACAGAATTTACGCCGTAGTGTTTTCACGGATCACTATGCCAAGGCGGAATTTATATCCTTTTTTATTTTAGATTGCTTTCCATTTTATCAAACGATGATTGCCACCCTTTGATACACTCATCAGCTATTTCAGTAGCCAGGCCTGCGTGCCGCAACGAAATGTTTGTTTTGCCATTCGCTTCTTCAAATTCTACTGTTACCAACAGTTCCAATTCCATGTCAGGCATTTTATAATCAGAAGCAGGCACTATGTTGCCTTTGCTATCCGCAAAACTGTCCGTAACAACTATTTTCTTTTGCCGTATAATTTCTTTATACGTTCCGGTTGACCAGATCTTTTTTCCGTCTTCCCCTTGCATGGAAGCTAAAAATTTACCACCCACTTTAAAATCAATGCTGCAGTCAGGACAAGTAAATTCCTTCGGGCCCCACCATTTTTTAAAACTTTCAGGTTCTGACCATGCTTCCCATACAGTAGTAAGCGGAAGATTAAGGGTTCTATGAATGCTGATTGTTTTTTGTTGCTCAGCCGTTGTAACGTCGTTACTTGTGGTCATGATATTTATTTTTTAGTTATAAAATGGGATGCAATAATGATTCCGTAAAATTTACCTTCCGGATTTTTGGAACACTACCTACCCCGGGGGAGTTTTTTTCCTTTTTTGGGTATTTGCAGACACTAACCGGGCGAAGAATGTTTATATCGTCTCATTCTCCCTAATTGTATATGAATTACCCCATAAATGTGATACACTTTACAGGGAGATGGCATCATGTTTGAATCTTAATGATGTAATAATTCTATTACAATAAAAAAATTCAAAATGAAAAAGAACCTTATCCTTGTCTTAGCCCTTGGTCTTTTCTTAGGCAGTTGCCAAAATAGCGGTACGCAGCCGAAAGCCAAGTCCGGCACAAGTGAAAAAAAGCCTACAGCTCAGCTTACACAGCCGGCCCTTGCTTGCACATCTTATTCGATCTATAATCAGCATAGTCCAACGGGCCCTGCAGTCGAATATTCATATGTTGACTGCAATGGCGGATTTCAAACTGGATGGCTTGACCCCTTGCAAACCATTAATATACTTGCTGAGACCGGTACTGTGAAATGTGCAGGCGGCGTGGTTACGGAAAATGGGGGAAAACCGAAGGACGGGACCGGGACCGATCCTGCTCAATCAAAGCCATAATATAATAGTTGTTGTAATTGGTTCCAGCCCTGACGAAAAAGTCGGGGCTTTTTTTTGCCCGGGGTCTAAAAAATTCTACTGAGCATTTGTGAACTATCCTTTTTTTTCATATTCTCTTTAATTAGTGTCATTGGTGGAAGAGCAATACCGACCATGGCATGTTATTTTTTTCTAACACCTGCCAAGGCGGAGACTAAGAAGAAAGGAGGAACCCCAACAAGTGGCGAGAGTATTTACTGATTCAGCTAAGCTAATACCCTTTTCTTATTTGTCAAACGAGGTTTCCTGTTTGATTTTTGTAGCGACATTTTTTTCCCCGTTGCTTTATAGTAAGCAATTATTTCGCTGATTTTTTTTCTATCTGCTGCGGTTAACGGGGTCGGGTCAACTACAAAGTCAATACCGGCTGGTTCTTTTATGTGTCCCATTTAGTTATAATTTAAGTTGGAAAATATTTTTTAATCAGTTTAAGTGCTTCTTGTGGGAAGATGACCATTTTCTGTCCGCCAACATGTGTTGCACCTAAAGTCTTTTCATAATGTTCAATCAACCTTGTCTTGGAAGTGAAAGAAACGAAACCCTGGTAACCTTTGTCCCATGAAGATTTACAAGTAAAAGCAAACAGGTTGCCGGGTACTCCTTCATACAGTTTATTCTTACCTAAATTGAATGGTGCATTTTCAATAAGGTGTAAATAAAAATGGTCGTTATAGTCGCTGATGCTTTGAAGTCCTTGAACAATTGTTGGATTGTTTCTTATTGTCAATTTGAAAAGCTGCCTGTCTGTTAGTTTATATTCATTTGCCCAATTGAAAAGCCAACCACTTTTTTT
>JANPMI010000287.1:0-6425 GCA_031422725.1 Chitinophagaceae bacterium | reverse complement strand
GAAAGGATAAAGTGTTTTTACCCTTTCCCATAGCATAAGTAACCCTTGTGGTTGCCATAATATTGCCGTTAATGGCTCCTAATGTGCAAATAACAATCATAGCAGCAACAATAGCCTCTCCCGTATTTCCAAATACTATTCCCATTGCATCTGAAGCCACCAGCTGCGATGAAGCAATTTTTTCCACTGGCAGAATATATAAATATGCCTGGTTGACTAAAATGTAAACAATGATACAGGTAATAACGCCGGTAAATAAACTTTTAGGAATGTTACGTTGCGGCTGCTTTATCTCTCCGGCTATATAAGTTATATTAATCCAGCCATCATACGCAAAGAAAGCACCTGTTAGTGCGGCGATAATACCACTCAATAATGCTCCCCCCTGTTTTGGATTTTCTGCATGGAAAAAATTCTGTACTGAACCATTTCCGAAAAAGAATATACCAACTACCAATGCGGCAATCACTCCTACTTTCACAATCGTAGAAATAAGCTGGAACGAACTTCCTGCTTTTACACTACGATAATTGAGCCATGTAAGCCCTGCTACTAATGATATTGCCAGCGATTTTACTCCAAAATTTTTCAATGGAAATAAATCGCCGATAAAAGGTAATTGCCAGACAACAGATTGTTCCGTCACTTCACTAAACCTCGGCAGGTGCAAAAAATAATCCGCATACTGGGCACAAACAAATGCAATAGCTGCAATTGCCGCCGTATTCATCACCGAGAAAGCAGCCCATCCGTAGAGGTAGGCAACAAAATCACCAAACATTTTTCGGAAGTAAACATAAATGCCACCCGTCTCCGGAAGCATAGCACCCAACTCTGCATATATCAATGCACCGAATAAAGAAAAAATACCTGCAATTATCCATACTACAGTTAACCAGACCGGCGAACCTAATTGCCCGGCCATACTCGCCGGTTTCATAAAAACGCCGGAGCCAATAACGCTGCCAATGATAATGGCAGTTGCAGACCAGAAACCAATCTTTTTGGCAAGGGAGGAGGTGGTGGACGACATGAGGGAGGAAGATAGGAAACACTTCTCAATTTTCCTGTCCAATCCCCTTTTTGCACCACACTTCTTCCGTCAGTGCAAGCTGCGGAACAGTAGGAACATAGTTGTTTCTTTTTCCTGTTTAGGTGTCACCTATGAACCTAACAATATGAATAGGAAAATTACGTTTTGGAGCTATGAAAATCGTTTTACTGGTACTAAGTTTTTCGTTTTCATTGTTATCTGCCGGGCAGGTAAAGATCGTAAACGAAAGCCTTTTGGACAGCACGGTCGATTATTTTTATATCGGTGTGGATAATAAGGTTTCGATATCTGGCATCCCGGCTGACGGGCAAAAGTTTTCCGTTATGGCTACCGGTGCAACCCAGATGAGAATAGCTACAGGGGTTTATATCATAAGGGTCAATTCAGTCACGGATAGTTGTCGGTTGATTATTTCTGCCGATGGAAAAATCATTGCCACCCGCATTTACAAGGTCAGGATATTACCGCCACCGATTGCTGTGATCGGCACCCTGAACACAAGAGACACGGTAACGGTTGAAGAATTACTGGCTGATGCAAGACTGAAGGTCGAACTACCCGGATGTTATTTCAAACACGACATGCAGGTAACGGACTACATGTTCGTTATTAGTAAAGCCAAAGTAATGGAAGATATCTACCAGAAACCAAGCCACGGCCACCAACTTTCTTCCTGGGAGAGGGACCAAATACTGAATTGTAAGCCAGGTGCCCAAATCGTCGTGGATAAGATCATTCTTAACAATAGAAAAACCGGTAATTATTCCCTACCACCAATCATTCTCACAATCAAAGAATAACAATTTTTACCAAAGTGATAACCTCCTCCAGATAAAAAAACCCGTCCATGCCGACCACGGTCAAAGCATAAACAGGGGATCAATTTTTATCTTTTAATAATTATCTTTTATCTTAAGGAGTATCCTCTAATATCTCCCCACTATTATCACTTATACATTTCCTCTTTCAAGCCCTTTACTCTCTCATCTTCCAGGTATTCATCAAAAGTCATCAACCGGTCAATGATACCTTTAGGAGTTAATTCGATAATACGGTTAGCTACCGTTTGCATAAATGTATGGTCATGGCTCGTTAATAAAATAATGCCTTTATAATCGGTACATTGTTCGTTGAAACTTTGAATACTTTCCAGGTCAAGGTGGTTGGTGGGCTGATCCAATAAAATAACATTGGGACTTTGCAGCATCATTTTGCTCAGCATACAACGGACTTTTTCCCCACCGCTCAGTACATTTGTTGTCTTCATCACATCATCACCACTGAATAACATTTTTCCAAGGAATCCTCTTAGGAAAGGTTCGTCCACATCTTTTACATGATCAGGAACATACTGCCGCAACCAATCCATCAAATTATCCTTACCGTTAAAAAAATGGTTGTTCTCCTGTGGCAGGTAGGCATGAGTGACGGTGCTTCCCCATTCGTAAGAACCACTGTCGGCTATTGTATCTGCGGTAATGATATTAAAGAAACTGGTAACGGCTAACGGGTCACGGCTGAGCAGTGCAATCTTATCTCCTTTGTTGACAGTAAAATTAACATCACTGAACAGCACCCTGCCATCAATGGATTTTTTTAGTTTCTCTACATTCAGAATCTGGTTACCCACTTCCCGTAATTGCTGAAAAATAATACCCGGATATTTTCTGTAACTCGGTTCTATTTCGTCAATCGTTAATTTCTCCAATGCTTTTTTTCTTGATGTTGCCTGCTTGCTTTTAGATGCGTTGGCACTGAAACGGGCAATAAAGTCTATCAATGCCTGCCGTTTCTCTTCTGTCTTTTTATTTTTATCTCCCACCTGGCGGGCCATCAGTTGAGATGATTCATACCAGAAAGTATAGTTGCCCGTAAATATTTTTACTTTCTGCCGGTCCACATCTGCCACATGGGTACATACGGCATCTAAGAAGTGCCTGTCGTGGCTCACTACCAAAACAATATTTTCATAGTCAGCCAAAAAGTTTTCCAACCAGCTGATGGTTTCAATATCCAGACCGTTGGTAGGCTCATCTAATAATAAAATATCAGGATTACCAAATATGGCCTGTGCAAGCAATACCCTTACTTTTAAGTTAGAAGGAATTTCTTTCATCAGGGAGGAGTGAAAATTTTCTCCTACGCCTAATTCTCCCAGCAAAGTTCCTGCATCACTCTCGGCACTATAACCTCCCATTTCACCAAACTCACCCTCCAGCTCCCCGGCCCTCATACCATCTTCTTCGGTAAAATCTGCCAGCGCATAAATACTTTCTCTTTCTTTCGCTATTTTCCAGAGCTTGGTATGACCCATCATCACGGTATTCAAAACTGTTTCTTCATCAAACTCAAACTGGTTCTGTTTCAACACAGCCATTCTTTCCCCGGTAGTTATTTCCACCGTTCCTTTATTTGGCTCTATCTCTCCGCTCAGTATTTTCAGAAAAGTACTTTTCCCGGCACCATTTGCTCCAATTACACCATAGCAATTGCCTTTTGTGAAGTTGAGATTAACTTCTTCAAACAATACCCGTTTGCCGTAAGCAAGTTTCAGGTCTTTTACACTAATCATTTTTTACAAAAAATTTGAGCGGCAAAGGTAATGTAAACAAGGCTTTTTTAGAAAAGAGAAACAAACTAAATACCCGGCACTCATGTATTCAGGACGGTGCTTTTTTTTGCTCCTTTATCAAACAGTTTTACCAATAAGAGACCGGCAATAAATCCTCCGACATGTGCGGCATACGCAACTCCGCCTCCACCTCCCTCAGTTCCGCCCAGAACTCCCATTCCGCTGATGACCTGGAACACTATCCAGATACCGAGTGCAACAAATGCCGGGACTTCTGTAATGCCCCTGCCCATAAATACTTTTACTTTTCGTTTTGGGAACAGTAACATATATCCACCCATAACTCCGGAAATGGCTCCCGAAGCACCGAGGCTTGGTATCAGAGAATTTGCAGAAGAAGCACCTGATATCAAAACATGACTGAGTGAGGCAATGATTCCACAAAGCAGGTAAAAACCCAGGTAGCGGAGATGCCCCATCCGGTTCTCAATATTATCGCCAAACACCCATAAGAACAACATATTTCCACCGAGGTGCGCCCATCCACCATGCATAAACATGGAAGTAATAAGAGTGCCATAAACCGGTATCGGTGTTGGCTGCAATCCATTGGTGACAATGTCCTCTCCTCTCAGAATTTCTGCAGGAACGGTTGAAAAAGCATAGGTAAATTCCAGGTTACTACCCATTCCCTGCAAAAAAATAAAGACAAGGATGCTGGCAGCAATCAATATATAATTTACAATGGGTGACAGATGCCTGTCTGAGTTATCATCGCCAATGGGGATCATGGTTATTATGTTTAAATAAATGTTACAAAGATCAGGCCTTTAAGAAAAGACCAGCTAAATTATAAGAAACCCGGCGTATCGCCGTTCTAAGGTGACCTGTATGCACAAGACATAAATATTCATCCACCACTAAACAATGTTATTATGAAAGCTCTGATTACAGGTATTTTCCTGCTCTTCTGGTTGGCGGGGCATTCACAAAACTCCTTCACGGTTCATTTTGATTTCAATAAACATAATCTTACCGCTACAGCCCGGTTACAATTAGATAGTTTTTTATTGACTGAAAAAAAGCAACTGCCAAAGCTTGTCATCCGGTTAAACGGTCATTGTGATGCTATTGGTTCTGACGAATACAACTACAAACTTTCGGAGCAAAGAGTAGCCACTGTAAAAAAATATTTACTGGAGAATGGTGTTCAGGCAGCAAATATCGGCGATGAAATTGGTCATGGTAAAAAAGAACCGCTGAATGAAAACAATACGGAAGAAGAAAGACAAATGAACCGAAGGGTTGAAATCAGTTTTACCCCGGTTACCGCAACGGATAATCCGGAAAACATTTCATTAAAAGAAAAAATTGCTGATTCATCTGTCACCGCCGGAACTAATATTGTTTTACGCAACATTAATTTCTACGGCGGCATGCACCAGTTTCTTCCTGAGTCAACACCGATGCTGGAAGAATTGTTAGACGCCATGAAAACATATCCAAAACTTGTTATAGAAGTGCAGGGGCATATTTGTTGTCACCCTGACAACGGAGATGGTATGGACAATGAAACCGGTATTAATAATCTTTCCCGGGCAAGAGCTAAAGCGGTACAGGATTATTTAATCAGCAATGGTATTGCCCCTGAAAGAGTAAGTTATAAAGGCTTCGGGCATTCAATACCTATTTATGCTTATCCCGAACAATCGGAAGAAGAAAGAACACAGAACAGAAGAGTTGAAATAAAAATAATCAGTAAATAAAAATTCCGTCCCCACAATGTTGTGGGGACGGAATTTCGATTAACAGAAGTCGTTTCGCATCTTACCTCACATGCACTTTACCATCGGCCAGTTTATTACCACCGGCATCTCCTACCAGCACATAATAAATTCCACGGTTTCCACCTGCCAGGCTAACCGGTATCAACGTATAAGGACCTGTAATGCTGAACTGACGGTTATACACCATCGCCCCTTTGGAATCAAATATGGTGATCTTTCTTTGTGCACTTGCTCCGCTTTCATTGTAATAAGAAACCGTAAAGTTTCCATCATTGGGACTCGGGAATATAAACAGTTTACTGCTTGCGGTGGCTCCTATCACTACCGGCCCTGATTGATTGGAACATACAAGACCGCTGCTGAATGCCTCCTGGATATTTACATTGTAGGTACCAATGGCTTCTACGTTGGCGACATATGTATTACCCGTATTTGCAAATGCAGTACCGTTCTTAATCCAGCTTATGGTCAGTGTTCCTCCGGTAGATGCACTCGGTGTTGCTGTCAAAGTAGTAATCTGACCGGGTAATAAACTCGTCAGCGGTGCTGCAACTAATGTTACTGTTGTCAACTGCCGGACAGTAAGCAAAGCACGCAGCGACGGCGCGCCCTGCGGCGTCGCGGTGGCCAGCGCCATGGCATTGGCATCGCTGGGCTCAGCGGCGCGCGCTTCGGCGAACCATGCGGCAAACAGGGCAAAGGGATCACCACCGGGAATGGCATCGCGGGAGGGGTCATCGGAGTCGGTCGTCACGCCTTGCGCATAGTCCCGGACAGGTTTGATGAAAAGCGCGCCTTGCCGCCGGGCACAAGCGAACCTAGATCAGCGCAATGGCATCTGACCCTTACAGCATTCTCGGCGTGGCTCGCGGCGCAAGCGACAAGGACATCAAGTCCGCCTATCGCAAGCTTGCCAAGGAGCTGCATCCCGATACCAACCAGGACAACCCGCGCGCAGCAGACCGCTTCGGCGAGGTGAGCCGCGCCTATGACCTGCTGTCCGACAAGGACA
>JANPMI010000286.1:0-1684 GCA_031422725.1 Chitinophagaceae bacterium | reverse complement strand
AATATTTTAATAGCCACATCCTGCCGGATGCCCGTCATCAGTTCATTAAAACGCATCTGTATCGGCTGGCTTGGCTCTGCAATTACACCGGGAATAACTTCTAATTTTTCCTTCATCATATCCGCCAGTTCATAAAAATCTTTTGTGGTTGTCCATTGGCTTTTGGGTTTCAAAATCACCATCAAATCCGTTGCATTCATCGGCATGGGATCGGTGGCTACATCTGCAGCACCCGTTTTGCCCACTACCATTTTTACTTCGGGAAATTTTCTAATAATCCGTTGTGCCTGTAACACAGTTTCTGTCGTTTGTGACAATGAGGTTCCCTGTGGCATTACAAACTCGATAGCAAAATCCCCTTCTTCCAATGTGGGAATAAATTCGCCGCCAATTTTTGAAAAGATGAAAACAGTTACGGTAAACAAAGCAACGGTAAGACCAACTATCCAGTATCTTACTTTAATTGCTTTTTGCAGTAATGGCTGGTATCCCCGTTGAAAAAATTCCATCATCCGGTCAGAAAAATTCTTCTTGTGCTGTGTCTTTTTGGAAAGAAACCTTGCACACATCATTGGAATATAAGTAAGTGAAAGTAACAATGCCCCTAATATCGCAAAGCCAACTGTCTGCGCCATGGGGCGGAACATTTTTCCTTCAATACCAATCAGTGTAAGAATGGGAATATAAACAATGAGGATAATAATTTCCCCAAAGGCTGCACTATTCCTGATTTTGGATGCCGACTGATATACTTCTTCATCCATCTGTGGCTGCGTAAGTTTGTTCATATTTTTTCGCAAGCCCAAATGATGCATGGTAGCTTCTACAATAATCACAGCACCATCTACAATCAATCCAAAATCAATAGCCCCCAAACTCATCAGGTTGGCACTCACACCAAACAGGTTCATCATCCCCATTGCAAACAATAATGATAACGGAATTGCAGAGGCAACTATCAACCCCGCCCTCATATTTCCAAGGAAAAGCAGCAGCACAAAAATTACAATCAATGCCCCTTCAATCAGGTTTGTTTCTACTGTGCCGATAGCCCTGTTCACTAATTCAGAACGGTCTAAAAAAGCTTCGATGATTACATCATCAGGCAATGATTTTTGAACACTTTCCATTCTTTCTTTCACCCTGTTCACCACGTCAGCACTGTTAGCCCCTTTCAGCATCAGTACGATGCCGCCTACTACTTCTTTTTCTCCGTTATAAGTTAATGCACCATACCTTGGTGGTGAACCAAACTGCACCTTTGCTATGTCCTTAATAAGTACCGGCAAACCAGCAGCAGAATTTTTTACTACAATATTTTCAATATCAGCAAATGATTTTACCATGCCGATACCACGGATAAAATAGGCATTTGGTTTTTTATCAATATAAGCACCGCCGGTATTTTCATTATTATGTTCTAATGCTGTAACAATCTCAGGTATCGTTACATTCATCGCTTTCAATCTTTCTGGATTGATCGCTACTTCGTATTGCTTGGTAATGCCGCCGAAACCTGTTACCTCCGCTACACCAGCAATGCCATATAACTGGCGGCTGACAATCCAATCCTGCATGGTGCGTAAATCCATAGCAGAATATTTTTGTTCACTTCCCTCGTTTCTGCAACAGCAGAATTAGTATCAGCCATGGACGCGGATGCAGTGCGCGAAACACAGAAGAA
>JANPMI010000285.1:0-54012 GCA_031422725.1 Chitinophagaceae bacterium | reverse complement strand
TATTGTTTCGTAAGTATTGATTTATCATCAGCTTTCAGCCATTTGTTCAATACAGTAGCATACACATTTTTAAAGTCAACATTATATTTCAGGTCGCCTTCATTCAGGTCGCTGAGGTCGGGCATAGCATTCAACACACCTTTCTGTTTCAACCCACCGCTGACAAGAAACATATTGTTAGCAGTACCATGGTCAGTTCCGTTGCTTGCATTTTGATTCACCCTTCTGCCAAACTCAGAGAAAGTGAAAAGCATCACATCTTCAAACCGGTGCTGGGCTTTCAGGTCTTTTACAAAAGCTGTCACCGCCCCGTTCATTTCAGTAAACAAACGCTGCTGCTGTACATCCTGGTTAATATGTGTATCAAAACTTCCCAGCGATACATAGTAAACTTTTGTATTGATTTCAGAGAAAATCAGGGAAGCGATGGTCTTCAGGCTATTTCCCAAATCTGTTTTTGGATATTCAGCATTGGTCGGGTGCATTTTACTTTGTTGAAAAATGTAATCAGCACTCGACAATGTTTCGGCCATTGTTTTATATAAGTAATCAACTGGCTGTTCCCCTGCCTCCTTTTTATGATTCTTCATCACATCCCGGAAAAACTTTTCATTGGCTGTACCATACAAACGCCTCGGATCTTTCACCGCAATCCCTTTTATATTTTCTCCTTTTAATGCAAGGCTTAGCACATCATCTATTTCAATTGCCTGCGTAGGTTTATCACAACCATTACATTGGGCATCAAGATAACGACCTACCCAACCATTGCTCCAGTATTCACTGCTCTGGCTGGCCGTATGCCAGATGTCCATACTGCGAAAATGTGAACGGTCAGGATTGGGATACCCTACATTATTTAATATAGCAAGGCTGCCATCATCATACAATTCTTTAAAGCCGGTTAACGCCGGATGCAAACCTACTTCGTCAGTTAGCAATAAAGCTTTCTCCTTTACTATACCCAATCTGGGTCTTGCCTTATAATATAAATCATTTCTTACCGGTATCACGGTATTCAGTCCATCATTACCACCGCTCAATTGCAGTATCACCACTACTTTGTTTCCCAATGGCACCATTGTTTGTCCTTCAAAAGCTTTCAGGAATTTCGGCACCATCAAAGATGCTGTAGCCAGCGAACCGATTTGAATAAATTCTTTACGTTTAATAAACATAATATAAGCTTTGAGCTATTAACACAATTGATATTCCGGCGTACACATAATTTGCAGGGTAGCCGTTTTAATAAAATTCTCCCTTCCTGTCTGGTCAGAAAATTGTTTGATCAAATCCATACTGACTCCACTTTTAGTCTGCAACAGTATTTTTGAAATATTTTCTGCGAGGTTTTCCCTGGGTGTACTTTCATAATGCTTAATGTATGGCTTCCAGTCAACATCAGCATTTATCTGCTGACGGCGCATCCCGGCATAGCCGCCACCTGCCTGTTTCACTCCGCCTTTTTTATCGCCTTTCATTTGTCCATCAGTATCCTTCATTCCCATCATAGTATCGTCATCATCTTTGGGACTTACATTCATTTCATCCACATCATTAATTAGTTTGGGTATCCGCATCCGCATCATCAGGGATGAACTGTCAATCCAGGATTTTCCGCCCGGCCATCCCGCAACATTCGGCGGGTAAAATAATAACTGGCCTAATACTCTTTGCAAAAGCATTAATGCTTCTTCATTTTCTAATTTCATAGGCAACATCCGCTGAATGCCCACCAGCAATTCTACCGGAGATTTTATTTGGGCTCCAATATTTTTTTCTTCATAAAACCAGTCGCTGGTAAAAATATCTTCCAATAGTTTGCCTATTTCATAATTATTTTTATAAAATCTGTCTGCCAGCCATTCTATTTTACCATTATCTGCTTTTTCATTTACAAAAAATTTATAGATCTTCTGCGTAAGATATTTTGCTGTTTGTTTTTCTTCCAGCAGAATATCAAGCACTTCCCCACCATCAAAGTTTCCTGTTCTGCCTAATACAGTTTTGCTGCCAAAGTCATGTTGAAACCTGCGGAACTGAAATTCGCCTTTTATAGTGGCACCCCATCCTGTAAATGCCCTTGCTGCTTCTTTTACGTCATTCTCTGTGTAATTTCCACGGCCAAGTGTAAACAACTCCATCACTTCCCTGGCAAAGTTTTCATTGGGATGATCTTTTTTATTTTGCTGATTATTTAAAAAATTAAGCATGGCTGCTGATTTGGAAACTTCGTTCAGCATAGTGCCAAAATTGCCAAGAGCATTTCTTCGTATCACATCTAATAAACCCTGCTGATAAAAAACATTCAGGTTGCGGCAGGCAAAATGCCCGTGAAAGAAGAAAGCCATTTTTTCCCGGAGTTGCGAAGCACTGTTTACCATTTCATGCATCCAGTACATATTCAGGTTGCGAACACCCTCCCGGTTTTTTTGCTGTATTTTTTTTCGTTCGTCTTTATCCATTTCTTTTTTCTGCTGACGGCCTACCTCTTCTATTCCCATCCAGAGACCTTTCAGATAATCGTCTGCCACATCTATATAGTCTGGCTTTTTGCCCGATGCTTTTAAAAGGGCGGCATAAAATTGTTTGGAGGAATATTTTGAAAGGTCGCTAAGCTGCTCAACGGCCGGGCCGAACCCTGCACGCCACATCAGGTGCTGGTTTTTCATTTGGTTGGTCAACGACATGGGGCTAACATTTTAGGTTCAGACTGTTATGAAGTTACTAAGTTTAAAAAAGCTGCAACACAATATCAAATAAAACGCCAAAAAGGAAAGGTTATTTTCTATTTTTGAATGACTGATAAATATTAATATGACCATCCGTGCATTCAAATACCTTTCACCACTGATTATTTACATCGGTGCTTTCCGCTCTTTCAGCGTCACTGGCTGGGAAATCTGGATGCCATTGGTATGGGCCTGGGTGATTATCCCCCTGGCAGAGCTACTCATAAAACCGGTGCCGGCTAATATGAGTGGTGTTCAGGAAGAGCTGGCGAAAAAAGACAGAACCTATGATTTTTTATTGTACCTGATTGTTATTCTTCAATATTCATTACTGATAAAGTTTTTATTCGCTATGAAGGAAGATACAATGACATGGCTGGATATAACCGGACGTATTGGGGTAATGGGTTTGCTATGCGGAACTTTTGGTATTAATGTAGGTCATGAGTTAGGCCACCGTGTTAACAAATTTGAGCAAATATTAGCCAAAGCTTTGCTGCTGACATCTCTTTACATGCACTTTTTTACAGAACATAACAAAGGCCATCATAAAAGAGTGGCGACGCCAGAAGACCCCAGCAGTGCCAGGTATGGGGAGCCGGTTTACACCTTTTACTTCCGTACCATTATTTTCAGTTACATCAGTGCATGGCATATCGCCAATGATGAAATGAGAAAAAAGGATAAAAAACCTTTTTCATTGCAAAATGAAATGGTACAGTTTCTTCTTATTCAAACGGCTTTTCTTGTCTTAATTTTTTTTGTTTTCAGCTGGTTAGTTATGCTGTATTTTATAGCAGCCGCTTTTATGGGTATTCTCCTGCTTGAAACCGTAAACTATATTGAACATTACGGATTGCAGCGCAAAGCAACCGTTGAGGGCAAGCATGAAAGGGCTATGCCGGAACATAGCTGGAACAGCGACCATGTGATTGGAAGATTAATGCTGTTTGAATTGAGTCGTCATAGTGACCATCATTATCTTGCCAGCCGCAAATATCAAATACTCCGTCATCATGATGATTCGCCGCAAATGCCCACTGGTTATCCGGGGATGATGATACTTTCTTTGATTCCTCCTGCCTGGTTTTATATAATGAACAGGCGGATAAATTCAATACACAAAAAACAGGTACAGGTGCTGCAGCCACAATAATATCATTCAAATTTATTTCTTGCTGATCAACAGCCTGAACCCAAGTTGTAATGAGGCGAGATTATCAAGACTGGTGCTGATACCTATCCCGCTGGATTTATCCGTGGAAGGGAAAGTTCCGCCAAATTCTCTTCTCTCGGTAAAATAGCCCAGGTGTAATAAGTTATTGAAACCCGTTTCTAACTGGAGTCTTTTACTGATAGTGAAAGAAATGCCCGGGTAGGCGTTGATGCCAATAGTATATCTTTTTGTTTTGCTGAAATCAGAAGGAGGTAAAATATATTCATTGCTATTGTAATTGACATCTAATCCTCCCTGTAAGAAAATAGAAAAACCACTTTTGCCGATTGGTTTATATTTCCGGAGAAAAATTCCTGCTTCGTAAAAATTATTCTTCTGGCTGCTTGATACCGCACTATTGTTTTCGTAAAATCCAATTCCTGCATTAACACCCAGAATAAGATTTTCCTTAATGGCTTTACCAAACACCGGCGAAATAACAACACCATCCTGGCTATTAGTGACAACCCCGTCCCTTTTTGTTTTGTGGGTGGAGCCGCTGATATCTCCTCCAAGAAAAATTGATCCTTTTTTGATCTGTGCATTTAAAACAGATGTAACAAACAAAGAACATGTAATAATTAAAATGTGTAGTTTTCTCATATGATTGTTTTAATAGTTAGGAAATGATGGGCAAATATGGCCACTTAAGAGGATAGAAAAATGATATCCCCTTCCTTTAACTAAAAATTATCCTAACCAAAAATGAAAATAAAAAGCTAGTGCAGCGTTATTGAAATTTATTTTGCCGCCCTGGATTAAATGCAGGATGTTGTATGAATACCAGGTGGAGGATAATCTGGTTTTCGCTGACAGAAAGCAAAAGCGGCAATTGCCAAGAACAATAATATGGTGATAATCTTGATTATGATAAACCCTTTAACGTAAAAAACCGCAAATTACCTGCTGTTTTATGCGGATTTGGCGGGTTAAAAAAATAAAAGTTTACCGTTTCTTTATTTTAAAATAAAAAACCCGATATATTGCTTAGTCATTTCTACTATTCACTAAAACAAAAGCCTTTATGAAGAAATCACTTGTGTTGCTTGCTGCCGGTGCGTTGCTATTTAGCATAGGATGTAACAAATCTTCCGCTCCCAATGAAGAGTTGCTTAACGAAAAAGCAGAAATAAATGCCTCTCAGCGCAAATGTGCCGCTGATGAAGTGCTGCAGGAAAACCTGAGAGCTGACCCTACTCTTCGTCAGCGTATGGATGCTATTGAAGAATTTACCCGCCAGGTAGAAAGAAACCCTTCTGCTTATCGTTTGGTAGGCGGCGTTATTGAAATCCCCGTTGTAGTAAATGTTTTGTACAAAACAAATGCACAGAATATTTCGCTGGCGCAAATTCAATCACAGATTACAGTATTGAATGCAGACTTTGCTGCACTAAATACAGACTATAACAATACTCCTGCTGCCTTCCAGAGTGTACGTTCCGGCAATATCGGTGTCCGCTTTGTGATTGATAATACAACCACTGATATTGTCCGCAAAAAAACTAATAAATCAAGCTGGCAACTTAATGATGCTATGAAAAAAAGTTCCCAGGGAGGAATTAACCCAACAAGTCCAACTACTAAATTGAATATATGGGTATGTAACTTAACTGGTGGCTATTTAGGCTATGCTCAATTTCCCGGCGGGCCTTCTGCCACTGATGGTGTAGTAATTGATGATAATGCTATGGGTACTACAGGTACCGCTGCCGCTCCTTTCAATAAGGGAAGAACTGCCACACATGAAGTAGGCCATTGGATGAACCTCTATCATATTTGGGGGGATGATGGCACTGCTTGTACAGGAAGTGACCAGGTTTCCGACACTCCTAACCAAGGAAATGAAAACTACAGCTGCCCTTCATTTCCCCAGGTTTCCTGCAGCAATGGCCCCAATGGAGATATGTTCATGAACTACATGGACTACACAGATGACGCTTGCATGTTTATGTTTACTACAGGTCAGAAATCAAGAATGCTTGCTGTATTTGCAACAGGCGGACCAAGAAATAGTTTTGCACAATAATAATTTCCTTTGAATTATAAAAAAATGCCCGTTTACCGGGCATTTTTTACTTCATATAAATAGCTTCTGCGCCAAACCAGGGATGTAATACAGGCGGAAGTCGTATTTGCCCTTCTGCCTGATTATTTTCCAGCAGGCAGGCGATAATTCTTGGCAAAGCCAGGGAACTTCCATTCAACGTATGAACTAACTGAGATTTTCCACTGTCATCTTTAAAACGGATTTTCATCCGGTTACTCTGAAAAGTTTCAAAGTTGGTAACAGAACTTACTTCCAGCCAGCGTTGCTGGGCGGCACTGTACACTTCAAAATCATAAGTGATGGCAGAAGCAAAACCCATATCACCACCACATAATCTTAAAATCCGGTAAGGAAGTTCCAAACTTTTTAATAAGTTTTCAATATGCATTACCATTTCATCCAGCACATCATAGCTTTTATCGGGATGAACGATCTGAACAATTTCCACTTTTTCAAATTGGTGTACACGGTTCAGTCCCCGCACATCTTTACCAAAACTCCCTGCCTCTCTTCTGAAACATGGAGAGTAAGCCGTCATCTGAACAGGGAGATTTTCTTCTTTTAAAATTTCATCCCGGTAGATATTAGTGATGGGTACCTCTGAAGTGGGAATCATATAAAATTTATCTCCCGGCATATAATACATCTGTCCTTCTTTATCCGGCAACTGGCCGGTGCCATAAGCCGATGCTTCATTTACCATAAATGGCGGATGATATTCTGTATAGCCCGCAGCCGTGTTATAATCTAAAAAATATTGGATCAATGCCCGTTGCAATTTTGCTCCTTTGCCTTTGAATAAAGCAAAACCACTGCCTGTGATTTTTGCACCTGTTTCAAAATCAACAATGTCATATTTTTTTATCAAATCCCAATGTGGAACAGAACCGGCAGGTAATTGAGGTTTTATTCCCCCTTCTCTTACTACTACATTATCAGCAGGTGTTTTGCCAACAGGCACCTGTACAGATGGCAGGTTGGGCAGTTTCACCAGTTCATCATGCAATTGTTTTTCGACCACCGCTAATTTTTCTGAGATAGGTTGTAAAGTGGATTTCAATATCCCTACCTCTTGCTTCTTTATTTCAGCTTCTTCTTTTTGTCCTTTCGCCATTAATCCACCAATCTCTTTGGAAGTGCTGTTCACCTTTGCCTGGTTATTATCAAACTCCTGCTGAAGTTTTTTTCGTTCATCATCCAGTGTAATAATAGTATCAACCAATTGTGGTTCGGCAAAATTTTTTACACATAGTCTATCCTTTACTGCCTGTGGATTTTGCCTTAATACCTGTAACTGCAACATTGTAATTTCAATTTCGGCAAAGATAAAGAAGAAGACAGTAGGCACAAACTAGAACGGCCTACCCTCTTATCTTTGTATGATGTTAGCGAACGATGACTTACAACAACGCTGGTGGAACCTGGAAGGCAAATTAGTAGAACGGTTTGGCAAGAAGCCTGATGTGGAAACGATTTTATTCCTGATTGGTGTCCAGGAATTTGGCGACATCAAAGAAAAATTTACCAAAGAGCAAAAACAGGATTTAATGCATGTAGCTGTATGCAGTTTGCTTTCTCCCAGCGGCTATTATGAATTAGAAAGTGTGGACCGGGATGGTTGGCCGCATTTCAAACAGTTGAAACCAATGCCCGATATGAATGCTATCGAGCAGGAAAATTTTTTAAAAGATCATATCTTACTTTATTTTGAGGATCATAATCTAACCGATTAAATAAATAATATGAAAAAAGTATCGCTGGTACTAACCTTTTTCTTTTTTACGGCTGTTTCTTTTGCGCAGAAAGATTCAACCGTTAAAAAAAAAGACAGGAAAAGAGATGTGCTGTTGCAAACATCAATGGGTGATATTGTTATCCGGTTATCTGATTCCACTCCCTTACACCGGGATAATTTTTTGAAATTGGTAAAGGTTGGTTTTTATGATAGTGTGTTGTTTCACCGGGTCATTCAGAATTTTATGATACAAGGTGGTGACCCCGACAGTAAAAATGCACCGGCGGGTCAGCTTTTAGGAAACGGTGGCCCGTCCAACAGGATACCCGCCGAATTCAAACAAACATTATTTCATAAAAAAGGAGTGGTTGCTGCAGCAAGAGATAATAATCCGGAAAAAGCCAGCAGTGGCAGCCAATTTTATATTACACAGGGAAAAATTTTTACCGATGCCGGTTTGGATTCTGTCGAAACAATGCGATTAGGTGGAAGAAAAATTCCGCTGCAACAAAGAGAAGTTTATAAAACAATTGGTGGCGTTCCGCATCTTGACCAAAACTATACGGTGTATGGAGAAGTAGTAAAGGGGATAGAAGTAGTAGATAAAATTGCCGCTGTGCCAACCAGCAAAGGAAATGACAGGGACAGGCCACTGGCAGATGTAAAAATTATTAAAACCAAACTGATTAAAAGAAAAAAGGGCTGATTGTTTTCGTATCAATAATAAAACTCCGTTCTGTTTGAAACAGAACGGAGTTTTATTTTAATTCATATTAATTATTGCTGTCCCATGCCTCCGCTGTTTTCTGTTCGTTTTTTCTCTTCTTCAGCAGCATCTTTCCGCTGACGTGCCGCTTTTACCTGGTTACTGCCGAAACGGTAAGAAAAGTTTATTTTAAACTGATGGGCATCAAAATTTCCACTGGCAACTGTAAGCTGTCCGGCAAAATTGCTGCTGCCCTTAAAACTAAATGATTTAAATATATCACTCACTGCTGCTTTCACTGTACCCTTGCCCTTGAAAATTGTTTTTTGTAACCCAGCATCAATAAACCATATTGACTCACTTTCGAATGTACCCTGCCAGATGGTTGGTGAGCTATAAACACCACTTACTTCAGCAGTCCAGATTTTCTTTTTACCAAATTTTAAACTGTGCTGCATAAACACGGAATAAGAGAGCACATCAAGATTTACATTTCTGTTTCCGCCACCAAAATCAGCTTTGTATTTAGAGTAAGAAGAATTCAGATTTGTAATCCACATATAATTTTTATACATAAATGGATAACTAACATTCAAACTCACTACATCCTGCGTAGCCAGGTTTTTAGTTGTAAAAAAGGATTTTGACGTTTCTGTTGTATCTGCCAGTTGTGTAAATATATCTTTCACATGGCTGTAGTTCAGTTTAAAACTTAGCTTGTATTTATAAATATGTGTAAGCCCGATACTGTTAGTGTACTGGGGCCTTAAATCGATATTGCCTTTCATGAAAGCATAATCATTCAGTTTGAACTCAAATGGGTTCAGGTTCTGATAAGCGGGGCGGTCAATTCTGCGGCTGTAAGAAAGACTCCATTGCTTCATGGGGTTTTTATTAATTGTTACAGATGCACTTGGAAACAGATCAGTATAGTGTCTTTTATCAGTCACTTTGGTAGCTGTATTAACAGAACCGTCATTGTTCAGAGAATATGAATCACCGGTCCTGATTGTATTTTCCAACCGTACACCTGCCTGTATAAAAAATCCTTTGTAGGCTTTATTATAATTTACATAGCCTGCATTAATGTTTTCCTTGTAATCAAACTGGTTGCTGCGTGTTAAATCCAGAACTTTTGTACTGCCCTGAACATTATACCGGCCAAAATTATTTTCGGTATTAACAATGGATGATTTTAAACCAATCCCAAGTTTTCCTCCTTTGAAATTTTGTTCATAATCTGTTTTCAATGTATAAATATCAATATCCGTGGGAGAAATAAAATTATAGATCGTACTGCCCAGTATGGTTGATAAAGAAGGATCATAATAGATATTGGGCTGATACTG
Organism: Chitinophagaceae bacterium; assembly: GCA_031422725.1. GTDB lineage: Bacteria > Bacteroidota > Bacteroidia > Chitinophagales > Chitinophagaceae > JJ008. Next base: position 44,227 of record JANPMI010000285.1, on the reverse strand, counting down.
ATCGGTATTAATTCTGAAAATGCCATAGTCAGCATCCACACTCAGTTCATGTCCCGCAGTATCGGCAAATCGGTAATTGATATTAAAATTTACATTATTTCTTTTTGCATCGGTTGCATTATCCGCCTTTAAAATCCTGTCAATAACCCCTGTTGGCTTATATATAATACTTGTTGTTCCGTCTGCCTGCATTTTTGTATCGTTAATATTTCCGCTTACGAGAAATCCTAATGTGCTCTTTTTGTTAAGTGTATAATCCAATCCGCCTTTAAACCCATGGCTGGTGGTTTTATTATCCATTTTATTTTTGCCATCAAATATTGTATCCAGCAAATCCCTGTATAAGTTAATTACCATCCGGTTTGTTCCATGGTTGAAATTGTAGTTTCCAAATACATTTATATTTTTATTTCTGTGGTTAAATGAAATACCGTTATTATATTTTCCAAAAACACCGACATTATAACCTGCATTTACAGATCCATTGGTACCAAATGCTTTATTCTTTTTCAGTTTGATATTGATAATACCGGCATTACCTGCTGCATCATATTTTGCAGACGGGTTGGTGATCAGTTCTATTGATTCTATTTGCGATGACTGAAGACTTTTTAGATAAGCGGTTAAATCTGCACCGGAAAGTGGTGAAGGTTTGCCATCAATATAAATCTGTACCCCGTTTTTACCAGACATACTTATATTATCATCTTTATCTAATGTAACTCCAGGAGATCTTCTCAACAGTTCCAGTGCATCATTACCTGTTGAATTGATAGTACCCTCCACATTCAAAATTGTTTTGTCGGCTTTTACTTCTATCAGTGGTTTTTCAGCAGTAACAGTAACTCCCTGGAGATTGGAAGAAGCTTTTACCAGTTGAATTTCCGGAACTGCTATATCTCCGGATACATCAAATAGATTAGAATACTGCTTGTTGTACCCTACATGGGATATACTGATTAAATAGCTACCAGAACCTGATTGAAAAGAAAAACGTCCATCACTGCCAGTCACTGCCAGTTTTGCCACCGAAGAATCTTTGGCCCGAAGTAAGGAAACAGTAGATTTTTCCAGCCCCTTCCCCTGTTCATCTTTAACCAACCCGGCGACTTTTTGCGCCTGTACCGATGAAAATGACATTCCAACAACTCCTAAAAACACAAATAACTTTCTCATTAGTACGTTTTTTAATTTTGAAATGCAAATATACCTCCGTGTCATGGAATTGTAAAAGCAATAACCGATCAATGGTGTAAAACCTGCCATGAACGGCATTATTAATCCGGTGAAAATGTAAAATTTTGTCAGGCTCGTAGTTGGAAACAAGTATCTAACGCTCAGTTAATTTATGGCCTTTTTCCCTTAGGTTTGCTACTCAAAATTGCAGATTATGAATTTTCCTGACCATCTCCGCTACACCAAAGATCATGAATGGGTAAGCCTTGAAGGCAATGTTGCCACCATCGGAATTACTGATTTTGCCCAAAGGGAACTCGGGGATATTGTTTATGTAGAAGTGGACACCATCGGTAAAGAGCTGGAAGCCGGAGAAGTTTTTGGAACCGTGGAGGCAGTGAAAACTGTATCCGATCTTTTTCTACCTGTTAGTGGAACACTCACTGAGCTAAATCCTGCACTGGCCGGTGAACCTGAAGCTGTAAATAATGACCCCTATGGTAAAGGCTGGATGGTAAAAATGACAGTGAACAACCCGGCTGATGTGCTGGCCCTGCTTGATGCTGCCGGATATGAAGCAGTTGCCGGCTAAATCTGATTTTTAAAACTACCCGTACATTCTTTGGATGCAATTATTTCATGAATCATTGTATCTTAACCAACTGATTTGAATTTTAAAACCACATACAGCGAACAGGAGCTGGTAGCTTTGTTGCAACAGCGAAACGACAAAGCTTTCGCATATTTGTACGATAACTATTCTGGTGCTTTGTATGGCATCGTTAATTCCATTGTTACAGATAAGGAAATTGCTAATGATGTACTCCAAAATGTTTTTGTAAACATTTGGAGAAAGATAGAATCGTATGATGCATCGAAAGGAAGATTGTTTACCTGGATGCTTAACATTGCCCGTAATGCATCTATAGATGAATTGAGGTCAAAGGGTTACAGGGATTCACAAAAAAACCAATCGTTGAGTGAAAACGTAGATGTTGCCGGAGTTGCAACGGTGCCGGTGATAGATGATGTAGGGCTAAAAAAAGTACTGACAAAATTGAAAGGTGAGTTAAGAGTTTTAATTGATCTGTCATACTTTCAGGGTTTTACTCATGAAGAAATTTCAAAAATATTGGGTATCCCCCTTGGAACAGTAAAAACCAGAATACGAAGTGCTTTAATACAGTTAAGAACAATGATTTAATACGAAAGTGAATACACTGGAATACATATCAAGTGGAATTGTAGAAAGTTACGTTCTCGGACTTGCCTCTGATGAAGAAAGAAGGGAGTTTGAGCAGATGTGTACGCAATATCCTGAAGTGCTGCAGGCAAGACTTGCCTTTGAGCTGGCAATTGAAAAACAGGCCATGGAGAATGCTGTTGCCCCCGCTGCTGGTGTAAAGGATAAAATTTTTGCTGAGATTGGCACCAGAGGTAAAGTTATTGCTATGCCATCTGCAACTGTCAGAAAAACGAACTGGTTTAAATACGCCGCTGCCGCTTCTGTTATCTTACTTGCCGGAAGTATTTACTGGAATATTTCTTTGTCCAATAAGAATAAAAGTCTTCAGAATAATTATAATACCACAATCGCTGAACTAAACGATGTAAAGAAAGATATTGAAATCCTTCAGCAAAATCCGAATGTGAAAATGGCCGCAATGAATGGCCAGCCAATTTCTCCAAAATCATATGCTACCGTTTATTGGGATACTGCTTCGCAGGATGTTTACCTGATGATAAACAATATGCCCAAACCTGCCTCTGATAAACAGTATCAATTATGGGCTTTTCTTGATGGTCAGCCAACAGACATGGGGCTTATTGAAATAACTGAAAAACCCCTGCAACTTTACCGGCTAAAAAAAGCACAGGCTGCACAGGCATTTGCCATCACCCTTGAAAAGAAAGAACGCAGCGACATCTCCAAACCCGGTGGAGATGTGTATGTAATGGGCAAACTCTAATCTTTCCCTTCTATCAATCTGTCACACTTGTTTTCCCGTAACTGGAGAGTGAACAAACCCTTGCTATAGTGGTTTTGGTTCTATAGTTGGTTAAACAAAGGGCCTCTTTTGGGGCCCTTTCATTTTTGTCCTGCGGGGGAAGATATAGTTCTGAAACAACAGAAATCTTTTAATATTGTGAAAACAATTTTTTCTGAAAAACATTTCTTTTTTAATCCTGGCAGTTTGTTGGTTAATTATTTCTACAATATTGCTCACAATTCCCGGTTCATCATTCCCCAAAGAAAATTGGTTAAGCAAGCTATGGGTTGATAAGTGGGTGCATATAATCATGTTTTTTATAATGACAATGCTTTGGTCCCGGGCTTTTTTAAAAAAAGAAAAAAATCCTTCCGGCTCCCAAAAAGTAATTGTTTTAGCAGGGATAATCAGCCTCTTATATGGAATAATGATGGAGTTTGTCCAGCAGTATCTTGTAAGTAACCGTTCATTTGATATAGGAGATATTATTGCTGATGGGATCGGATGTACTTTGGCTGTTATTTATAGCTTACGGACAGTTACCAAAAAAAATTGACCCCTGTGGAAACAGGGGTCGCAACCAAAACTAACTGCTTATGAGAAAGTTGAATTCGTTTATAATAAGTTTTAAATATTTATGCTCAATCGTATAACGCAAATTTACTGCCAGTAGTATGAACTTTGATGTTAATGAAAGTTTAAAAGAACTTCTTCAGTAATTCCACTTATTTTATTTGTAGTAGAATCTCTATATCCGCTTGAGGCTATGATGCCTGAACCCGGCCCATTACACATTTCTCATTTAACCTTGAAAGTTGAAAACCAGCAAATAAAGAACTTAATAATTATTAGACGTCTGACTCAACTCATACCTTCAAAATTTCATGCCAAAAAATTAATTCCCTATAAAAAAGGAGAGCCATACTAAAAGCTTTTAGTATGGCTCTCATATAGAAGCGATTAAGATTATTTAGACATGAATCCCCTTATCAAATCCATCAAACCTCCCCCCTTTCCGGCCTGCTCCCCCTGATTTTGCAGTGCTCCCCGGGTTACCTGGCTAACAATATCCTGCAAATCACCGTTACTTTCTTCCCCATTTCCACCCCCACCGAGAAATTTGTTCAACAGGCTTTGAAAATTGAATCCGCCGGAATTAGACTCAGATGTGGCAACTTTTCCGCCAGTTAAAGAGCCAATCAGGTCATTAAAATCAAAGCCATCGTCTTCAGGAGCTGTACTGGCAGTTCTATTAACAAGTCCGTTCAACACATTGGGTATAAGCTTATTTGATACGTTGCTGGCAGCTGCCGGACTCATTTTATACTTGCCGACAAGCTTACTGATAAAATATCCTACCATCATTGTAACAATAGGGTTTTTTAGCAGCCCGCCTATACCTCCGCTTCCGGTCTTGTTCCCGCCACCTTTGAAGAGATCAAGAATGTTTTGAAAACCACCTCCCGCCATTACATTTTGAAAACCACTGCCAATAGTTTTTGTAGCATCAGCCATTATATCATCATTGTACTCATTCGGTACTTCGGGATTCTTCACAACAGTGTCCTGTCCGAATTGCTTTACCAGGTCAAAAAGTTTATCTAACATAATTCTTTGATTTTAAAAGATTAAAAAATATTTAAGCAAATGATTACAAGAATAATACCTATTATGAATAGCTTTTAAAGCTATTTTTAATGCCCGTTTTGAAAAGATTAATTCTGTTTGGTGAGCTTTTCAGAATTTTCTGCAAATTGAAGTGCTTCTATCAATTCATGTATATCGCCATTTAATACTGCATCAAGATTATAAAGTGTAAGCCCGATGCGATGATCCGTTACACGGCTCTGCGGAAAATTGTAGGTTCTTATTTTGGCACTACGGTCGCCGGTGCTTACTAAGCTTTTTCTGTGACGGGAAATTTCATCTTCCTGCTTTCTCACCTGCTCTTCAAATAACCGGGTACGAAGCATCTGCATGGCTTTTTCCCTGTTGCCCAACTGTGAACGTTCTGTTTGACAAACGATAACTGTACCTGTCGGGATATGCGTCAGCATTACTTTGGTTTCCACTTTATTTACATTCTGACCACCAGCACCACCACTCCGGGAAGTCTCCATTTTTACATCAGCCGGATTTAATTCAAAATCCACTTCCTCTGCTTCAGGCATTACGGCCACTGTTGCAGCAGAGGTATGCACCCGTCCCGATGCTTCTGTGTCGGGAACCCGTTGTACCCGGTGTACACCGCTTTCAAATTTCATTATTCCATACACATCATCACCCGTTACTTCCAACTGTACTTCTTTGTACCCGCCGGCACTTCCTTCATTCTCACTTAACAGGGCTGTTTTCCATCCCCTTCTTTCGCAATACCGCATGTACATCCGCAGCAGATCTCCGGCAAACAAACTGGCTTCATCGCCACCTGTGCCGGCACGGATTTCAAGGATGGCATTTTTTTCATCCTGCGGGTCTTTGGGAATCAGGAGCTGCCGGATCTGAGCTTCCATTTGTATTTTTCTTTCTTCCAAAGCCGGCGATTCCATTTTTGCCAACTCCCTCATCTCTTCATCATCACCAGTTATTGCTTCTTTATAAAATTCAATATCCTCCAATACCTTTTTGTATTCATTGGAGGCCATAACAATTTTCTCCAGGCTGCGGTACTCTTTACTGGTTTCTGCGAATTTTTTATTGTTTCCAACAATTTCAGGGTTGGTAAGGGCAACACCTAACTGGTCAAATCTTGCTTTTATCGCTTCTAATCTGTCTAACATAAATTGAAATAGTAAGTACGAAGTACGAAATTTGAAGTACGTTGCCCCGGCACTTCCAATCGGGTCGGCAAAGTTAAAAGAAATCAATTCATGGCTTACTTAAAATTCAAAGCAGATAAATTATTTGACGGGTATCGCTTTTTGGAAGATGACAAGGTTTTAATAATGGACCAGGAGGGTGTAATTGAAAATATTGTTCCTGACAATGAAGCCGGGGATGATGTGCAACAGTTCAGCGGCATTCTTTCACCGGGTTTTATTAATTGTCATTGTCACCTTGAGCTGAGCCACATGAAGGGCTTGATACCGGAAGGAACAGGCCTGGTGAAATTTGTTTTGGATGTGGTGCAGCAACGGCACTTTCCCGAAGTAGAAATATTACAGGCAATAGAAAAAGCAGAAGATGAAATGCTGGCAAACTGCATTGTAGCTGTTGGAGATATTTGTAATAATACTTTGACGATTGCACAAAAGACAAAAGGCCGCATCTGGTATCACAATTTCATTGAAGCAAGTGGATTTAATCCTGAAATTGCTGAACAACGATTTCAACGGGCTAAAGATGTTTATGAAAAATACCGGGAAGCTTTTTTCAGAAGCAACCAACACACCCCTTCAGGGGCTGAGGGTATCGTTCCTCATGCACCTTATTCCGTTACTGATGAATTATGGGATTTGATTCTCAATTTTCCGGGAAATCAGTTATTTACTATTCACAACCAGGAAACGGCAGGAGAAAATGAATGGTTTATGAATAAACAGGGAGAGTTTTTAGAGCTATATGAGAAAATGAATATTGACGTTTCGTTTTTCAAACCGTCTGGCAAAAGTAGTTTACAAACTTACCTGCAAAAATTCCTGAATAACCAATCAGTGATTCTTGTGCATAATGTTCACACATCAGCAGAAGATTTATTGTATTCTAAATTGCCAATTGCCAATTGCCCGTTGTTTTGGTGTTTATGTCCAAATGCCAATCAATACATTTCCGGACAACTTCCCGATATTGATTTAATGATAAAACATGATTGTACAATTGTTTTAGGGACAGATAGCCTTGCCTCCAATCACCAGTTAAGCATTTTGGAAGAGATAAAAACCATACGACATCATTATCCGCATATTGAAATTGAAACATTACTTAAATGGGCTACCAGTAATGGTGCAAAGGCTCTGCAGATGGATGCTTTGCTGGGGAGTTTTGACCCTTCGGCTTCACTCAGGAGGAAAAAGCCGGGAGTTATTCTGATTGAAAACAATCTTACATCTGTCAGGCGATTAACTTAATATCTCCCTCAAAACCGGCAAACTCCTCATCGTTCCAAAATCCGTTATGTGCAACGCATAATACGTTTCATACACATACAATAAGTTCCGGCGAAAGTCATGATTGAGTTTAAGGTCTTCCAGTTCTTCCGGCTGCATCACTTGCAATAACTGAGAAGTAATGGATGCTTGTTTATCTTCTAAAAAATGCGGATGGCGGGGTTGCTCCCCCACAAAACTCCCTTCCATTAAATCAAGATAAGAATTTTCTTTACTGTAATTATCTGTAATCCGGAAACCAAAATGAAAAGGAAGATGTAATGCAAAAAACAAAGGAAGGTTGGCCATTACCCCACCGCTACTTTCATCTAATTTTATAAAAATATCTTCAGTAAAATGAAAAAGGTCAGAGTTGCCTTCCGGCTGTTTCAAACATTTGGTCAACAGTTCCACCATAAACAATGCAACAGCATTTTTTGGCACATCGGATAAAATATGCTGGTAGATAACAGACCATTTAAATTCTTTAATGCGGTTCAGATGTTTTAATTCGTTATGATAAACCACCAAATCTAAAATAGCAGAAGGCTGAAAAAGGCTGGCTTTGCCAGTTCCTTTTTTGGTGGAAGTTCTCACTCCATTAACGAGATAAGATTGCACACCAAATAATTCAGTAAAAATGGTAACAATGATACTCGTTTCCCCATACTTCACTGTCCGGAGAACAATACCTTTTGTTTTATGTAATTTATTAGGCATCAGCTATTTGCTTATAAAATGTAATAGCACACTTCCTCAAAAGTATTCCAAAGCGATTAATGTCATAAAAATCATTGTTGCCAAAGCTGTCTATTTAACTGCTTTGACTTATTTGACTTGTTTTTGTGTTTCTTTGCAGCCATACTATTTTTCTACTCCTTATGTGGCAAAGGCTCGGACGATTTATTCTCAAGTATCGCTTACCACTGTTACTGATGCTGGCGGGACTTACTGTTTTTATGGCTTATCGTGCCAGTAAGGTGGAATTGAGTTACGATTTTTCAAGAGCTATTCCCATCAATAATCCAAAATACAAAGCCTACCAGGAGTTCCGGAAGAAATTTGGTGAAGATGGAAACCTGTTAGTCATCGGCATTCAAACTGACAAACTATTTGAAGAAAAAACTTTCAACGCCTATGCATCATTGCAACGAAATCTGAAAAAAATAAAAGGGGTTGATGATGTGATTGCTGTTCCCACTGCTATTAACCTGGTTAAAGATGCTGAAACTGAAAAACTGAAAGCAGACACTATTTTCCCTGACCGTATATTGACACAGGCAGAGATTGACACAGGAGCCGCCACTTTTTTAAATCTCCCTTTTTACCAGCATCTCTTGTATAATCCTTCTACGAAGGCATGGCTGCTGGGTGTTCGTATAAACAGGGAGCTGATGGCTTCCAAAGACCGCATTGGTATTGTTCATACCATCGGCAACCTTGCCGATGAATTTGGGAAAGCAAATAATCTTACCGTTTACAAAAGTGGATTGCCGCATATCAGAACCGAATTATCAGTTCGGATTGTAAAGGAGATGCAGATGTTTATTATTGCCTCCATCCTCCTTTCTGCACTTATTCTTTTATTGTTCTTTCGCTCCTTCAGTGCCATGTGGCTTTCACTGACAGTAGTTTTTATTGGTGTTATCTGGAGTTTTGCCACTATTGAAATGCTGGGTTATAAAATCAGCATTCTTAATGCTCTTATTCCACCGTTGATTGTTGTCATCGGCATTCCCAACTGTATTTACTTTCTCAATAAGTTTCATACAGCATATAATGAAACCGGCGACAAGAAAAAATCACTGGTGATGATGGTGGACCGGATGGGTGTAATAACTCTCTTCTGTAACCTGGCAGCAGCTATTGGTTTTGCTGTTTTTGCCCTTACACAAAGCCAGATATTGAAAGAGTTCGGTATAGTTGCCGGAATTAATATCATGCTGCTTTTTTTTATTTCATTGATATTTATACCTGCCGTTCTTAGTTTTTTGCCGGCACCAAAAATCAGGCATACGAAGTATTTACATAATCCGGGGTTGCATAACTGGTTAGACAGATTAGAAAGATGGTCGCTCAATCACCGTAAACTAATTTACGGTATAACCCTTGCCATTGTTGCCATATCAGTAGCCGGTATTTTTAAATTAAAAACACAGGGTTATATAGTAGATGATTTGCCAAAGTCAGATAAAATTTATACAGATCTCCGTTTTTTTGAAAAAAATTTTAAAGGGGTAATGCCATTAGAGATAGTGGTGGATACCAAAGAAAAAAGGGGTGTATCCCGCAATTTTAATAATCTTCTCCGCATTGATTCTTTATCTCAATTCGTGGCTTCTATACCGGATGTGGCCCGCCCATTAAGTATTACCGAGGGGTTAAAATTTGCCAAACAGGCTTTTTTTGATGGAGACAGTAATAATTATTCCATGCCTTCTGAATTTGACCTGCCTGCATTATCTCAATATCTCAGTATGAAAGGTGATTCTGGCACCACCCAAAACTCTTTTTCTAAAATTGTGGCCACTTTTATGGACAGTGAAAAGCAACAGGCCCGGATAAGTGTAAGCATGGCCGACGTAGGGAGTAAGCGGCTGCCAAAAATTCTTGACAGTATTTCAGTAAGAGCCGGTCAGCTTTTTGCAAAAGACAAATACAATGTACAGCTTACCGGCACCAGCGTCACCTTCCTCGAGGGCAGCCGGTATATTATTAATGGGCTAAAAGACAGTATTATCTGGGCTTTTATCCTGATTGCTTTTTGCATGCTTTATCTTTTTAAATCGGCCCGCATACTGGTTTGTTCCCTTGTTCCAAATATCATCCCGTTGCTGATTACGGCAGGCATTATGGGGTGGGCAGGTATTCCGCTTAAACCTTCCACTGTTCTGGTTTTCAGCATTGCTCTGGGTATTGCTATTGATGTAACCATCCGCTTTCTTGTCAATTATAAACAGGAGCTTCCGCATAATAACTATGACATGAAGCAAACGGTGATTGAAACCATTCACAGTACCGGCATCAGCATCATTTATACATCGCTGGTGTTGATTGCGGGATTTGTCATTTTCTGTTTCAGCGGCTTCGATGGCACTAAGGCTTTAGGCTGGCTAACGTCTCTTACACTTATTACTGCCACTTTTACCAACCTGGTATTATTGCCCTCGATATTAATTTCATTCGTAAAGATGAAAAAATAGACTGGTTTATTAATTTTGCAGGGTGTACCAAAGCCCGGAAAGCCGGGTGGTAAGCAGCAATTGGCTTTACTGAAATGTCTATAAAAAGACGGGATCGCAACCAGGTTAAAGGCAAATAATCAACTAACAGGCTCTATTTTCAAAAATTGAATGTTTTTTTCAGTTTTTCGTTCAAGGTTAATTAATTTCAAGCCCTCTATTCTTCGTCCTGCTTAGGGTGGATATAGAAGGCTTAGATTTCTTTTTTATATACTAAAACTACATGCACATGAGAAAACTGTTTTTACTCTTTTGGGGTCTTGTGTTTTTTGCTTCCCAGGCAATGGCACAACGCATAGTAAGCGGTAAGGTTACCGATGACAAAGGCAAACCCCTTTCCAATGTATCCGTACTGGTAAGAGGAACTACCACGGGTACAACTACCAAAGAAGATGGTACCTATACACTGACTTTACCTGCAGGTGCCAAAGCATTGGTCTTTTCTTCAGTTGATATGAGTCCTGTTGAAGTAGCAATCGGTGCAGGAGCAACGGTTGATGCGACACTGAAAAATGAAGACAAAACAATGTCTGAAGTGGTGGTAACTGCATTCGGAATTAAAAAAGATAAAAAAACACTGGGCTATGGTGTAACGCAAATTAATGCGGAAGAACTTACCAGGTCTCATACCACCAATATAACCAATGCCCTGGCAGGAAAAGTAGCCGGCGTAAGGGTTAGTGGAAGTGGTGGTTCTTTTACTGGTTCCAGTATTATTATCCGCGGCTATACAACGTTTACGGGAAGCAACCAACCCTTGTTTGTAATTGATGGTATTCCCATTGATAACAGTGGTGGTGGCAGCCCCCTTCAAAATGGGCCTTCTGTATCAAACCGTGCCATTGATATTGACCAGGAAAATATTGAAAGTATGACGGTGTTGAAAGGACCTTCAGCAGCAGTTATATATGGTTCCAGGGGTTCGAATGGTGTAATTGTAATTACAACAAAAAAGGGTAAATCTGGCCAGAAGACTTCCATTCAGTTTTCTACCAGCTACCAGGTAGAAAGTGTTAACCGTGTGCCTGATTACCAAAATGATTATGCACAGGGAACTGGTGGTGTTTTTTCTCCAACATCTTCTTCATCCTGGGGGCCAGCTTTTATAAGCCCGGTAACAGGACAGCCCGTTACTGTTACAAATGCATACAATCCAGCGACAAATGCCAATAATAGAACTGAAATACTTTCTGCTTATCCAAATAACGTTTCGGATATTTTGCAACATGGTACAAACTGGCAAAATAATATTGCTTTTTCCGGTGGTACAGACAGAAACACTTTCCGTTTTTCTTATGGCTATTTGAAAAATACCGGGATAATTGCTAATAATGTGCTGGCAAGACATAACTTTTCATTGAACACCAGTTCGAAGATCAACAATTACCTCACCGTTTCTTTAGGCGCTACTTACACTAACAATGCTTCACGCAGAACACAACAGGGTAACCAGTTAAGTAACCCGTTATTCCGGGGCTGGTTCACTCCCCGCAGTTATGACCTGACTGGTCTTCCTTTCGAAGATGCTTTTGGGAACCAGCTTTATCCTATGGGAGAAGACAATCCTTACTGGACAATCAAACATAACCGGTTCAAAGACGAGATCAACCGGTTTATAGGAAATGTGTCTTTCAATTTCAAACTCACCAAATGGTTACAGGCAGATTATAAAATAGGTACGGATGTTTATTCAACTTTCCGGCATGGTTATGACCAGATAGGTGCCCGCGGCGGTGCCAATACTACTGCAAATGGAGCTGGTGGTATCCGTGAAATAAGAAATCAATATCGCAGTTTGAGTTCTAACGGATACCTTACTGCCAATAAGCGGTTTAAAAACTGGACAGGATCGGCAGTAGTGGGAACTGAATTTAATCAAATTTACAGTGCTGCTGCGCAGTTAGATGGTAAAGGTGTAATCGTTAGAGATTTTGAACAACTTGTCAATACGAGCAGTTTTACTCCTTCCCCGCAAAATGGTTCTTCTAAAATAAGGTTGTTAGGTCTTTATGGTGATTTTACTGTTGGTTACAAAAGCATCTTTAGCCTGAATGTTACGCTTAGAAACGACTGGTCTTCCACTTTCAAAATTGGAAAAAACTCCTACCTGTACAATGGTGTGGGGGCATCAATCAACTTTACAGAATGGATTCCCGGACTTAAAAATAAAGTGATAGAATCTATAAAGATCCGTGGCAATATAGCCACAGTAGGTAAAGCCGGAAGTGATTTTGTTTACTCAACAGATTCTTACTTTGCCGGTGCAAATTCTGCAGATGGTTTTGGTCCATCTGTTACCTTTCCCTTTAATGGCATAGGTGGCTACACTTTGAGCAATGCAGCCGGTAATCCTGACCTTGGGCCTGAGTTTACGAAGAACAAAGAGATTGCTGCTGAATTAGGTTTCTTTAAAAACAGGTTAAATATTGAATTCACTCATTACTGGCAGGATTCAAGAAAATTGATTTTCGGAGTTCCGGTGTCTGCTACATCAGGGCTAACCCAGGTAGTAAGAAATGCAGGAAATCTTTCTAATATAGGAAATGAACTTACTGTTAGTGCGACTCCGGTTAAGACCAAATCATTTAGCTGGAATTTCAATTTTACTTATACTCAGTTCAAAAGCTTTGTTGACAAGTTAGAAGATGGTGTGCTCAATATCTTCCTGGGCGGATTTGTAACTCCCAATGTTCGCTTGGTAGTAGGAGATGAGTACGGCCAGATATATGGTAATGCTTACCAGAGAGATGTAAAGACAGGCAAAATGATTGTTGGCGCTAATGGTTTGCCGCTGATCACATCCGGCGTTCAGAAAATAGGCAATCCCAATCCTAAATATTTAATTGGATTGACAAACACCCTTACTTATAAAAACTTGTCCCTGACATTCCTTATTGATTACAAAAAAGGAGGAGATCAGTATTCAAGAAATATTGCTGACCTGCAAAGAAATGGTGTGGCGAGAGAAACAGCAGAGTTCCCAAGATTTGATGCCACAGGCGCAGCTACCAGATTTTATAAGTTTGACGCCGTGTATGCAAATGGACAACCTAATACTACGATGGTTACTGCAGAACAATATTGGGGCAACAGCGGAAAATTTGCAGCAGCCGAAGGTTTTATATTTGAAACCACCTGGTTCCGTATCAGGGAAGCAGCTATTAGTTATTCTGTTCCTTCATCTGTATTGAATAAACTACCATTTGGGAATGCAGAACTGGCAGTTTTTGGCCGCAATCTTTTTTTGAATTCCCCTCATTACCCGCATCTTGATCCGGAGCAAAATGCTTTGGGCATCGGTAATGCACAAGGTCTGGAGTTCAATGCGCTGCCGCAAACCCGGACAATAGGTGTATCATTAAGACTCGGTTTTTAATCAATAAATCATAATAATTATGAAACTAAGATATTTTAAAATAATCCTGCTTTTTACAGGACTTCTTACTCTCGGTTCCTGCAAAAAGAAAATGGATATTAATTATGACCCCGATCGTCTTCCTGACTTCAACAACCCAATACCACAGTTGCTTACATCTGCACAGGTAAACCTGGCTTTTGAAGGCGGAAGCGATCTTTACAGGTACACTACTCTTATTATGCAACACATGTCTGGCGGTGCATCGCAAGCAAATCAGACCTGGGATTATTATCGTTATAATATCACCGGTAGTGATCAGAATAACGTATGGGGGAGCATTCATGCCACTACACTGAGTGACCTGCAATTAATCATTAACAGGGGTAGTCTCAGTCCCCATTATATGGGTATTGCAAAAATCATGAAAGCATATGAGTATGGCTTGGTTGTAGATGTTTGGGGAGATGTTCCCTATTCGGAAGCGCAGCTATTAAGAGATAATACAAAACCACGGTATGAAGATGATGCTGTTATTTATCCAAAGCTGATTTTACTGCTTACTGAAGCAATAACAGATTTGAATGCTCCATTAAGTGCTCTTAATCCACAAACAAATTCCGTTATATATCCCGGGGCATATACTACCGTTAGAGCCAACTGGATAAAATTAGCCAATACATTAAAGCTTCGGCTATTATTACATTATAGCAAGAAAGATCCAGCCTTTTCTGTCGCACAGATAACGGCATTAGTAAATACTCCCGGGATAACTTTCTTTGCATCCAATGCAGATAATTTTCAATTGAGATTTTTTGATGCACCTAATCAACGTAGCCCTATCGCCCAATTTGAAGTAAGCCGGCCTAATTATTTATTTGTAGACAGAAGTATGGCTGAATTGATGAATAGTAAAACCGATCCCCGCAGGCCTTTTTATTTTACTCTTTTCCCATTTGATTTTACTCCCTTTAGCAGAGCTACTTCTGCTGCGTCCTCCGGTACCGGCAATACTACTTTATCATTTGCTTCTGTTAGTACCCCTACTCTTATTACAGCCGGTATGACAGTATCAGGCCCCGGCATTCCACCTTTTACCATAGTAAAGTCGGTAAGTACCGTTACTAATACTATAGTTATTAATGATGATGAAACACCGGGGTATAATTTGCCATCCATCCCTGCAGGCACTTCCATTACTTTTCAACCTGCATACAGGGGTGTATCAGCTGCCAAACCTCCTATTGCTCCAAATAATAATTACAGCCGTATTCATACCTTCCTTCGTGGTGCTGTTACAGGCGGTGCTAACGCACCAGTTGGGTATACTAGTCCGGTATCGCCTTTTACTTACACAGGGGCAGCCCCGCAACGTATGATATCTTATGCAGAATATTGTTTTATCCGTGCAGAAGCAGCCCTGATGGGTGCTCCCGGCAGTGCCCAGCAGTTTTATACAGATGGTATCACCGCTTCTATGCAGGAAGTTGGAGTAGCGGCCCTTGATATAACTAATTACCTTGTCATAAATGGTACATTAGTTGGAACAAATGCCCAAAAACTCCGGCAGATTATCGAAGAAAAATATGTTGCTTCTTTTGGGGTATCAGTCGAACCGTGGAATGACTGGAGAAGAACTGGTTATCCGGTTATCTCAGCACCAACTAATGCTGTAATAGGAACAGTTCCCCGTACTTTGTTCTATCCCCAATCTGAAATTGATCTGAATCCTAATAACCCGGGTCAGAAATCAGCCACTCTTCAGGCAGGGCCATTCTGGGATAACTAACATCTTAAATTTAAATAATACCAATAAAAAACCCTTCGTGTTACGAAGGGTTTTTTATTCAGAAAAAATTATTGTAAGACGTTGGCCAGTTTTTTCTCCAAGTCCTCCCCCCGCAATCCTTCAGCAATTATCTTTCCCTGCGGATCAAGCAATACATTATAAGGAATACCGTCAATTCTGTATAAAGGAACAACTTTGCTGTCCCAGTAAAGCAGGTCGCTTACCTGTGTCCAGGTAAGATTATCATTCATTATTGCTTTCATCCATTCATCTTTTTGCCCTGGCCTGTCTAATGAAACTCCGAGTATCGTAAAATTTTTATTTTTAAATTTATTCCATGCCATTACAAGGTTGGGGTTTTCCTGCCGGCAGGGTCTGCACCAACTGGCCCAAAAATCAACCAGTACATATTTTCCTTTAAAAGAACTCAATGTTATTTCTTTTCCATTGGCATCCGGCAAGCTGAACTCCGGAGCCTGCTGCCCCACCAATCCCTGTGCTTTATTCATTTGTGCATCCAGAGAATTTTTTATCAGTCCCACTCCCTGGTGCATGGGAAATTTAGCTGCAAGATCATTTACAATTTTAGTCAGCTCTTCGTTAGCAATTGTTTCTAATTTATATCCGGGGTTGTTAGCTGTACTCTGGTAATATCCCAATACAATCATTGTTAATGCGGGGTTAGCGGACTTGTTGATAGATTGCAATGCCAGGTCTTTGGTTTCCCTGGCTATCCTGATTCTTTCATTTTCTATTGTAGTAACAGTACTGTCAGAAGCTCCTGCCTTTTTCAGGCTATCTGCTTTTATATCATTTTGATAAATTGATTGCAGATTTTTATTAAACGCAAACAGAAATTCCTTCATTTGCGTACTTGCGGCAGATCCTTTGACGTCATACTTCTCTGCATATTGGCTATTTTCTTTGCTGAATGTAATATCAACAGTAATCTTCGATGCATCATTGATAATGTCTGCCAGCGGAACAGCATTATCATCCACCCTGAGACTATACACTCTTGCTTCTTCTGCGCCTGTCTTCAACGAGTATTTTCCATTTTTTCCGATGGTGGCAGAGTCAACCACCATGCGTTGCATAGTTGCCATTGGCATTTCATCGAGGTAAATCATTTTTGCAGTATTATTAGAAATAGTACCGCTGACTTCGAAGCTTTTATCAGTCGTTTTGTTCTTACAGCCACCTATTGCTGTTAGTACTGACAATACAATTACTATTTTTTTCATGCCTCTTTTTTTATGATTTTAATTTTTTCAGCAATAATTCATTTACTATTTTAGGATCGGCTTTACCTTTTGATTGTTTCATCACTTCGCCTGTAAACAAAGCCAGTAATCCTTTTTTCCCTTTTTTATATTCAACTACTTTATCAGCAAATTTCTCCAATACTTTGTCAATAACAGGTCCTATATCCGACACATCTGATTGCTGAAGCAGGTTCTGCTCAGTTGCAATTTCTTCAGGATTTTTACCCGGCTCTTTAAGTAATTGGGGAAATATTTTCGAAACTGCCATAGAAAAACTAAGCTTCCCTGAATCAATCAATGCAATCAATGCAGCTATTTTTTCCGGAGGCAGCGGAAACTCATTGATCTCTTTTCTATTTTCATTCAACCAGGTCTTCACCGGGCCAATCATCCAGTTAGCTGCTGCTTTAGGCCTCAACCCCACCTTCGCTGAAGCTTCGGTGGACAAGCCCGGCTCTTCCCCCCTGGAAGAAGGGAGAAAGAAAATAATTTTTTCAAAATAATCAGCAAATTTTTTTTCTTCCGTTAATACGGCAGCGTCGTATGCAGAAAGTTCCCATGCTGAAATATAATTTTTTAGTCTTTGCTCCGGCAATACCGGGATGGACCGCCTGATGGTTTCTATAAAATCATCCTGCAAATGGAAAGGGGTAAGATCAGGCTCTGCGAAATAGCGGTAATCGTCTGCATCTTCTTTATCACGGATGGCAAAAGTGGTTCCGTTATCCGCATTAAAGCCTCTTGTCTGCTGAATAATGTTTTGCCCATTATCTAAAAGTTCAATCAGCCGTTTGGCTTCTGCTTCAATGGCTCTTTTCACATTCCTGATGGAATTCAGATTCTTTATTTCTACTTTGGTGCCCAATTCTGTATCCCCTTTTTTTCGAACAGAAATATTGGCATCGCACCGGAGGCTTCCTTCTTCCATATTACCATCGCATATCTCCAGGTAGCGGACCAGCTTGCGTATTTCAGTTAAAAAAGCAACTGCTTCTTCGCCACTGCGAAGATCCGGTTCAGTTACAATTTCAATCAGCGGGGTTCCGGCCCGGTTGTAATCAATGCAGGTGTTTTCATCATCCACATCATGCAGACTTTTACCGGCATCTTCTTCCAGGTGTATGCGGTTGAGTTGAATATTTTTATCACCTGCTGACCCGATAGCTATCGGGTCGGCCGAAGAACCTGTTTTTATTTTTATAAATCCTCCAATACAGATGGGTGTAGTATGCTGGGAAACCTGGTAACCTTTTGGCAGATCGGGATAGAAATAATTTTTACGGGCAAAATGATTGTTCTTTTCAATGTCGCAATGACAGGCCAGCCCCATCTTAATGGCAAAATCAATGGCCTTTTTATTCATCTTCGGTAATGTGCCGGGGTGGCCAAGTGTAATGGGGCTTACATGAGTGTTTGGTTCAGCGCCAAATGCAATACTGTCACCACAAAACAACTTACTTTTTGTGAGCAACTGAGCATGTACCTCGAGTCCCACCACCACTTCGTATGCACCGTAATCCGTCATAATTTATAAAGCGGCAAAAATAGACCATTTGAGGCAGCAGGCATTACCGGTTTTAGTTAAAACAAATACCCCCCGTTTAAATACGAGGGGTATTCCACACACCAGAGAAACTATTATCAATACTATTACAGATCTGCCGTTTTAATTCTGCGGGGCATTTTAACTTCAATATTCTGCACTTTACCACTGCGCAGTAATTTAATCATCACGGAAATCTTTTCT
The DNA here is from genome assembly GCA_031422725.1 of Chitinophagaceae bacterium. Taxonomy (GTDB): domain Bacteria; phylum Bacteroidota; class Bacteroidia; order Chitinophagales; family Chitinophagaceae; genus JJ008. The sequence continues at coordinate 25,577 of JANPMI010000285.1, read as the reverse complement.
TTGCTTTCTTTGATCAGTTTTACCATATCATCGGTATTCTTTACAGCCTTGCCATCCACTTCCGTAATTATATCCTCCTCTTTTATCCCTGCTTTGGCAGCACTGCTTTCATCATCCACTTCAATTACTTTCACTCCTTTGCCATCATCCGTATCCTGAACGGACAAACCAAGTTTCGGGCTTCCGCCTGACCAGCTCCAGTTTTGTCCACCTGGTGGTGTACGGGGCATTGTCAGCACACGGGGTATTGATTTATCAAAATTCATATCCCCAAGGTCTATTTTGAAGTCCATAGCCGGTGGATAAATACCACTTACTCCTTTCCATTTTGTAAGCTCTGCTGTAGCTTTCTGTTCTTTTTTATCCCGCAGGTAAGTAATAGTTACTTTATCACCAGGCTTGTGTTGCTGGATAGTTTTTGACAAATCATCGGGGCTTTCAATTTTTTTATCATCAATTTTTGTAATGATATCGCCTTCTTTCAGCCCGATTTTTTCTGCCGCACTTTCTTTTGTAATGCTATTCACTTTAACTCCATCATCTGTTTTCTCCGTAGTGACACCCAGCATGGCATGGTTAGCAGCTTCGGTAAAAAAATGCATGTTATCATTTCCGTTGAAATTCCATGCACCACTGCGGGGGCTACGTATCCTGTCAAGCAGCCCTTCATAATCACCTTTGTACTTATTACGTCTTACACTTACATCACCATCTTTGTCCTTGTATTCATCCAGCGGTTTTCCATTGATAGTAATTTTATCGCCGTTTATTTCAACCACTATTTTCTCTTTATCATCCCCCTTCCGGGTAATGATGATCTGCTCTACCTCTTTTTTCTCCTTTACTTCTTTGTCCTTATCTTTTTCTTCTTTCTGTGCCAGCAAAGAGGCCGGAAACAACAAAACAACTGCCACTACAAAAGCGGAGAATTTTATCCAAGTCTGTTTCATATATTTTGATTTAATTAATTATCTACGTTAAACTTCGTAGATCAAATATAAAGACATTTTCTTAAATACGAAATGTTTCGGAAATGTTAAATGATAATGATCTTTGAAGGGTACTACTGACGGATGAACGGATTAGCAATCTCGTAAGTCCTGGCAGGATGACCATCCACTACTTCTTCCCTAACATATTGCATATCACATTTTTCAAGCACCCGGAGCGACCCGGTATTTTCTGGCATCGCCCTGCCCACAATCCGCTGCAGATATAGTTTTTCAAAGCCATACTTAAGGCAGGCATAGGCTGCTTCCGTAGCATAGCCCTTTCCCCAGGCCTTTTTTAGAAACCGGTAGCCGAGGTCAATCTCATTTCTCTCCGGTCTTGCTTTTAATCCGCACCAGCCAATAAATTCCAGACCAGGTTTTATATGTACTGCCCAGCGGCCATGATTATAAAGGGCATATTGCGGAATGATAGTTTGCTCCAGCACTTGTTTTGCATGCTCAATATCCTTTATGGGATCGCCGGTATAGCGAATCACATCCGGGTCAAGGTTGAGTTCGTAGATAAGCGGTGCATCTTCAATAGTGAAGGTGCGGAGAAGTAAGCGGTCTGTTTCAACTACGATATTCATGAGGAAATACTGATAGTAATTTTACGAAACTGAAATAATACTATCAGGAAATGTTAAACACTTATTTTTCAAAGCTGTCTTACAAATAAGAACCAATTTCTATGGAATATATCATCGCCGGAATTTGTTTTACCATCTGTATTGCTGTCATAATCTGGGGGCTGAAAGTCCTGAAAGAAAACCGTAAACTGGCTCCCCCAAAAAGTTATGATGATGACGAAGAAGAATTACGCCGTCTCCGCCCCTGATAATTACAATAGTTTCTTAACCGCTTCTATCACCTGCTTAAGATTGCCTGCATCCTGTCCGCCTGCTGTAGCCAGTGTTTTTTGTCCGCCACCACCGCCTTTAATCAATGGAGCAATATGATCTTTAATAATTTTTCCTGCATCGAGGTTTTTTGCTGCAACAACTGTGTCGGAAATACCGACAGCCACAAAGGGTTTACCTCCAATATTCACACAAAGCACTGCCACATGATCCCGCAGATGATTTTTTAAATCAAAGCAGAGTTTTTTTAAGGCATCGGGATTGCTTACTTCGATAATATCGCCGATAAAATTTACACCGTTGATGATTTCATCTTTTTGCAGTAATTCTTTTCTTATTACTACCAGTTGCCTCGCTTCCATGCTGTCCAAATGCTTTTTCAGTTCACTATTTTCTGCCTGCAAGTTTTCTACTGCTTTTTGAATATCCTTTGGGTTTTTCAATATTTCTTTGAGGCCGCTGAGTAAACCGAATTGTTCATTTATATAATCTTCTGCCTGTTTGCCGCAAATAGCTTCCACCCTTCTGACACCGGCGGCCACGGCTGATTCGCTGGTGAGTTTGAATAGTCCCAGTTCTCCGGTTGCGCCAACATGAGTGCCACCACATAATTCTACAGAATAGTTGGGGTCAATGATAACTACTCGTACTACATCGCCATATTTTTCGCCAAATAAAGCCATTGCGCCTAATGCCACCGCTTCATCCTTTTTCATTTCTTTAATAACAACCGGAATATTTTCTCTTATTTTTTCATTTACCAATGCTTCTACTTTTGCAATCTCTTCATCGGTTACTTTAGCAAAATGAGAAAAGTCGAAACGAAGATGCTTTTCATTTACTAATGAACCTTTTTGGGCAACATGGGTTCCCAATACTTTTCTTAATGCTGCATGAAGAAGGTGGGTAGCTGAGTGGTGCAGTTCGGTGTTCTTTCTTTTTGAAGCATCTACTTTAGCAATTACTTTTCTAGTTGTCTTTTTAGGAAGTTTCTCTGTAATATGAAAAATTACATCATTATCTTTTTTGGTATCAATAACTTCTATTTGATCTTCACCAAAAATTAATATCCCTTTATCTCCTACTTGCCCTCCACTTTCTGCATAAAAAGGAGTCTGTGTCAATACAATCTGATATATTTCTTTATCCTTTATTTTAGCTTTACGATATCTAGTTAATAAAACTTCTGCTTCCAATTTATCATAGCCAACAAATTTTTCAATCGGCTCACTGATTCCCTCATTAGACGAAAAAGTTGTATAAACATTCCAGTCATCTAAATCTACGGTCGTTGCGGCACGGCTGCGGTCTTTTTGTTGTTTCATTTCAACGCCAAAACCATCTTCATCAACCGTGAATTCATTTTCAGAGGCAATTAATTTTGTTAGGTCAATAGGGAAGCCATAAGTATCATATAGTTCGAAAGCCGCTTTCCCTGTAATTTTTGCTTTTGCAGTTGAAGACCCATGAGCACTGCCTTTTATATTACCTATACCAGTAATCTTAGCACTTGCTGTAGATGAACCCTTAGCACTTCCGGATATATTAACGATTATTTCATCAATTCTTTTCAGACCTCTATCAAGTGTTCTCAAAAAAGCATCTTCCTCTTCCTTCACTACTTTGCAAACAAAGCCAACCTGTTTCTGCAATTCAGGAAACACTGTTTCAAACTGTTTTGCCAAACCGGGTAATAACTGGTGCAACAACGGTTGTTTATAATCCAAATAAGAATAATAATACCGGACTGCCCGGCGGAGAATACGGCGAATAACATAACCTGCACCAGTATTAGATGGCAACTGTCCATCAGCAATGGTGAAACTGATGGCACGGATATGATCAGCTATTACCCTAAAAGCAGTAGCCTCTTTGCTGTCACTGTAATCATATTTCTTCCCGGTAATCTTTTCTATAGCGGCGATAGTACCCGTAAAAATATCTGTGTCGTAATTCGATTGTTTGCCCTGTATCACCCTCACCAATCTTTCTAATCCCATCCCTGTATCCACATGTTTTGCCGGTAATGGTTCAAGGCTGCCATCTTTTTTACGGTTGAACTGGATGAATACATTGTTCCAGATTTCCATCACCATGCCTGTATCATCATTATTGACCAAAGAATGTCCATCATTATTGGCTTCAGGACGGGTATCATAATGTATCTCGGTACATGGACCACAGGGACCAGTGTCACCCATTTCCCAGAAATTATCTTTTTTGTTTCCCAATAAAATCCTGTCTTCCGTTATATATTTTTTCCATTCGGAAAAAGCTTCGTCATCTTTTGGCAATCCTTCTTTTTCATCACCTTCAAAAATGGTGACGTATAGTTTGTCTTTATCTAATTTGTACACTTCGGTCAGCAGCTCCCAGCTATATTGAATGGCTTCTTTTTTAAAATACCCGCCTGCCGGACGGGCAGGATCGCCAAAACTCCAGTTACCCAGCATCTCAAACATGGTATGGTGATAGGTATCCACTCCCACTTCTTCCAGGTCGTTGTGCTTGCCACTGACCCGCAAACATTTTTGCGTATCGGCCACTCTTGGATTGGTAGCTTTTTTATTACCGAGAAAATAATCTTTGAACTGGTTCATCCCCGCATTGGTAAACATCATCGAATAGTCATCATTTACCACAATATGTGCAGAAGGCACAATATCATGCCCCTTAGAACGGAAAAAATCCATAAAAGCCTGTCGTATATCTGCGCTGGTCATCATAAATGCTGCTGTAATTGGGTTGATTTTTGCGGTTTATCGGGCTATATTTGTCAGCCTCCTGTATTTTTATGGAGGCCGCTTGTCTTTGCTAACGCTATGACTGGCAAGGCGCAAAGGTAAAAGATTCAAGCCGCATTTGTACCCACAGAAAATAGGTTAACGGCAATTGCTCATGAAGAAGATCAAGTATTATTATAATACCAATACGCTTCGTTACGAAAAGCTGGAAACACCTTTCCGGGTAAAACTGCTGCGGATTTTTGGTTTTGTAGCAGCGGCCCTGGTTACGGCAGGCCTGATTTCTTACCTGGCCTTCCAGTTCATCGGTTCACCAAAAGAAAAAATACTGCAACAACAAAATGAAGACCTGAAAGATAATTACCGGCAATTGAAAGACCGGACACAATCCATTCAGCAGCAAATGCAGGAACTTGAAAAAAGAGACAATGATGTGTACAGGGCCATCTTTGAAGCCAGCCCGGTGCCCGACAGTGCCAGGGCCAAACAATTAGAAAATCAATTAGAGATTGCAACGATACAAAGGCTAAAAGATAATCAACTGGTTGCTTCTATCGTTACTACATTAAACAATCTCAGCAGCAGGTTATCGGCACAAAAGAAATCGTATGATGAAGTAGAAGAATTAGTGAAGAATAAAGAACAATTGCTTTCGCATACGCCGGCCATTCAACCGGTAAGTAATAAAGACCTCAACCGCATTGCTTCGGGTTTTGGTTACCGTATTGACCCGGTTTATAAAACCACTAAATTTCATGCGGGACTTGATTTTTCCGCACCGCAGGGTACACCCATTTATGCTACTGCTGATGGTACTGTTTCAACCGCCGGCAATAGCGGAAATGGCTATGGCAATCATGTTATTATTAATCATGGTTACGGATATGAAACATTGTATGGCCACATGGTTCGGGTAAAAATAAGAAATGGACAAACAGTGAAAAGAGGTGAGGTAATCGGATGGGTAGGCAGTACCGGTAAATCCACCGGGCCTCACTGTCATTATGAAGTGCATAAAAACGGAGAAAAGATAAACCCGATCTATTTCTTTTTCAATGATCTTTCACCAGAACAGTTTGATATGCTCTTGAAAAAAGCGGCGGCGAGCAATCAAAGTCTCGATTAGATTGATTTTTCCACATTGATGTATAACTGATACCTCCCTATTTATCACATCGTATCTTTACCCTGCAATGGGAAAGTCGCTATCACAAATAACTTTTGATTTTGTTGCTGCGGAAGAAACAGAAAATATTCCGGTAACTGCTCCTTCCGTTATGATTGAAGAGAAACAATTTCCGGACAGCCAGCAGGAAAAAACAGCAGTAAAAGAAGAAGTGACGGAGATAAAAAAAGATAAGCCTGTTTCTACCCGTGGACGCCGTTCATTAAAAGAGATTGATATTAAAGCTGACCTGATACAAATACCCGAGGATGATATTCTTTTTAAAAAACAGTATTATTCCATCGGAGAGGTAGCCATTATGTTCCGGGAAAATCAATCGCTGATACGCTACTGGGAAACGGAATTTGACATATTACAACCCCGAAAAAACAGGAAAGGCGACCGTTTTTTCCGTCCGGTTGACATCAAGAATCTCGTTATGATCTATGACCTTCTCCGCCGCCGTAAATTCACTATTGAAGGCGCTAAGGACTACCTGAAAAAAAATAAAAGGGCAGAAGAAAAATTTGCCATGATGCAGTCGCTGGAGAAGATTAAGGGATTTTTGCTGGAGTTAAAGGCGAGTCTTTAATTAGTTGGCAGTTCTCAGTCGGCAGTCGGTTTTCCTATAATTTATATGAGTTTCAAAGTTTAGAGCATTTGCCGACTGCAAATTGCCAACTGCTGACTGCCCTCCTGCAACTTTAACACCCCTTCCTTCATCTTTTCCCTGTTCCCTTTTACATTTGCCTCATTAAGATGATTTTTATGAAGAAACTTTTGCCCGTTTTTATTTCCGCCCTGTTGATTAGTAATGCAATCACAGCCCAAAACCAGTACGAAGTATTGATCGAAAAGCCCAATGAAAAAACTTTAAAGGGTATTATTTCCCGTGAAGTATTGCAAAGCGATACTTCTTTTAAATGGTATGCAGAAAATCTGAAAGGCTATGGTCCAAATGCTTTGGCACTGGAAGAATTAAAGAAAAACAAAGACTCTGTGCAATTGCTTGTTTTCATGGGCACCTGGTGTGAAGACTCGCATAATATTATCCCTAAATTTTATTCTCTGCTTGATGCGGCAGGTTTTCCGCAGGACAGGGTTACACTGATCGGTGTTGACAGGGAAAAGAAAACCCTGAGTCACCTTGCCGAAGCATTAAATGTAAAAAATGTTCCTACTATCATTGTTATGAAAAATGGTAAAGAAGCCGGAAGAGTTGTTGAATTCGGTAAGTATGGATTGTTTGATAAAGAATTGGGAGAAATCATCAATTCGGTTAACAAACATTAATCTGGTTTACTGATACGCACCTCTGTCCGTAAACCGGCAATCTCCACTTGTAATTCTTCTATCATTTTAAAAACCTGCAGGTTTATTTCCTGCCTGATGCTGTTAAACTCATTGATTGTTACTGCTGCGGTATAATAGTCCGATTGTACAATAACTGCATTCCCTGTTATATCAGTCAAAACAACATTAGCATCTTCAATTTCTCGTCTGTCCAGAATTTTTCTAACCCCGGCTATCAGCAAGTCCAGTTGGGCTGAACTGGTCTGTAATCCCAATTCTAATTTCAGGTCGCCTCTGCGTTGGGTTCGGAGTGAGAGATTATCCACTACACTGTCCACCATTTGTTTATTGGGAACACTGACAGATGTTTTATGATCGGACCTGATTCTTGTACTTCTCAAACCAATTTTCTCCACTGTTCCGGTTACATTATGCACTTTCACCAGGTCGCCGGTGGTAAATGGTTTATCAAAAAAGATAATAAAAGAAGCTATCAGGTTTTCGAGGCTTTCCCGTAAAGCAAGGGCTATAGCTGCTCCCAATATACTCAGACCCGTAATCAAACTTCCTACATTTAAGTCAAAAGCATAATTCAATATCATCATCACTCCCACAATAGAGATCATCACTTTAAAAAAATCACGGAAAAAAACAATGAGCTGGTTATCGGACTGATCCGGTGTCAGGTTGGCTTTTTTTTCAAGAATCGTGGCAATAAAATCAATGAGGCGGAGCAGCAACCAGATAAATGAAATGACTAAAACAATAGTAGCTGTAGAATGAACGACCTGCTTAACACTATACCTGTAAATTTCCACATTGAGTATCGTGGGAAAATTAAGTTTGTACAGGCCTATAATTGAAACCAGGATCAGGAGAAAAAAACCAAGTGGCTGTATCAGCAGGCTGGTAAACGATTTTCTGTCAACATCCTTCCATATCTTATTCACTACCCGGAACAATAAACCCGCCAGGTAACGGGAAATGATTCTTTTAATAATAATGACAAACAAAATAACGCCTGCAACAATCAAATAATTCTTTACAGGATTATCCAGCCATATTTGTTCCAGAAAATCATTCATTCAGCCGGAAAATTTGAAGGTCAAAAATATTGAATCCGGAGGAGAACCTGTCAGCGAATAGAATAAATAAAAATACAACTCTCCTCACCTGTGCAATCCGGCATCAATGCATACAACCGGCTTGAGGAAAAGTTAAATGCCCTGCTTTTGTAAATAGCTTCCGGCATTTTCCATTCATCATACCGGAAACTGCTGATTTCATAGCGGTATAAAACATCTGACCGGGAACCATAAATAAACTTACCGGCCACTTTAAAGTTCTGCCAACGCTGTATGAGTATATTATTCTTTAATGCACCAAAATAATCAAACACATACACTCCCAGCAACGAGTCGTAGATATAAACATATTTATTTTCGTCAAATATTTTAACGGGTGATGGAGCCTGGCCAAGCAACAACCGGAAATCAGGTGTTTCCTGCAGCAATTTTCCATCTTCATCAATTTTTTTCAGTTTACTTTCCAGCTCGTCATACACCCAAATTTTATTATCATACGACTGGCCGAGTGCTTTAGCCTGTAAAATGTTTTCTTTCCGGAGATCAATTGTATTTACCACATTCAAAAAGCGGTCGAGCATAACAACGGTGGCAAAATCCTTATAGTACAATAATACTTTCAGCGGGTTAGACACATCAAGCAGGGTGGCTTTTCCGAATTTTTTAATATCATTAAAAACAGCCACCGAGTCTCCATTGATATCAAATTTTTTTACCTGGTTACGGCTGTTGAGAATATATATGTTGTCAAGATTATCAACCGTAAATTCAATAATATCGCCTTTCAAAGTTCTCACTAATTGAAAAGTTGTATCGTCTTGTCCGATGACGGAGAAAGGCAGCAGAAAAGAAAAAAAAAATATGTTCAGTAATTGTTTCATTCAGTTCCGGATAATTTTATCATCTTTTCCATTATAAGATTTTAATTCCAGTTTCTCCCCATCAAAAACAGCGTAGGTATAATATCTTATCCAGTCGCCAAGGTTGATATATCTGGCCTCACCTCCTGCCTCCCCTCTCCACTCCGTGGAGAGGGGAGTACCCGCCTTCGCTGAAGCTACGGCGGGTGAAAGACGATAATCGATGGCAAGGTGTCTATGTCCGAACACAAAAAAATCAATCTTTTTTTTCACCATTACCTCTTTGCAGTAAATAATCAGCCATTCTTTCTCCTCACCAAGAAATATTTCTTCTGAAGACCCGGTTTGTACACGGCTGCGGCGGCTTAAATAGTTAGCTAATCCCATGCCCAATCTTGGAGGAAAAATACCAAACAACCATTTGCTGACCGGGTTGCGAAATACTTTTTTCAATCTTTTGTAACCATGATCTCCGGGGCCTAATCCATCGCCATGCCCGATAAGGAATTTTTTTCCGTTACGGTCAAATTCCTGCGGTTTAAAGTAAACAGGTATGTTTAATTCTTTTTGAAAATAATCCCGCATCCACATATCATGATTACCCACAAAAAAATGTAACGAAATTCCGGCATCTGAGAGTGCAGCAAGCTTACCCAATAATCTTACATACCCTTTGGGCACCACTTTCCGGTATTCATACCAGAAGTCAAACATATCACCAACAATAAAAATTTCAGTGGCGTCTTTTTGGATTTCGTCCAGAAATTGCACCAGCAATTTTTCCCGTTCGAGACTGCTGGCCTGATCGGGAGCACCGAGGTGAAAATCAGAAAGGAAATAAATTTTGCTGGCCACTTATTCGTTTTAGGAAGAAATCTGTATTACTGAAATTAGCGGGAATACAATTTATAATTGCCTTTGATAAAGCCATCTCCTTTTTTATCCCAAATATTGAATGACACAGTAAAAGAGGTGGGTGATGCCCCTTCCTTTAGAGAAAGTGATGCTGACAAATAAATAGCTTTTGCATCGGCTGCGGTTATGCCAGATGGATATTTCTCAAAAAGATCTTCTTCCTTCAGGACTATTGTTCCGTTTTCTGCAGTAATCGTTTCAGCAGCACCTAACAGCACTTTACCATTTTCTTCTACCCAGCCACTTTCAATCTTTAACTGAAGTCTTACGGGCTTTTTAAAGTCAACAAAATTATCATCCGGCACCCTTTTACCATTATCAAAAATAAGATAAGCTTTATCAACCTTTACCCCGTTAGTTTGTAAATCTATCTGATTATATATCCGGGTTCCGTTTTTAACAACAGCAGTTCCACCGGGTTCATCTTTATTACCAATGGAGCAATTAAACTCACAGGATGGTAAAATAAAACATACACCCACTACCAGAAGAAATAACGATACCCTATTCATATATTATAATTTTTCCCTTAAGTATTCCATCATATCGCCGGAGCCAATCAATGTGCGGCCGGTTATATCTCCATTATACCAGTATATCCACGCATCTGTCAATTGCCCATTGAGTTGTACTTCCGTTACCTCCCGGCGGTATAACTGTACTTCATCTGACTCAACAGCCACTCCTTCATAATCATCCAACTGCCCGATAGCCCATGAAAATTCATGTTCATTTTTTGCCTGGTAAAGTTCACCAATAATATAACTATTCTCAGTTGTGCTAACTCCTGCAGGATAGGTTCCCATGTCAAACAAATTACCTTTTACTTTGGCTTCGCCAATAAATTTAAAAAAACGGCTGATATATTCGTACACCGGGCTGCGAAACCCACTGCGGAGTGAGCCGTACACAAATAGCTGGTAAACGCCGGGATTTGTCATGGCATAAAGATAAGCTAAGAGTTCAAAAGAGAAAAAGATGAGAAAGAGATGAGTCTTGTAAAACATGAAGTCTTATAAAATCGGGTATTTTATCATCTTCAAAATGACATCCCACCGCTTCTTTTATATTTATCTGAAATTCATTCATTATTCCGGCTTATGTAAAGATTGATCCGCTAACCGCTTTGGCCATAAAGCCGCCTTCAGACAATTTTTCAATTTCAAATGAAAGTTCCTTCATCATGCAACATTGAATTAGAGATTAATGGAATTAGAATCAGGCTTCTAGCAGGAACAAATACACTTCCTTAGGCCCATGCACTCCCACCACCAGTGTTTTTTCAATATCAGCTGTGCGGCTTGGCCCGGTAGCAAAGGTTATCAGTGAAGGAAAATTGCTGCCGTATTTATCCTTTACTGCCTGTAACGCATCTTTCAAATCGTAAACCAACTGATTAGTGTAAGCAATGCAGATATGTATGGGTGCATATACACTAACAGTGCGGCCACTGGTTTGTGCTGAGCTCATTACAATGGTTCCTGTTCTGGCCACCAGGCTTTCGCAACCGGTAATGGAAACATCACAATTGGCTAAGTCTGTTTTTACTAATCTCTCAGCTAATTGAGCAGCGACAGGTGCAATCAATTTATCTTCCACACAATATACTTTTTGCCAGTCCTGTTTTTTTACTAAACTGCTCAATTGAAAAGCAAATTCCTGCTGATTGATGCAATAAATAAACTTGCCCTGAAGCCTTGTAAATTGTTCGGCAAATTCTACTTCCGGTTCCTGTTCCAATGCAGGAAAAACCGGTTGATTGCCCTCACTGAGCGGAAAAGGCAAAGGCGTTGATTGACTCAACGCCTTGCGGATTTTTTTTAAAATGTTTTCTTTTGACGGGGAAAGGTTCATGGAAGTGATTTATTAGTCACATCGCTATCATAGGGTGGAACACCTGCTGATATTTCGCTATTCTCCCCGAGAAGTTCCTCTTTTTTTTCTTCTACCAGCGGTTTTTTCTCTTCGTAAGGACGTTTGCCGATCAGTGCTTCCACATCACTCTGAAACAATACTTCTCTTTCCAGCAATGCATGGGCAAGTTTCTCGACATCTTCCCTCTTTTCCGTTAGTAATTCTTTTGTCTTCCCGTATGCTTCATCAATTAACTTGCGTACTTCCTGGTCAATCATTTTAGCCGTTTCATCAGAATACGGTTTGGTAAATGTTGTTTCCTGCTGCGGATCGTAAAAACTGATATTACCTACTTTATCATTCATTCCATAAACGGTAACCATGGCGTAAGCAATCCTTGTTATCTGCTGCAGATCATTTTGTGCACCGGTAGATATTTTTTTAAAGAAAATTTCTTCGCTGGCCCTGCCCCCTAGCGTCATGCAGATCTGGTCTGTTAGCTGGTCGGTGTTATATAAATATTGTTCTTTTGGAGTGTATTGTGCATATCCTAATGCGGCTGTACCTCTGGGCACAATACTTACTTTGAGCAACGGGTATGCATGTTCCAGGTACCAGCCGCAGACAGCATGGCCTGCTTCGTGGTAAGCAATAATCTTTTTCTCTTCGGGAGAAATTATCTTGTTCTTTTTTTCTAACCCGCCAATCACCCTGTCAACCGCATCCTGGAAATCTTCCATTTCTACCGCTTCTTTTCCTTTTCGGGCGGCAATTAATGCGGCTTCATTACACACATTGGCAATGTCTGCTCCTGCAAATCCGGGAGTTTGCTCAGCCAGTTTATGAATATCTAATGTTTTTGAAATTTTGATTGGCTTCAGATGCACTTTAAAAATTGCTTCACGGCCCACTAAATCGGGTTTATCAATACTTATCTGGCGATCAAAACGACCCGGACGCAGCAATGCTGTATCTAATACATCCGGACGGTTAGTGGCTGCCAGAACAATAATGCCGACATCAGTTCCAAAACCATCCATCTCAACGAGCAATTGATTCAAGGTACTTTCTCTTTCATCATTGCTCATCATAGCATTCTTTCCCCTGGCACGGCCAATGGCATCTATCTCATCAATAAAAATAATACAGGGAGCCTTTTCTCTTGCCTGCTTGAATAAATCTCTCACCCGGCTTGCACCTACCCCCACAAACATTTCTACAAAGTCGGAACCGCTTAAACTAAAGAAGGGTACCTGGGCTTCACCTGCCACTGCTTTTGCCAGCAATGTTTTACCGGTACCGGGAGGGCCAATCAATAAAGCACCTTTAGGTATTTTACCACCGAGGTTAGTATATTTTTTTGGATTATTTAAAAAATCAACAATCTCCATCACTTCCACTTTTGCTTCATCTAATCCTGCTACATCGGCAAAAGTGATATTTACTTTTGTTCCTTTATCAAACAAGGTAGCTTTCGATTTTCCAATATTGAAAATGCCACCCGGACCGGCACCACCACCGGCACCACCACCCATTTTCCGCATCAGCAAAATCCAGAGTCCAACAAATAATAATACAGGTAATAAAAACTGTAATATGCCGCCAAACCAGTCCCTTTCGTTATCAACATCAGAAGGAACCTCCTTCACTGCCGGGTTGGCTTTGTAAAAATCACCTATCTCTTTTTGAAAAGCATCCCCACTCGTTATTTTAAAAGACATGTGAGGGCCTTTGTCACTTACTTTACCCGATACTCCGGATTTAAGTTTTGATTCATATTTTTTTTTCGCTTCGGGTGTCAGGGAAACCTTGACCGTTTTGCGGTTATCTATAATGGTGTATTTGGCCACTTCGCCATTAACTACCATATTTCTGAATTCCAGCGATGATATTTTGGCCATGTTTGGAGAAAAGGGTCCAAACAACTGAAAGCCTATAAGTACAGCAAAAATGATGGCATAAATCCAGTAAATACTGAACCGGGGTCCTTTCTTTGGTGGCTGGTTAGGATCATCACCGGGACGGTTACCGAATTTTTGTGGCTTTTTATTTTCTCTATTGGGTTCTTGTGACATATATTTTTTTCTCTGTGTTCCTGCTAATTAATAATTATTATTACAAAAAGTTCTTACGACTATACTATTTAACATTATTCATTGTAATTAACCGCAGCCGCATCGCTCCACAATTCTTCCAGGCTGTAAAATTTCCTTGTTTCGGGCAGCATTACATGCACTACCACATTCACATAATCAATCAGCACCCATTGCAGTTGCTGAAGGCCTTCATGATGATAAGGATTTTCGTCACATTTTTCTTTTACCCGGTCTTCTACATTACCAGCTATAGCCCTTAATTGCGGGGCACTGCCTGCTTCGCAAATGATAAAAAAATCAGCCACCGCTTCATTTATTTTCCGAAGGTCAAGAGAAATAATATTCTCTCCCTTTTTTTCCTGGATTGCTGCAATAATGGTTTTGATGATTTTTGAACCTTTCGTTAACCGTGCTGCACTTTTTCTCTTCCGGTTTGTCAGTAATGCGAGTTGTTCCAAATATGAAGTTGTTTTTCGTTTATTATTTGTAGTTTTTGGCCGGGGTCATTATTTGCGAGGATTTACAACGATAAACTATAAACCCTAAACCATAAACTCTGTTACTTTGTCAAAAATAGCAATTAATTGCCACAACCCTCCCTCACAAACCCCCTTGGGTCGCCATTTATTGAATTGCAATCGGTTGATAGTACCAACAACTATGCCCGGGAGCAAATCCATGCAGGTTTGGCACAACATGGAGAGGCTTTTTTTGCTCATGAACAATTCGCTGGAAAAGGTCAGCGGGGCAAGGCTTGGGCCTCCGAAAAAGGAGACAATATCATCCTGAGTGTGGTGATAAAACCCCAATCACTGTTGCTTCCGCAGCAATTTCAGCTAAGTACCTGTACAGCGGTGGCAGTACATGAATTTTTTGTGAAATATGCCGGTGATGATGCTAAAATAAAATGGCCTAACGATTTGTACTGGCAGGACAGAAAGGCAGGGGGGATGTTGATTGAGAATGTAATTGGTAAAGAACAGTTGGAAGTTGGCAGTTGGCAGTCAGAACCTGCTGGTTGGAAGTGGTCAATTGTTGGCATCGGGATTAATATCAATCAGACCAGTTTTCCGGCTGATCTGCACAATCCTGTTTCTCTTAAACAAATTACCGGTCAGCATTTTGATACGATTGCCTTTGCTAAAGAATTATGTGAAGTGCTGAATGAAAAATTTACTGAATTAATAAATAACGGCTTTGAAAATATCTATGAAGAATACCTGCTGCATCTTTATAAAAGAAATACAACAGTAAGATTGAAAAAAGACAGCCGGGTTTTTGAAGCAACAATAAAAACTGTTTCTCCTGCAGGGAAATTAATTGTGCAGCATTCGATGGAAGAAGAGTTTTGGTTTGGGGAGGTAGAGTGGATTATTTAAACAAATTGAAATTTTTTCAACAATGTCTTGTCCTTCTCACTATCTCTCGCCGCCACTTCAAATTTATTATTGTAGTAGCCATTCTTCACCCAGTGAAAAAGATATTTAACGAGAAACCCGGCAAATCCATTTTGCTGATATTGCTGTACATGTTTCAATTCGTGGCAAACCCAATCGTCGTCTTGTAAAAATTCCTCCCGTTTTGTGTTGTGGAGATGTATAGTTCCCCCAAAAACAATCGCCACTTTATCTGCTTTCATTTTAGCAGCCGCCATTTTCGCCACCCAGGAATTTTCTTTTATCCGCACTTTCATGCAGCTAAGACTTTAGCCATAAATTTTTCGTTGCAGGAAGAAGGCATTAATTGAGTGGTTCCCATTCACTATTGACCATTCAGTTTTTATCCCTCCATAATGTAAAATTTCTCGAAATGGTAAAGCTCCAGCGGAATTGCCCCTTTCCCCATGAACTGATAGTCCGTGGAATGAACCGGTTTTCAAGTATTTCTGTGTTATTGACAAAATTCAGCCGGAATACATGCCCGGAGGTTAGTATCTCAAAGCCTACACCTAACGGATCCGAAAATTCGATATTGTCATTCACTTTAAAAGAATCTTCCACAGCTTCTCTGCGAAAAGGATGAAAATAATCCACTAAAAGATTAAGACGGTTTTGAACCAGGGGCACTTTGATGGCACCACCCAAGGCAAACATGCTTTTCTGGTCGTAAGAGATGGAATAGCCACGGGTTACAAAAGTGGGATTTAGTTGCAGGCTTATTTTCCCCATTTTCCGGGCTATGACTAGTTGCAGCACATTACTTACCCTGTCTGAAAAATCTTTATAACTGTTTTCCTGGTTGGGAAATGGATTTGCTTTATTGGAAGCAATTACCGCATTGGCGAATAGAGCAACCGACAACGGATGTGACGGGTCGTTTTCCAATTGCTCAAGCAGTTTATACTTCAATCCCATTTCCCACAACTGCTGCTGCTGACCGGCACCCTTGGCACGGGCCGCAATTATATCAAACCGTTTGCCCAATCCAACTTGAAAGGCAATCCGGATGTCAGTTGAATTGTCTAATCCAAAGAATTGTTTGATACCACCATTATCGCCTGCTATATCACCAAAATTGTGTGATACTTTAAAAGCCATCTTACCCTTACCCACCATTTCAGGGGTATTGGCATTGATAGCTTTCTCTGAACTGAAAATCTGTACCGGTTTTTTTTCTTTATCATCCTGAGCCAGCAACTGAAGTGAAATAAGAAGAGCGGTCAATATTAAAAGTCGTTTCATGTTATTAATTTATTTATCAGGGAATAATCGTTTGTCAACATGCCCCGGTTGCCTGTAATCAATCAATAAATTAAAACAAAACATTGATACCGAGCAAGAAGAGAATATGCACAGATGGTAATAAAGATTATTTCAGGGTCGCCACTATCTCTTGTCCATGAACTTTATTTTTGGGGCGAAGAAAAATTTTATTGATAATACCTTTCTCATCTATGATAAAAGTGGTACGCAACACTCCCATATACTTATGACCAAACATTTGCTTCTGATCCCAGACGCCGTATTTTTCCAAAATTCTATGCGAAGTATCAGCGATTAATGTAAATGGTAATTGAAATTTGGTTTCAAATTTTTTGTGCTTTTTTGCATCATCGGGGCTGATACCAATCACCGCAAAGCCTTTGTTGAGTAATAGGCCATAATTGTCCCTGAGGTTGCAGGCCTGTATGGTGCAGGTTGGTGTATCGTCTTCGGGGTAGAAATACAATACCACTTTCTTTCCTTTAAAGTCAGCTAAAGAAATTTTATTTCCGTTTTGGTCGGTGCCTTTAAATGCGGGGGCTTTATCGCCTGCTTTTAATACTATCATATATAATAAGATTAACAGGGCTAAAAATAATTATTTTTTCGTTTTTGTGGTTGTCACTTTCTTCTTTGTGCCGCTTCCCATTTTTTTCTTGCTACTCCCCTTCTTTGCTTTCTTTTTGGGTGCTGGTGGGGTATATGGCTCCCGTTTAAACCACCATTTTTTTATAGTTCTATTGCCGGCATGGTCGGTGGCAACAGCCGTTAGCTGGTGCACACCATAAGGACATCGTTCATCAAATTTATAAATCCAATTCCGGCTTTTGTCATTGGTAAACCGCAGCCATTGGCTGTCTAATTCCACCCGGAAGTTTTTTACGATGCCAAAATTATCTGTTGGTGTAAATAATATTCTACTGGCGGCACTCAGATTTATAGTGTCTCCCTTCCCCAATTCATTAATCTGCGGATTCGTTACATCAGCAAATACCTGGAAACTGCCAAAGTCATCAAAAGCGGCTTTCGCCCATCCATTTTCTACTATTACTTTTCGCATCGTATTGCCTTTTGAACTGCGCAGCATGATGAGTCTTTCTTTCCACTCTTCCGGAATTGTTTTATCGGGTTTGATGCTGACCGTAACATCGCCATGCAACGGATAAGAAGCATCATTAACCTGGTGCATGGCAGAAACTGCATAGGCGGCTGATGAAGAGTTGCGATAATAGTAGGCCGGCACCGTATCATATAAACAACCTTCGGGGAGATGCATTTCAAAATCAGGCTTCTCCAGCACATTTATTTTATTGGGGACGAACTGTAACGCCTTATGCACATACAAATTTTCTTTCCCCAGGCTATCGTTGTATTGCAAAGAAAAACTCAACCCGGATGTATTCCCATAAACATCTTTAACATCCACATTAATTAAATGAATGCTGGTGTCTGTGAGATTAATAATACCGTTTCCGTTTATCGGGCGGTAAGCAACTCCCTGCTCTCCGGGTAATAATGAAAGATGCTGAAAAAAGGCTCCACCACTTTTTTTATGGCGGTAATCTATATGTGCATTGATGTAAACTGTCTCATCATAATCCATACTATCAAGTACAAAACTGATTTGGGGTTCATCGTCTAAGTAAAGTTTTGCAGAATATATCCCATCATCACTTCCTGAGCCACTCATCCTGTCATATGCCTGTATGGCAAAACTAATTTTATTCAATCCCGTTTTTAGTACCGGCAGTTTGGGAATGATGTAGCCACTGTCTGTTTTTTTCAACGAAAAAATTAATGGTGCTTTTTCATACACACTTTTGCTTCTGTCATACACCGCCAGTTTTATTAAAGTAGGTGTTACTTTATCCTGAAGGGGAAAATCAAATAATAATGGATTAATCCGTTTTCCGGTTTTTGTATAAAATATTTCAAAATGTAAATGTGGCCCCTGCGAACCGCCTGTGTTTCCGCTGTAAGCAATAAAAGCTCCTTTCGTTAACGGAAACTGATTTTTGGTAAAGTCAAGTTCAACCGCCCAGCTTTCCTGTTTGTATTGCTGTTGCGTTACATATTCTTCCAATGCCGGGAAAAAATCATTCAGGTGGGCATACAAAGTGGAAAGACCATTGGGATGATTGATAATGATAAATCTTCCAAAACTTTGTGGCCGTATGCCAATATGCGCTATATAACCATCAGCCGCCGCATACACCGGCTGATTTTCTTTTGCATCTGTCCGGATATCAAGCCCCATATGCCAGTGATTAGGTCGCAGTTCACCAAAATTTGCTGCCAATTGCATCGGCAATCCCATTGGAGGGCGGAAATAATACCGGGGAAAAGGAGTTGGTTGTGCTTGCAGGTACAACGAAAAGAATATCAACGGCGTCAGTAATAAAAATCTCAACTGCATAGGCAAAAATAAGTATATCAAAATACCTGCCGGGTGAGAATAGGTCAAACCCGGCGTTGTTTGTATCTTTTCATTCTTTTATGACAATGAAAAAGCTTTTGTGGTTGTTACCACTCACTACCATATTATATGCCTGCCCGTTTGAATCAACCGTGCCGCTGGCCTCTGGCCCGACAGAACCGGTTGACAGCAGCCTGCTTGGTTACTGGTATGGCATCATCAAAGATTTCAGTGATATGTTTGGCATTGAAGCATTAGATATTACCAAACAATCAGATTCGGTGTATGCCATTACCCGTTATGGCAAAGCGGTGAAGGGTGATATGATCCTGCCTGACACAGCTTATTTCACAGGCTTTGTATCTTACATCGGCGGGCAGCGTTTTATGAATATTGAAGGCTCAGTTGTATTAAGAGATCCCAAAAGCAAAAAGTCGCCTAAAATGATTACTACCAAAGTTTACTATGCCTCTTCTATAGAAAGACGGCATGATACGCTGGACGTAAAAACGATTACAGAGAATTTCTCTGCCCGAAAATTCTTTAACCGGCCTGAAGACTTTGCACAGGCTGTAAGCGGATTACTAAGCCAGGAGAAAAATGTTTATGATGACCAGTATTCTCTCAAATACCGGAAAATTCCAAAGCCGCAACCCCGTTAATGGCTTTGAAAAAAGCATTGCAAAAAAAACTCTTTCCTGTTTTCAAAACCCCTCTATTCCCTTACTTTTGCGCAATTTGTTTTTCCATAACGATTACTGCCAGCAACGCTTAAAAACAAAAAATGCCAAAAGACAATTCGATTAAATCTGTTCTTATTATTGGCTCCGGCCCCATCATTATAGGACAAGCCTGTGAATTTGACTATTCCGGCACACAAGCTGCCCGAAGTTTACGGGAAGAGGGGGTAAAAGTTATTCTTATCAACAGTAACCCCGCCACCATTATGACTGACCCGATGATGGCCGACCAGGTTTACCTGCTTCCGCTTACAGTGGAAAGTATTGAACAGATATTACAGGAAAACCAGATTGATGCAGTATTACCTACCATGGGCGGACAAACAGCATTGAACCTGGCCAAAGAAGCAGAAGATCTTGGCATCTGGAAGCAATACAATGTGCGGCTGATTGGTGTTGACATTAAAGCCATTGATAAAGCGGAGGACCGTGAAAAATTCAGACAATGGATGATTGCCCTGGGTGTACCGGTTGGAACTGCTAAGACGGCCAATTCATTTTTGGAAGGAAAAGAATTTGCACAGGAAATAGGTTTTCCACTTGTACTTCGCCCCTCTTTTACCCTCGGTGGTACAGGTGGTGGCCTGGTTTTTAAAAAAGAAGATTTGGATGAAGCCCTTAACAGGGCACTTACAGCAAGCCCCATACATGAGGTGCTGGTAGAAAAAGCAATATTGGGGTGGAAGGAATTTGAACTCGAGTTGCTTCGTGATATGGCAGATAATGTTTGTATTATTTGCACGGTAGAAAATTTTGACCCGATGGGTGTTCATACCGGTGACTCAATAACAGTTGCTCCTGCCATGACGCTAAGTGATACGGCCATGCAACTGATGAGGAATACAGCTATTAAAATGATGAGGGACCTCGGAAATTTTGCCGGAGGATGTAATGTTCAGTTTGCACTAAATCCGGATACCGAAGAAATTCTGGCTATTGAAATAAATCCAAGGGTTAGCCGGTCATCAGCCCTGGCTAGTAAAGCCACCGGTTATCCTATTGCTAAAATTGCCGCTAAACTGGCTATTGGATATAACCTGGATGAACTGGAAAACCAGATCACTAAAACCACCTCCGCCTATTTTGAACCGGCGTTGGATTATGTAATTGTAAAAATTCCCCGCTGGAACTTCGACAAATTTAAAGGAGCCAATGATACGTTGGGCTTCCAAATGAAAAGTGTAGGCGAGGTAATGGGTATTGGAAGGAGTTTTAATGAAGCGATACAAAAAGCCTGTCAGAGTTTGGAGAATAATGCAGTTGGTTTAGGATATTATGGCAAAAGCCTGATGCATGCTGATGAATTACTGGAGTATATCAAAATCCCGAAATGGGATCGCATCTTCCGAATCAAAGATGCATTGATGGCTGGCATCTCCGTTGGTACCATTTCAAAAGCCACCAATGGTATTGACCGTTGGTTTTTATACGAGATTCAGAAAATCTGCAACCTCGAAAAAGAAATGGCAAAATATGATTTAGCAGACTTGCCATTAGATTTATTAAGAGAAGCCAAAGTAAATGGCTTTAGTGATGAACAGATAAGCCGCATTACCGAACATGGAGATGAAGATGATGTCTATAATAAGAGAAAAGCGGCCGGTATTACAAGGGTGTTCAAAATGGTAGATACCTGCGCAGCAGAATTTGAAGCAAAGACTCCTTATTTCTATTCTACTTTTGAAGAAGGTAATTACAATGAAAGTAAAGTTTCTGATAAAAAGAAAATCATAGTGTTGGGTTCTGGCCCTAACAGAATCGGCCAGGGTATAGAATTTGATTATTGTTGTGTGCATGGTTTGCTGGCGATTAAAGAATGTGGTTTTGAATCTATCATGATCAATTGTAACCCTGAAACGGTTAGTACTGATTTTGATATGGCCGATAAATTATATTTTGAGCCGGTTTATTGGGAACATCTATGGGAAATAATTGAACATGAAAAACCCGAAGGTGTTATTGTTCAGCTGGGAGGGCAAACTGCCCTGAAACTTGCCGAAAAATTGCATGAAAAGGGAATAAAAATAATCGGCACCTCGTATGACAGTATGGATATTGCCGAAGACCGTGGCCGCTTCAGCGACCGGCTGAAAGAATTAGATATTCCTTACCCGGATTATGGCACTGCCGAAGGTGTTGATGAAGCAGTGGTGGTGGCTAATAAAGTTGGTTACCCTGTGTTGGTTCGTCCTTCCTATGTATTGGGCGGACAAAGAATGCGGATCGTTCTCAATGATGAGGAAGTGGAAAAAGCAGTCGTGAGTTTATTAAAGCATTTACCGGGAAATAAAATTCTGATTGATCATTTTCTTGACCGCTGCCAGGAAGCAGAGATAGATGCCATATTCGATGGAGAAGATTTTCATGTAATGGGGGTGATGGAACATATAGAACCAGCGGGGATTCACAGCGGCGATAGTAATGCTGTGTTACCGGCGTTCAACTTAACACCTCTTATTGTTCATACCATGGAAGAGTATGCAGAAAAAATTGCCCGGGAGTTAAAAATATTAGGGCTGATCAATATCCAGTTTGCCATTAAGAATGATAAAGTATATGTGATAGAAGCAAATCCCCGTGCATCCAGAACAACGCCTTTTATTGCTAAGGCCTACCAGATACCTTACCTGAATGTAGCCACCAAAATAATGATGGGTACACATAAATTAAAAGACTTCACTTTTGAGAAAAAACTAAATGGCTTTGCCATTAAAGAACCTGTATTCTCTTTTAACAAGTTTCCGGGAGTGAATAAAGAACTGGGACCAGAAATGAAAAGTACTGGTGAAGCAATACGGTTTATCAAAGATCTGAGAGACCCTTACTTCCGTCAGTTATATAAGGACAGGAGCATGTACCTGAGTAAATAACCTCCGTTAATAAATAAGGTAAGCCCATCTCAGAACAAATTCTGATGATGGGCTTAAGTTTAATGGTCAATGGTCTTTGATTAGAACCCCTGCAATTAGTTTTGATTGTCGTTATAAAAAAGATGGTGGCAGTAATATAACGTAACCAATCAAACGCAGTTTAAAAGTACTCTTCCCTAAAAATTTATCCATTTCTAATTTGCTCTATTATTGGGTCTATCTTCTTCTCTTTTACCAACATATTTATTTATAAGCCATTGATTTTAATATAATTACTTAATTATACACTGTTTATTCATTCGTAATATCAAATAGGTTATTTACTTTTATCCTGCTTTCAATTACAGATGAAATTCTAATGAATGAAAACCCCTTCTAACTTTCTCTGGCAACTTATACAGTCATTGAGCAGCAGTGAAAAATTATTTTTTAAGCGAAATTTTACTGATAGCCGTTCGCCAACGCCCCGTTTGTATATTAAATTATTTGAAGCCATTGCTGCTCAAAAAAAATATGATGAACTATCCATACTGAAAAAATTTCATCCCTCTCTTACTAAAAAAAATATTGCTTCACAAAAACATTATCTCCAGCGGCAGGTATGTGATGCTCTTATACAATATGACAACCGTATTGATGCCGGCCAGGATATTTATAATCAAATCCAGTTAATAAGAATTTTCCGGAAGAAGGGGCTGCTGAATGAAGCACATGGAATATGGAAGAAAGCTGTTGTAAAAGCCCGGAAGACAGAATCCTTTGCCCTGCTTAATTTATTAAAAACAGAATTTGAAAAAATGGTGCTGTTCAGCAGCTTCCATACCCCGTATGATGAACTTCACTCTGTATTCCAGGGAAATATTATTACCTATAATGAATATGCAGAAATGATTACCCTGAGGGATATATATGCCGAAATACTGTTACTGAAAAGAAAAGTACATTTTGACCTGGATGATGAACACAGGAAGAAAATTACTTCTTTGCTGCAACTGGTAAATGCTGGCAAAGCAGCCACTACCACCCGGTCATTTTGGTTCCGGCATTACTATCACATGAGCAAGGCCACTCTGCTGTATTTATTAAACGATATTCCGGGGTCAATGAATTTACTGCAACAGGTTTTAAGCGACTGGAAAAAAAATACAGACTTTATCAAAACAAATGGTGAGTATTATGTGGAGCTGATGTATATGATTAACTACGCAGGCATTCTGCATGGCTCCTACACCTATGTTACCGGCGCATTCAATGATGATATAAACAACCTTATAGAGGATCCTTCACAAAGAGCCAACTTTGAAGCCATCAAATATCTTGCCCTCAACAAAATTTTTAATAAAACGGCCCGGTATGATGAAGTAGAAAAATTAATCAGCTTCATGAAATCAAAATACAGGCAATGGGAGCCGTCTTTAAATGCTGATCTTAACAGAACAGTAAATCTTTCATTGGGCATCGCTTGTTTTGTGCTGGAGCAATATAATGATGCGTTGTATTTTACAAAACGGGGAATTACTTATTTTAAAAATGGAACCCGGGAAGAACATTCTGCTGTTGCCAGCATACTTTTGTTGCTGATTACCTACAGCCTTGATAATTCCCGGCTTTTTGATTCGCAGTACAGGGCCACTTATACCTATTTTTATAAAAGAAAGAAAAAACATCCCTTCGAAACTGCTCTTGTTCAATGCCTGCACCGTACTTTTTATATGACGGATACTAAACAAAAAATAAAAGAATACCAAAAAGCCCTGGAAGTGTTTGATGCGAACAAAGATGATGTTGTTCAAAAAATGACCTTCAGTATTTTCAATTATTCCGGCTGGCTGATAAGTAAAGTACAGCGTATTTCATACAGGCAGTTTGTAGAAAAAAAGGTACTGAAAGAGAATATTCCTTAAACGGTAGTTTTGTATCTTACAATTATGAATACAGCCATTAAGCAGATTATTAAAAAAATTGAAAATGTAAACTCCGGAGAACCCTGGTTTGGCCGTGCCGTATTTATTATATTAGATGAAGTGGATGTAAAAAAAGTTTACATCAGGCCAAATAATTCAGAACATTCCATGGTGGAACTGCTTTACCATATGATAACCTGGGCAGATTTCACGTTAAAAAGAATTGAAAAAGACAAAATAAATGATTTGGTAGCGGCCGAAAAGCTTGACTGGAGAGAAATAAATCCCAAAATACATACCTGGAAGAAGGGATTGGCAGAATTTAAAGCTATAAATAAAAAGATAATAGCATTGCTGAAGGAAAAAGATGATGCTTTTCTGGAAGAAAAAGTTGATTATCGCAAATACAATTTCCGTTTTCTGATTAACGGAATGACAGAACATAATATCTACCACCTGGGGCAGATTGCCTGCCTGAATAAGATGCTCTGATATACCCCGAAAGTAGTATTGCCTGTTAATCAGAGGCTGCTTATCTTTTCGCTATGGCTCTGTATGGTTCTAATTTCTGGAAAAAGTCTCCATTCGTAAAACTGCTGCTGGCTATGATGGCTGGCATTATGGTGCAGTGGCGTTTCCAGTTTAGCATCAATACCTGGTGGGTTATTCTCTCCATTGCTTTTATTATATTACTCAGCTTCTTCATTATCCCTTTTTTCAACCGGTACAGATTTGCTTTTATCAATGGAATAGTTACCAGTATTCTTTTCTTTTCCATCGGTGCCATGCTGGCATGGCAGAGGGATATCAGGAATAATAAACAATGGCTGGGAAATTTTTACCAGGAGCAGAACGGACTCATCGTTACATTAGATGAACCGCCTGTAGAGAAAACAAAATCTATCAAAGCGAATGCCACCGTCAGCTATTTATTGCAAAACGGACAATCCATTCCTGTAAAAGGGAAAATTATTCTTTACTTCAAAAAAGATTCCTCGCTGCAACTGACCTATGGTTCCCAAATTCTTTTCAAAAAATCTTTGCAGGAAATAAAAAACTCAGGTAATCCCGGTGGGTTTGA
>JANPMI010000284.1:0-64934 GCA_031422725.1 Chitinophagaceae bacterium | reverse complement strand
CTTTCCTGGCGGGGAATAGAAAGTTCATCGCAGTAACGGTTTAAGATGCTGCCATCAGCCAGCCGCACTATTTTTTTAGAAGCAGTTCCATTTTTAATGGTTGTATATCCATTCATCCAGTAATTGTATTCTTTCTCCATGGCATCCACATACAGTTTATAATTTTCATTTTCCGTGGCAGATGCATATAGTTCTACCATCATCGAAAAAAAGGGTGGCTGGCTGCGGCTTAAATAATAACTGCGGTTGCCGTTCGGTATATGGCCATATGTATTAATAAGGTATTTAAAGTTATCCAGCATATGCTTCATTGTTTCCGTTTCACCACTTTCTTTTAAGCCCAGCATGGTGAAGTAAGAATCCCAGTAGTAAATTTCCCGGAAGCGGCCACCGGGTACAATGTACGGATGTGGTAATGCCAGCAGAGAAGAACCTTCAATACTTTTATCCTGTTCCCTTTTCAAATTTCCCCACAGATTTTTAATATGTGCCGTCACATCTTTTTCCTGCTGTATATAATTAAAGGCCGGTGGTGCAGGCGGCATGTCAAAGTTTTCTTTTACAAACAGCTCAAGACTGAAGCGGATAGCAGGATTGTTTTTAATTTTTAAGTAATCCGCAACAATGGCAGATGGTTTTCTTTTCGGCGTGCAATCCACAAAAGTTTTATTATCCGGGAAGATGCGGCTCATTTGCACATCTTTAAAAAGCTGTCCGTATATCTGGTCAGGGGTTTGAATTTTTTGAGCAGGTAATTGCAAAAAAAATAGACAGATAGCAGATAAGAAAAATATTTTTTTCATGTATTAGATTATTGCTTTAAAGATACAAAACAAGGCAGCTAATACAGTATGTATTAGCTGCTGAAAAATTAATAGTTATCAATATAATTACTCTGCTCCATCCGTTCTTGCCCTGGCAATAGCGAAGTTGCCAACCCGGTTACCACACTCAGCCCCTTTTTCACAATCACTTCGATAGTGTATGGCACCATAGATACGGGATTCGGATGCTTCTTTTGCCATATTAGTATAATCAGTTGCTCTTGCGGGAATAATATGTCCCAATATAGTTGCCGCTGCTGCACTAAACGTGGAATGACCAGATGTGTAAGATGGGAAGTTGGGCAAACCGGTTATTGTTTTTATCCGTGGGTCCATCTGCGATGGCCGTGGATTAAAATAAAAATATTTCGCATCCCAGCACACAATGGCCGCATCCATCAATGCCATATTTAATAAACCCATATTTCTTGCCCATCTTACTTCACTGAAATTTTGTTTTACAAAATCTTCGGTTGCTATAGCGTTCCAGTGGCCAGGCGGTGTATAAGTGCCAACACCATCTGCCCAAAAATGTGCAATTCTTGTTTGCTCTCTCGTTGGGTTTTTACTGAAGCTATAAACCTCTGCTAATTCATCTTTGAATTGCTGTGATGAAGTGGATGGCGGGGCCGGCGGACGAATGGATGTTACCATCGTTAATGAATCAAAAAGGAAAGATTTTACTTTTCCAAAGTTGACCAGCATACCCGGACGTTTGGGTGATTCCTGGCTTATCCAGGGTATTTCTCCCCTTGCTATACAATCTGTTTCTAATTGTGCCCAGATTGTTGGATTTCCGCCGGCCGTACCAGCCCGGTCGCCTCTTGCACGGGTTACAAATTTTTGTGCAACCGACTTACCCAATGCTTCACCGGCTTCCAGGTCGCTGCGTACATTAGCACCGGCAATTATTCTTGCTCTTTTATGTTCTTCTGCTTTCCCTTGTATATACTCCTGGTCGCCGGGAAATAATAATTTTAATAATTCAGTAGTAACGCCAATTACCACTGCATCTTCTGATGGATAAGAAGGTAAATCAGATTTTGGGATTAAAGAATTTACCGTTGCATCTACCGTATAAGGTGCAGCCCGGTTGTATAATTTTTTATAATGCCAGGCAGCTACCAATGCATCATACTGTGCAGCCGCTACATACGCATAAGCTCTGGCAGCATAGGGAGGATTGGCAAAGGGAAACGTTGGATAAGCTAATGGATTATTAGCATTCGGAGCCGGGTAAGTGCCATCCGGATTTTGGTAAGGGGGTAAATTATGCAAGGCAACCAATTCCCTCATTATTTCATTCCAGCGAAGAACGGCTCCGGCACTCCAGTATTTCACTGCTTTTTTTTCAGTAGCAGTAATTGTTGCCTGAAAACTTTTTATTTCATTTACCTGTGCAATGTAATCCGGAACGGTAGTGGCAATGGGGGGTGCTACAGGAAATTCTGTTGGTCCGGTTAAAAGAATTGGTCTCCAGGTGCCTGCATTAATATCCGTTGATGCGGGTTGTAGTGCGGGAAACTCAGTACTGCGGTCTGTAATATCTTTTGAACAGGAATGAAGTAAGAAGGCAACAACGATAATATGTAATAAGTTTATTTTTTTCATGATAGTTATTTTTTTGATTTATCAGCATCCATTTTTTCTTTTTTGGATAAATCGAGTACATAAAATATTCCGGCATTGAACCCGGTTGATTGCCCAACATTTCTTCCGGCCACCGTTGTCATTACATTTCCTGTTACTGCCAGCTGCGGAAGAAATGGCATCGGATATTTAAAATTGAAACCAACTCTTGTGGCATTCATTTCATTACTGGGGAAAGGCATATTGTTGCGGGTGATATCAAACCCCCCGAGGGTTTTCCAACCGTCAAGCACCAGTTCTGCATAAGCTCCTTTATCCCGGTAACCGGCCCTTACATTATAAGAAGCAGCATCCGGCATTTTTACTTCGTTGCTGTAATGCATTTCGGTAGTATAGTAAGCCGTTCTGTCTATTTCTATATTACTTCTTCTGATATAAGTGGCTGATGCGGTTCCAAACCATATACCTCTTTGATAATCCACCATCCCTCTCAATGATAAATTTTTACTTTCCAACCCGATGGACATCGGTAAAAAATCTGCTGTGTAATCTGACACAGGAAATGAATAACCGCCAATAGCAAACAATGATAATCTTCCCTGACCAATTTTTTTACTGAACGCTTTATACTTTATCCAGAAAGAAAGGTCCTGTATTCCTTTCATGCCTTTTAATTGCCCGGCAGATACTTTTGTTTTTATGTAAGGTAAACCAAACAGTACATTCAGTTTGTTGGTGATGCCGTAGTTGCCCATGATGCTGTACATGGTAGTGGATACTTTTCCCAGGTTCAGGTTGTCTCTCTTTAATGTGCCTTCCCAGTAATTTTTCCAGCTGCTGTACCCGGCCATGGGTCCGATACAGAGAGCATTTTTTTCCATCATCACCCCATCAATATCTGTTTGTGCTGTTGCCGGTTTTAGCAGCAGCAGTAGTAACAAACCAATGATTATTTTTTGCAGTAGTTTTTTCATTGTAAATAATATTATAAAAAATTATTTTTTAAGCTTTAATCGCTGCACAATAAATTCTCCCAGTCTTTTTCCGGCTTCGTTTCCATGATCATTATCAAACCGGTAGTGGATGCCGCCGTATAATCTTGACATCGCAGCTTCTTTAGCTGCCAGCCGGAATGATTTTATTTCACGGCTTTTAATTCCGAACTCAAGTGAGGAGGTATCTGTAAATGATAAGTTATCGCCGAACCAATTTGTCATAGCTTCCGCCGCTGCTGCCGAAATAGTGGCATGGCCGCTGGTATGTGAAGGGAATGGTGGTGTTTGAATATAAGGTTGCCAGTTAGCAGTAATATGCTTGTTAATCACTGTTTCCGGACGAACGTAATTGCTTCTGTATTTCTCCTCCCAGCAACTTATGAATGCATCATACAAAGCAATTGAAGTTTGGGTATAAGCCGCAACAGTGGTTGAAAAATCTGCGCCGGCTTTTTGTGCACCAATGCCTACTATATTCATCCAGTGTCCCGGGGGCGAAAACTTTTTCGTAGCAAACATTACATGCCCTGTTACATTCATCTTGAAAGGATTGTCATCCCAGAATTCGGCAATATGTTTTTGTTCATCCGTTAAGCTGTCACCAATTGTTTTCACTTCCAGCAGGGAACGGTAATACAAACTGTTTTTATTTTTTACATCATATACTGGCGGTGTTGCCGGACGAAATTGCGAAGCACTATCCATCACCATTGTTCTTATTTCCATCCAGTGCGGCTCTATTGCCTGTGCATACATGGGTGGGGTAGGCACCCAGCGGCCTTCCTCATCAATGACAGTAAATTTCGTTGCTGTCCGCAGTTGCAGATAATTATCCTTCTTACTCCAGCGCAGAATATGATTGGCCACAGAGTCAGCCACTTTGCGGGAAGCTTCTTTCATCTTGCTGCTCATGTGTGCAGCAGATGCCATTGAGTCTAACAGGTCAACATATTTTTGCATGCTTCCTTCGGGAAAAGTAACTGCCTCACCTGCTTTGCAGAAAGCCAATAGTGCTGCATAATTTAAATCAGCACCTGTTGTATCAATGCCCGGAAACTTCGGCAAATGTTTTATCTGACCTGCCAGGCTTTGAAAACGGTTATCGCCCAGCACCATTACTTCATAAGCGGCAATATTGGCATACACATAATTGCGGCTGGCAATCATTGGTGGAAAATTATTTTCCAGTACCACATTGTTTAGTTGCTTTACTGTTTTGCAGTACAACACCGGGTCGCTAGTAAATTTTATATATTTTTTTTGCTGACAGGATGTGATGAACAAACACATCATGGCAACGGCCAGAATGAATTTCATTTGAAATATTAATAAGTGAAAAAGGAAAAGCCGCTGTTGTAATACAGCAGTAATAAGTAATCAGCAGCGGTATGCTTCAGGAGGTTGCTCGGGGCTGCCGTATGAACGGGTTACGATACAATTTTTATTGCCATTTGCTTTTTGCTTTGTATTGTAAGAAGGAATTATTGCTGAAGTGAAAACAATAAGTTCTTCACATTCAGTAATATTATTTTTTATGGTAGAATGTTTCGGGGCATCTGATTTTTTTGCACCATCACTTTTTTGTAAATCATTGGCCATCTGAAAAAACTGGTCCCTGGCAGATTCAATGCGGTGCTTGTTTTCATTGGGAATACATTTTACGATGAGCATCCCATCCTGCACTTTGCGTTTTACATATTTGTAATGCTGGCCATCCACCGTAACTTCTCCATCGTAACGTTCAAAATTTTTCCAATCGGTTTGGTAAGGTAAATCAAGGGGTACTTTTAATTCGATCAACGAGGCTTCATTGTAATTGTTAATGTCGAGTTGTGCTTCCAGTTTGATATCGGCATGTTGCTGGCACCAATCCATCACCCATCGGTATCCAATCCAGTTGAAGGAAAGAAGCAATAAAAGAAATATGACAACAATCTTTTTCAGGCAGTCAATTTAGAAACTGTAAGTTAATTTTATTATTTCATACCCAATAGTCCGGAGCAACAGTAATCAATCTGTTTTCAGGGCTATTTACCCACCGCAAACGTTTTCTTTTCCGGTCCCACGCCTTTAATAGTCAAGCTTTTCCATTGAGAAGGCAGCACAGACTTTATTTGAACAACGCCTTTCGGGGTTATTTCCAATCCTCCAAAACCCATCATTACACTTTGTAATATGCCACCGGCACCGGTTGCAAAATAGGGGTTGGTACCACCTTTTGTTTCAGCAATCACCCGGAAAGGGGGATTTAAATTTGGTACATAAGCATCCTTAAACCAATGCCATGCTTTGTCTTTATCACCCAATCTTGCATATAATAAGGTAAAGATGGCCTGCGTCATAGCCGGGGTTCCTTCATCAGGTATCCTGGTCGAATAATATTCAAGGTCTTTACGGATTTGAAGCGGATCTGTAACTTCTTTTAACGGATAAGATAAAAGATTTACATCTGCCTGCTTGATGCCTTCACCCTTGTAAGTAACATGTTCTTTGGTGACACCATTCTCCATTTTAAGAATGGGAATATTATTAGACACAACCATCCAGTCAGCAGTTGGAGCTATACCTAAAATTTTTGCCGCTTCCGTGGCAAATTGAAGATTTGCTTTTGCAGCTGCATTGGTGAAAGCATTATTGTCAACATTTTCCGCCCATTCATCAGCAGCCACCACATTTTTTATATCATATTTACCGGGGCCATTTCTTTCCACACGGCTTGCCCAAAAATCAGCGGTGGCAGAAAGTATCGGCCAGCCTTTTTCTTTCAGCCAGTTTTTATCCTGCGTTACACAATAATAATTCCAGGCAGCAATGCCTACACATCCGGTGATGTGATGTTCAAAAGGACCGCTTAATGCCCACACCGGGGTTTCTTCCACACCACTCTCTGCACTTTCCCAGGGATACATGGCACCCTTAAATCCTTTACTGAATGCATTTCGTTTAGCTGCTTCTAACCGCTGGTAACGATATTCAATCATGCTTTTTGCCAACTCAGGATGTAAAACCAAAATTGCAGGATACATCCATAGTTCTGTATCCCAGAACACATGGCCATTGTAACCCAAGCCACTTAATCCCATGGGTGATGTAGATAGAGCAGTTCCTTCTCTTGTAAAAGAATATAAATGATACAACATGCTGTGTACATCCTGCTGACTTTGTGCATCGCCTTCTATTACGATGTCGCTTTTCCATAATTCATCCCAGGCTTTATTATGGAAATTTAATAAACGGTCACGGCCTTCTAATTTGGCATAGATAGTCAACCGTTCGGCTTCATTCAGCGGGTCATCATGATGAGCAGAAGTGATGGAGGAACCGGCAATGGAATAACGATAGGTTTCACCGGCTTTTATTTTCTTACTGAATTTCATCAGGTGCATATTGTTGTCCCACATCTCATGTATCACTCTTGGCTCCTGTCCATGATGTTCAGGGAATAAAAAAGTATTGGAAGCACACATCAGCAATTTTCCCGTTGGACTTTTGGCAGAGGAAGTTAGCAAACTGATAACTACATGCGGCCTGTCAATTTCATTGTAATAATTCTGCACATCTTTCAGTGCATCCGGGGCTTCCATCACACTGCTGCTGTTGATAGTTATATCTTTTTTTGCAGTAACGGTGATATCCATCAATACGGTAAAGGGGAGCTGACGCAATGAATAATAGGTATAAGAAACTGTTGCTTTATCAGTATAGTCAAAGGATGTAGTGAAACTGGCATGCTGCATATCCAGCTCCTGTTTCAGATTGCTTGCAGTTTTGCCATCCATTCTTTTGCCATCAATATCCAATGTGGCGTTTAATAAATTAAAACTGCGCAAAAAATTACTTACTCTTCCACGGCCATATAAATCATAAGCACCTGCCAGCACCACATCTTTTATTTTAAAAGGCTCGGGGGCAGATACAATGCCAATCATTCCGTTGGCAACCGTAACACCATAATAATTGGAAGGATTAATGTTGGTAGCAGTAATTTTCCAGGGGTCAGCTTGTTGTGCATCAGCGTTAAAAGAAAGGATAATAAGAAAGAAAAGAATAAGTGTATTGCGTATCATATTAGCAAGTTTAGTATAGCTATAATAAAGGTCATGTATAGATGCCAATAATCTTTTCCTCAAACGATTGCGGTTTACAAGTTTCGGTGAAGAAAAGATCATATCATTTTTTTAAGAAACTTTTTTTTGGTGGTCAATGATAAATTGCACCAGCTCGTCTAAAGCAACATCAATCCTTGACAAGGCATCGGTAATATCATCCCGGCTTACCTGTGCAGCAAAGGAAGGTGTCTTTAATCTCTTCAGCACACTTTTTACTTCCAGCCCTTCATAGTGAGTAGGCCTGATGAGGGCGGCGGCATGAATAAAACCGGAAAGCTCATCTATCGCATAAATCATTTTATCCATTTTACTTTCCGGCTCCACGCCAAATACCTTTGGCCCATGTGAAGCAATACAATGAATTACTTCCGGGTCAATATTCCTTTTTTCCAGCTCTTCAATGATAATGCGGCAATGGTCATCAGGATATTTTTCCCAATCTGCATCATGCAGCAATCCTGCCAGTTCCCACTTTAATGCGGTTGCCGGGTCAGCATTTTCTTTTTCAAGAGCCCATGCTTTCATATTGGCGGCAACTTGCTTCATGTGAAGACGAAGCCGTTCATTAGGCACCCATTCATTCAATAAGCTGCGGGCTTCCTCAATGGTCATTAAATTACCCGTATTTTTCGGATCGCCGAAAGCGGAACGGCCAAGATTATGTGTTGACATACGAGGGAATTATATAATAAATATAAGAGTGAATTTTGTAACGAACCGGGCAGACTTATTATTAATGCCGGTTTATTGTGCTTCCCCATAAATTTGCACAACAGGAATTATGGAACAGCAATTATACAAAGGAAAAATTTCATTTATCAACTACGAGAAGCAGTTTGCTACTATTGAGTATTTGCATAACAATAAAAACAAATCGGTTAATTGTAAAACCAATGCGGCCGATAGCAGCAAAAAGCCACATCAGTACCGGCTTGGGGATGCAGTAAGTTTTCAGCTTAAGCTCTCCGACAGGGGAGACAAGATGACGGCTTATGATGTAAAATTTTTGCATAATGAAGCTATTAATTTGCTGATACAAAAATCAGCCATTGAAAACAGGTTTTCCGGGTATTTAAAAATAGCAGAGGGCAGGTTTTTTGTGAAGGAATTTGACAGCTATATTCTTTTCCCCATTCAACTATCAAAATGGGAAAAAGAGCCGGTGGAAACAGCTGCTAATGAAGCCATCAGTTTTAAATTGATAAACCTGGAAAAACCGAATAGTATTGCTGCGGAACTTTTCTCTCACAACTATTTCCCTGAATACAAAAAAGCATTGCAGTATTTCAATAATAAAATTGAAATTGAGGCCATAGTATATAAGTTATCTCCCCATGCAGCTTATTTGAACCTGTTCGGTGATAAAATGCAGGCAAAACTTTCTATTACCGGCATTGAAAAAGATACTATAAAGGAAGGAGATACGATGCAGGTGATAATTACCCATCTTACCCCTAATCGTGTTGTGGTTAAAAGGGTGGAGTAGTTGGCTACGCATCAGGCAGCTTTGCCGATAAGCATCTGGCCGCTAAATCAGTTCTAATACTACAAAGTTTATTACAAGCGGCCTGATGCGTACTAAGCGGCCAGATGCTTAGAGTACAATTCATCATTCATTATTGTTCGTTCGCCGAAATTGAGTAGCCTTCCAGTATCTGTGTTGGTAATTTGCAGACCGAAATGAAATAGTCATGTCACTAAAGATTACGGGTAAACTTCCTTCGGGAAAACATTTACAACGGTTAAAACAATCTCCTAATTATAAAGAAGGGGCTTTTCAGAATTTATCTCCCACACCAATGAAGCCGGAAGGCATTTCCTATTGGAAAATGACAAAGGAATTTTTCAAAAAACATCCGGACACAGCACCTCAGGATAAATTACCTTTTGTAAAAACTGATTTGAAGAAAATAGATTCGAAAGAACCGGTTATCATATGGTTTGGCCATTCTTCTTATTTTATCCGGATTGAAGACAAAAATTTTCTCATTGACCCTGTATTCAGTGGTA
Source organism: Chitinophagaceae bacterium (assembly GCA_031422725.1). Classification (GTDB taxonomy): domain Bacteria; phylum Bacteroidota; class Bacteroidia; order Chitinophagales; family Chitinophagaceae; genus JJ008. The sequence continues at coordinate 55,406 of JANPMI010000284.1, read as the reverse complement.
ATGCAGCTCCGGTTTCTTTTATGGTAAAAGCTTTCCCCGGAAGTAATGAATACAAGGCGGAGGATATGCCGGCAATTGATTATCTCATCCTCACACATGACCACTACGACCATCTTGATTTTAAAACTATCAGGAAGCTTAGAAACAAAGTGAGTAAGATATATTGCTCACTCGGTATCAGTTCTCATTTGAAGCATTGGGGAGTGGAGGAAAACAAGATTACAGAAATGGATTGGTGGCAATCAGAACAATTAGATTCTGCCATCCGGTTAACAGCAGCACCAGCCCGTCATTTTTCCGGAAGGGGAATAAAAAGAGGACAAACATTATGGTCTTCCTTTATTTTAAAAACACCAACACATAATTTATATATCGGTGGTGATTCGGGTTATGATACACATTTTGCAGCAATTGGAGAAAAATATGGCCCATTTGATTTAGCCATTCTCGAATCTGGCCAGTATAATACTATGTGGCCGCTCATTCACATGATGCCGGAAGAAACAGTGCAGGCCGCCCTTGATTTAAAAGCTAAAGCAATGATGCCAGTTCATTGGGGTAAATTCAAGTTGGGTATGCATGCCTGGAATGAACCTGCGAAAAGAGTGATAGTAAAAGCGAAAGAATTAAATATTCAGGTGAAAACTCCAAAGATTGGTGAGCCGCTATATATTAATGGCAATGGTTCGACCGAAAACTGGTGGGAAATTTAGTCACTTTATCAAGCAGTGAAAATTTTATAGCAAAAATTTTACTGAAAATCAACATCTTATAAAGGGGCTATAGAAATTACTTCTCCAATTTGTAGGTTTGAAACTCTCTCAAACCTACTTTTGCACTCCATTTAAAAAATCGGTTACCGGGATAGCGGTAATCACAAAAACAGAAATTAAAATGAGCAAATTACATTTCACAACAAAACATGCGAACGAGGCTACCGTTCAACGTACCTGGTATGTTGTTGATGGTACTAATCAAACCGTTGGACGTATGTGTGCCAGGATTGCTGCGATACTTCGTGGTAAGAATAAGGCATACTATACTCCCCACGTTGACACAGGCGACTACGTTATCGTAACCAACTGCGAAAAAATTGTATTAACCGGTAACAAACTGGACCAGAAAATTTATGACCACTTCACGGGTTATCCCGGCGGTCGTAAAGAAGAGGTGGCCAGAAACCTGATCAGCCGCAGACCAGAAGTGGTTATTGAAAGAGCAGTAAAGGGGATGTTGCCTAAAAACCGGCTGGGTCGCAAGATGTACAAAAAATTATTTGTATATGTTGGCACCAACCATCCGCATACCGCACAACAACCTAAGGAATTAAAATTTTAAACCGCTATCTCCACCAACTGGCGGAGAATAAAAAATAAAAAATGGAAAAGCAAAGAAATGGTATTGGTCGTCGTAAAGCCGCTGTTACAAGAGTGTTCCTCTCCAAAGGAGAAGGCAGCATAACAGTAAACGACAAAGACTATAAAACATACTTTCCGCTGGTTTATTTACAAAACCAGGTGGAACGTCCTTTTAAAACAGTTGACGCTATTGGCAAGTTTGATGTAAAGATCAACGCCATGGGCGGCGGTGTTAAAGGACAGGCAGAAGCTGCTATGCTGGGTATTTCCCGGATACTGGTAGAAATGAATCCTGATTTTCGTCCGGCATTAAAAGCTGCCGGATTACTGAAAAGGGATCCCCGTTCTGTTGAACGTAAGAAATTTGGTCATAAGAAAGCAAGAAAGAGCTACCAGTTCTCTAAACGTTAATCTGGTTTCTGTTGTTGGTCGCTGGTTTTTCACCACTAACTAATAGCAAGCAACAAATACTTTATAACCTTTTTATAAAAAGAAAAATGGAAAATAATACTTCACTACAACAGCAACTTCTCGAAGCAGGTGTTCATTTCGGTCACCTGAAAAAGAAGTGGAATCCCAAGATGCTGCCTTACATCTTTGCTGAAAAGAAAGGTATTCATATCATTGACCTGAACAAAACAGTGGAGTGCCTGCAGGAAACGGCTGCTGCTATGAAGCAGATTGCCCGCAGCGGCAAGAAAATTTTGTTTGTTGGTACAAAGAAACAGGCAAAAGATATTGTGAACGAATGTGCCCGGAAAGTAAATATGCCTTTCGTTACAGAACGTTGGTTAGGTGGTATGCTTACCAACTTCAACACGGTTCGTAAAAGTGTAAAGAAAATGCAGAGCATTGAAAAAATGCTGGGCGATGGTTCTTTTGACAGTGTTACTAAAAAAGAACGTTTGACACTGAGCCGTGATAAAGAAAAAATGGAAAAGGTATTAGGTGGTATTGCCCAACTGGGCCGTGTACCTGCTGCATTGTTCATCGTGGACATCGGGCATGAGCATATTGCACTGGCTGAAGCAAAACGTTTGGGTATCCAGACATTCGGAGTAGTAGATACTAATTGTGATCCAAATAAAGTTGATTTTGCTATTCCTGGCAATGATGATGCGACTAAATCAATTGCCATCATTGCTAATTATCTTACGGCTGCCATTGCAGAAGGATTGGCAGACCGCCAGGCGGCTAAGGATGACGAAGTGGAAGAAATAACAGATGATGAAAAGGAAAAAAGAGCCGCAAGGATGGAAGCAGAAGCACAGGCTGAAGCTGGTCGTGGCCGTGGTGCTGGTGGTGGCCGTGGCCGTGGTCCCGGCGGTGCAGGTGGTGGCGGACAAAGACGCCGTACTACAGGTGGTCCCGGTACAAGCAGGGGCCCCGGTGGTGGAAGGAGATAAACCCCCAGCCCCTAAAGGGGAGTTGGGAAGACAGTTCAAATTATTCGAAAATTTCTTAAGCCCCTTTAGGGGTTTGGGGTAAACTTTAATCATGAGTACAGTAACTATAAGTGCACAGGATATAAATAAACTTCGCCAGGCTACTGGTGCCGGTATGATGGATTGCCGCAAAGCATTGACAGAAACGAATGGTGATTTTGAAGCAGCCATTGACTGGCTGCGCAAGCAGGGTCAGAAAGTAGCGGCTAAAAGAAGTGACCGGGAAGCAAAAGAAGGGGTGGTTATTGCACAAACAACTGCTGATAAAAAAACAGGCATCGTTGTTTGCGTAAGCTGCGAAACGGATTTTGTTTCCAAGAACGCAGATTTCGTGGCTTTTGGTCAGAGCATTGCTGATGCAGCCATCAATAATAATGTAAAAAACCTGGAAGAGCTTTTAGCAGCAAAAACAGGGAATGCTACCGTTGCAGAATTAGTAAATGATAAACTGGCTTCTATAGGTGAAAAGATCGGGGTAACTAAATTTGAAAGAATAGATGCAGACTATGTTGCCTCCTACATTCACGGTGCTTACCGCATTGGTGTGCTGGTGGGCATGAACAAGGAAGCTGCTGATGCTGGTAAAGATGTGGCGATGCAAATTGCAGCATTAAATCCTGTGGCAGTAGATGCTGCTTCGGTACCTGCCAGTGTAATTGCCCGTGAAAAAGATATTATTATGGAACTGATGAAGCAGGATCCTAAAATGGCAGGCAAGCCGGAAGAAATGCTGGCAAAAATTGCCGAAGGGAAAATGGGTGCTTTCTTTAAAGAACAAACTTTGACTGCACAGGCTTTCGTAAAAGATGCGGGGAAAACGGTGGCTGATTACCTGAAAGAAAGTGGTGATGTGAAAGTGACCGAGTTCAAAAGAGTGGCATTAGGATAATTGATAATAACGATAATATTTTTAAGCGTTTCGTCACAAGCGAAACGCTTTTTTTATTTTTGCTCATCATGGAAAATTATACCGAATACTTCGCCGCCAACAAACACCTCTGGAACCAGCGAACCGCTGTTCACAAAGATTCATCTTTTTACAACCTTGCCGGTTTTAAAGCCGGAGAAAATGTTCTTACCCCAATTGAACTGAATGAACTGGGTGATCCCGAAGCATCGGGACAAGTTGTGAAAGGAAAAAAAATGCTGCACCTGCAATGTCATTTTGGAATGGATAGTTTAAACTGGGCAAGGCTTGGTGCTGATGTAACCGGTGTTGATTTATCTGATGAAGCCATCAAAGAAGCAAAGCAACTGAATGATGAATTAGCAATGAATGCAAAATTTATTTGTTGTAATGTGTATGATTTGAAAGAGCACCTGAATGAAAAATTTGATATTGTTTTCACTTCTTATGGCACCATCGGTTGGTTGCCCGATTTGGACAAATGGGCCGGGCTGATTGCTCATTACCTGAAACCAGGTGGTACTTTTTACATGGCCGATTTTCATCCCGTTCTCTGGATGTTTGATGATGAGTTTACACACTTTCAATATTCATACGAAAACCGGGAAGTAATAGTGACGGAGAATGAAGGCACTTATACCGACCGGGATGCAGATATTAAAGGGAAAGAATATGGCTGGAATCATAGCATCAGTGAAATATTGAATGCTTTAATTACAAAAGGTTTACAGATCGGACATTTTAATGAGTTTATGTATTCTCCCTATGGCTGTTTTCGCAATACAGTAGAATTTGAAAAAGACAAATGGCATATAAAAGGATTGGAAGGAAAAATTCCGATGGTGTATTCAATAAAAGCGATAAAAGCTGAGTAGAGAACCGAACGATAAATAGTGCCCTTCGAAAAACTCTGGGTAAACTTGCAAGAGACGATGCTCTGGGAACTGAAGCTGGCGCAATAATTTATTCCCCTTATCTTCGCCCCGAAAAATTAAGCTCCGATGTTACCTAAGTACAAACGAATCCTCCTCAAACTTTCCGGTGAAGCATTAATGGGTGATAAAAGTTTTGGCTTTGACACCGATGTGATTGCCCAATATGCCCAGGATATAAAATTAATAACCGAGTTAGGGGTTCAGGTAGCACTGGTTATTGGCGGTGGTAATATTTACCGGGGCATGAATGAAGCCGATACCGGAATAGAAAGGGCACATGGTGATTATATGGGGATGCTGGCCACGGTAATTAACGGTATGGCAGTACAGGCAGGGTTGGAAAAAGTAGGCGTTTACACCCGCCTGCAAAGTGCTATTAAGATGGAACAGATTGCAGAGCCATACATCCGCCGCCGTGCTATCCGTCACTTGGAAAAAGGCCGGGTGGTTATTTTCGGTGCCGGCACGGGTAATCCTTATTTTACTACTGATACGGCAGGCTCTCTCCGGGCTATTGAAATAAATGCCGATGTAATTTTAAAAGGAACAAGGGTAGATGGCATTTATACTGCTGACCCTGAAAAAGACCCTTCAGCAACCAAATACAATGTCATCACTTACCAGGAATGTCTTTCTCAAAACCTGAAGATCATGGACATGACTGCTTTTACCCTTTGCCAGGAGAACAATCTTCCTATCATCGTTTTTGATATGAATAAGACCGGTAATCTTCGCCGGGTGGTAACCGGTGAGAAGGTAGGTACTCTGGTAAAGGGGTAATTCCCAAGTATATTTCCTATTTCACAGTTTGCAGTAACTACTATCTTGCAGTCATCCAATCTTCCTGACTGTGAAAAATTATTAATTACTATTTCCGTACTTTTTAATAGTTTACAAACCTGACGTTACTGTTATGGCTAATCTTTCCCTATCCATTGTTGAAATTATTGTGCTGATGCTGGGAGCCATCACTCTTGGTATCACCATCCATTTCTTCATCACCAGCCGGCGCAGCCTGAAGTCTTCGCCAATGGAGACAGAAAAGGTTTCCAAAAACCTGGAACAATGGAAACTCCGTTATTTTAATGATACAGAACTGAAGGATAAAGAACTTACCAGCTTAAGAAAAAAATTGGCGGAGGAAGAAGAAAACAACAGTATAAATTCAATTGAGGCTGATGAAATGCGGAAGCTGAATAAAAAACTGCTGTTAGAAATAGAAACATTCAAAAAAAATACAGTACCCGGAGAAAAAGAAAAGCCGGATTATATTGAGCAGCTAAAACTGGCACAAAGCGGTTTGATGGAACATAATGCAAAAATTAATGAATTACTCGGACAGATTGATATTGTAAAAGAAACAGAAGAGAAACAAAAGGAAATAATAAAGTATAACGAAGAGCTTACCGGCCAGGTGGACGATTTGAAATTTATGCTTTCACAAAAAGAAAAAGAAATAAGCAATACCCGGCAAAAAGAACACCTGACCAGTGAAATGACCTCTATGCTCGACAGTGCCTATAACGAATTCCATGTATTGCAGGATAAAATACTAAAATTAGAAGGCCAGGTGAATACTTCTAAAAAAATACATCTTGAGTTCGAAGACCTGAAAGAAGGGCATTACAGAATCTCCCATGATTTTGAAGAACAGAAAAAGAAATACCAGGCAGCCGTATCGGAAAACAAACAACTGCTGGAAGAGCTGACTGAAACGGAAGACAAGCTAAGAGAAGCTATTTTTCAGCGTCAGCAACTGCAAAAAAGAGTGGCCTACCTGGAAGAATTGAATAATGATATGCAGGCTGTTGCCGATGCTAATAAAAAATTAGAAGGCCAGTTAAAAAGAGTCGGTGAACTGGAGAGTATGCTGAATGTAATTTCAGAGGAAAGAGATGAACTTGCCAGGAAACGATCTGTTGGATGATTAGCGACGCTTTGTTTACAACCCCTTTTACACCCGTAAGCCACAAAGAGGATGTTTTCAGCTTCTATATTTTAATGCAGACCTGAGCTGCTAACTTTGCATCTCAAATTTATCAGTATGAAAGGTAGTATAGCAGGCATCCGCAAGAATTATTCTAAAAAGAAATTATCGGAGCATAAGGTTGATGATAGCCCTATTAAACAGTTTTCCACCTGGTGGAAGCAGGCCATTGCTTCCACCATTGATGAAGTGAATGCTATGACGCTGGCCACGGCCTCCCCCGACGGAATGCCTTCTGCCAGGATTGTTTTACTAAAAGATTTTAGTGAGGCAGGCTTTACATTTTTCACTAATTACAATAGTTTTAAAGGGCAGCAACTCACCGAAAATCCCAAAGCCTGTCTTGTTTTTTTCTGGAAAGAACTGGAAAGACAGGTTCGCATTACCGGGTTGGTGCAAAAAATTAATGCTGCTGACAGCGACAAATATTTTTATTCAAGACCGGTAGGAAGCCAGCTGGGAGCAATAGCTTCTCCTCAAAGCCATGTTATAGAAAGCCGGGAATGGCTGGAGAAACATTTTAAAGGACTGAAAAAACAATTAAAAGAAAGTACCATTAAAAGGCCTGAAGACTGGGGAGGATTTATAGTAAAACCAGTCATTATAGAATTCTGGCAGGGCAGGCCCAACCGGCTGCATGACAGGCTCCAGTACACATTACAGGAAAATGCTGGTTGGAAAATAGAAAGGTTAGCACCATAGTCGTGGCCAGTATATAAAGTAAATAAGGTATAGCTGGCAAAAGCAGTATATACCTTATTTACTTTTACTTATTTACTCTTCTTTGCAGCGGATTTCTTTGCAGCGGCTTTTTGGGCCGGGCTTTTTGTAACAGGTCTGCTTTTTCCAAAAGAACCTTTGAAACGTTTGCCTTTGGCGGTTTTTTTATCCCCTCTTCCCATACTATTAATTTTTGTTTATAAAATGAATATAAAGTTATCGGTAAAAAAATTCCATTCCATATCGCCTGAGACGAGACGGAATGGAACTTTTCTAATACAGTTTCATGGGTAATTACATTTTACTTGAAAGTTCTTTACCGGCTTTAAATTTGGCAACTTTTCTTGCTTTTATTTTTATTACTTCGCCAGTTTGTGGGTTGCGGCCATTACGGGCAGCTCTTTTAGATACAGAAAAAGTACCAAAGCCAACCAACGTTACTTTGCCACCGCCTTTTAATGTTTTTGTAACTGCTTCAATAAAAGAATCTAAAGAAGCATTTGCCTGTGTTTTTGTGATGCCGGCATCATCGGCAAGTTTTGCGATTAATTCAGCTTTGTTCATGATTTATTTTTTTAATGTTTTAGTACGGGAACAAATTTATAGGGTTTTTCATTCCGGTAAAATTTTTTATTTCAAAACTGTTCTTTTTACAATCTGCTCTAAACCGCTTGGGACAAGGATTTGAAGGAAACCACAGCGCAGCAATAAAGAAACTGCTGCAATACCGATAGCTGAAACCCTTACTGGTATTGCTTTTCGCCTCACCCACATGAAATCCTTACCTGTGGCGGGTTTGAAAGAAATATACCTTTGTTTCAGCAGGTGTGAAATAGAAATAAATCTTTTGCACACTCAATGCACAACCTCCATCACAGAACGGAAAGCAACGAATTGATTGCCCCATTTCTCTGCCCCTTTTTTTCTCATTTTGTCAGAAAATTTTTCAATATACTGATCGTATAATAATTTATTGACTGCATGATATTGCACGGCATAGGTTATGCCTTCGGTATCATCTGTATCGAGTAAATGAAGAATAGTAGTTTGTATAAAACAACCGGTAGCAATAATATCAGGTATATGTTCTTCTTTTAACCAGGTAAGCCATTTTTCAGCAATGGAATGTTCCACCTTTATGGTTACATTATAAATGATCATTGCAGCTTATAGTTTAATGTCAAGATAAATGGGGCAGTGGTCACTGTGTTTTACATCAGGATAAATCTCCGCATCTTTTAAGTTTTTTTTCAGCGGAGAAGTTACCGTTATGTAATCAATCCGCCAGCCCTTGTTTTGTAATCGAACAGTAGGAAACCGCTGGCTCCACCAACTGTAGCGGTGGGGCTCCGGATGAAACTCCCTGAAAGTGTCCACCCAGTCATTAGCTAAAAATTTTGTCATCCACTCTCTTTCTTCCGGAAGAAACCCGGATGATTTTTTATTGCCTTTGGGATCATGAATATCAATTTCATGATGGGCAATATTATAATCGCCGCAAAGAATAAGTTTTGGATATTTTTTTTTCAGCTTGTTCAGATAACTATTAAACTCATCTAACCAGCCATATTTAAATGTTTGTCGTTCATCGCCACTGGTGCCGGATGGGAAATAGGCATTAATGAGCCGCACATCCCCAAAGTCGAGCTGAAGTACCCTTCCTTCATCGTCGCTTACTTTATGGCCGGTACCATATTCTACATGATCCGGTTTTACTTTAGTGAACACCGCTACGCCGCTGTATCCTTTTTTTTGCGCACTGTACCAGTAATGATGAAAACCCAGTTCCTCTAATAGCTTTACATCCACATCACCCTGTGTGGCTTTTGTTTCCTGGAGGCAGATGACATCAGCAGGATTGGTTTTCAGCCAGTCCAGCAATCCTTTTTTAATAGCTGCTCTTATGCCATTTACGTTGTATGAAATTATTCTCATAATAAAACTTTATAAAATTTACCAGAGTATTGTATAACTTTTCCACTTCCTTTGGGGCATGGGCTTATTATTGTTTAAATTGGAAGGCAATTTACATTTTACTATGGAAGCATCAGCAAAATCAAAAACCGGCGCTATCATCCCGTCAAAGGAACATGTTTACCTTGATGGGCCCAAAAGTCGTGGGTATGAACTGGCGTTTGCGTTGCGGGTTTTCTGGCAATTCATTAAAGGATTTCGACACCTGCATTTTGTCGGGCCCTGCATTACCGTTTTTGGTTCAGCAAGATTTAAAGAGGATCACCCCTATTATATAAAAGCAAGGGAGTTTGGTAAACGGATTGCTGAATTGGGTTTTACTACTATGACGGGTGGCGGACCTGGTATCATGGAAGCTGCCAACCGCGGCGCATTTGAAAGTAATGGAAATTCGGTTGGCTGTAATATTCAATTGCCATTTGAACAACAGGAGAATCCTTATGTGCAAAAATCAGTGATATTTGAACACTTCTTTGTCCGGAAAGTATTGCTGGTAAAATATTCCTATGCTTTTATTATCATGCCGGGCGGCTTTGGCACTATGGATGAACTTTTTGAGACATTGACGCTGGTACAAACAAAAAGCATCAGTCAGTTCCCGATTGTTCTTTTCGGCAAGGAATATCACCAGCCGCTGCTGGATAATATTGAATGGATGGCGGAACAGGGAACTATTTCAAAAGAAGATATGAACCTGGTACTGATAACAGACAGTGTGGATGAGGCTATGGAGCATATCCACCACTACATCAGTACTAACTACAAAGTAAGACCCCGCAAACGTTGGCGGTGGTTGTTTGAAAAAAGGTAATATCATTGTAGTAAAATACGAACAAATGACAGGAACAGATATATTGGGCTACGCAGCCGGCGCCATTACCTCACTCACCTTTTTGCCACAAGTGATAAAAACCTGGAAAGAAAAATCTGCAAAAGATGTTTCACTGCTGATGTTTGTGATAGCAGCCGTTAATGAAGTGATGTGGATTGCATACGGAGCATTATTAAATAACTGGGTTATCATTCTCACCAATGCCATTGTACTGGCAATGTCGCTGACGATGATTTATCTTAAACTCCGGTATAAATAATGGCAGCTATTACTACAATTATTTTTGACCTGGGAGGTGTGCTGATTGACTGGAATCCGAAATATGTTTTTAATGAAACTTATTTTGATTCCATAGAAAAAAGGAATTATTTCCTTACTCATATTTGTTCTTTAGACTGGAACGAAGAGCAGGATGCAGGCCGTTCTATTGTAGAAGCTACTGAAGAACTAATAAAGAAATTTCCTGACTGGGAAAGTGCTATCAGGGATTATTATGGGCGTTGGACGGATATGTTGAATGGCCCGATTGCTGAGGCAGTTGATATTTTCCGGCAATTAAAAGAAACGGGTAACTATAAATTATATGCTTTGACTAACTGGGGGGCAGGACTATTTGATATTGCACTGGTACGATATAATTTTCTGCATTGGTTTGATGGCAGGGTAGTGAGTGGGGAAGAAAAAATAAGAAAGCCTTTTCCTGAATTTTATCAGCTACTATTGAACCGGTATAATGTAAAGGCTGAAGAAGCTTTATTTATAGATGATAACTTTAGGAATATAAAAGCGGCGGAGGCATTGGGGATTAACAGTATTCATTTTCAATTGCCACAACAACTGAATTCAGAATTAAGGCGGTTAAATATTTTGTAAGAATTATTCTAATACCGGCCGCAGCCATTTCTCAGCTTCTTCCAAACTCATGCCTTTTCGCTTAGCATAATCCTTCAACTGGTCTTTATCTATTTTCCCCAGACCAAAATAATGACTTTGCGGATGGGCAATATACCAACCACAAACAGAAGCCGGTGGATTCATCGCAAGACTTTCTGTCATTTCAATGCCGATGTTGTCAGTAACATTCAACAGCTCAAATAATTTTAATTTTTCTGTATGGTCAGGGCAGGCGGGATAACCGGGTGCCGGACGAATTCCTTTGTATTCTTCCCGGATCATTTGTTCATTAGTCAGCGTTTCATTTTTTTCGTAGGCCCAATATTCTTTTCTCACTTTTTCATGCAGGCATTCTGCAAAAGCTTCCACAAAACGGTCAGCCAGTATCTGCACTAATATTTTATTATAATCATCATGGTCAGCAGCAAACTGGTCAATATATTTTTTTGCTCCATGTATTGTCACAGCAAATGCGCCCATGTAGTCCCCGTTGTTATCTCCATCACCAAGCGGTGAGCTGTTTTGTGTTGGCTTAATAAAATCAGCAAGGGAATAACTTGGTTGTCCCACTGCCTTTTTCAATTGCTGTCGTAATGATTCAAGTTTTACTTCCCCTTTATCGGTTTGCAATGTCACTGTATCAGCATTATTACTGGAGGCTGGCCAGAAACCAATAACTCCATCTGCTGTAAACCATTTTTCATTCGCCAACTGCTGCACCATCTTTTGCGCATCATTATAAAGCCGGGTGGCTTCCACACCAAAAATTTTATCTGACAACACTTCCGGGAAATGACCGGGCATTTCCCATGCAATAAAGAACGGCCCCCAGTCAATATATTTCGCAATGGTGGCTAAATCATAATCTTTAAGCACCTTCACATCATTCACTGCAGGTTTTGTTGGTTCGTAATTCTTCCAGTCAAAATATTCTTTGGTTACGACAGCTTCTTCATAGGAAATTAATGTTTTCTTGCCCTTGTTTAAAAATTGATTGCGCAATACTTCGTATTCCTGTTGTGTTTGTTGCAGCAATGTATTTTTTTGTTCTTTATTTAGTAACGTACTCACCGCTGTCACACTTCTCGATGCATCCAGGATATGCATCACACCATTATCGTATTGTGGTGCAATCTTTACGGCAGTGTGCATCCTTGAAGTAGTGGCTCCGCCAATAAGCAATGGTTGTTTCATGCCACGGCGTTTCATTTCATGTGCCACATGCACCATTTCATCTAAGGAAGGTGTAATCAAGCCACTCAATCCAATGATATCTGCTTTTTCCTTTTCAGCAGTGTCCAGAATTTTATCGGCGGGCACCATTACACCGAGGTCAACAATATCATAGCCATTACAACCCAATACCACACCAACAATGTTTTTACCAATATCATGCACATCACCTTTTACTGTGGCCAATAATACTTTTGGGGCACCGGCTGCTTCCTCATTAACAGTACCGGCAGCCAGGTGAGCTTGTTTACGATCTTCTTTTTCCTGTTCGATATAAGGAGTAAGAACGGCCACAGATTTTTTCATCACCCTTGCACTTTTTACTACCTGTGGCAAAAACATTTTACCGGCACCGAACAAATCTCCTACTACATTCATTCCATCCATCAGTGGACCTTCTATAACATCAAGGGGTTTAGGATATTTTACCCTGGCCTCTTCGGTGTCTGCATCAATATAATCGGTGATGCCGTTTACCAATGAATGTTTTAACCGCTCTTCAACAGAAGTTTCTCTCCAGCTCTCATCCTTTATATTCTCTTTCCCCTTTGCTTTTACCGTTTCTGCAAAAGTAATCAGGCTTTCAGTCGCTTCGTTGTTATCATTATTGCGGTTAAGAATTACATCTTCGCAAAGTTTTTTCAGCTTCGGCTCTATTTCATCATACACGACTAACTGGCCGGCATTTACAATCCCCATGTCCATACCAGCCCTGATGGCATAAAAAAGGAACACACTGTTCATGGCTTCCCGTACATGGTCATTGCCCCGAAATGCAAAGGAAAGATTACTAACACCACCGCTTATTTTAGTCAGCGGCATCAGTTGTTTTATCTCTTTGGTTGCTTCTATAAAATCAACACCATAATTATTATGTTCTTCCATACCGGTGGCAATGGCAAAAATGTTGGGATCGAAAATTATATCCTGCGGATCGTAACCAACCTGTTCGGTTAATATTTTATAAGCCCGGTGGCAGATTTCTACTTTACGTTCTTTGGTATCAGCCTGTCCTTTTTCATCAAAGGCCATTACAATTACTGATGCGCCGTAGCTCTGACAAATGATTGCCTGTTCTATAAATTTTTCCACTCCTTCTTTCATGGAGATGGAATTCACAATACATTTTCCCTGCACACATTTTAATCCTGCTTCAATGATTTCAAACTTGGAAGAGTCAATCATGATGGGAATCTTCGCAATGTCGGGTTCACTTTGTACTAAATTCAGGAATGTGGTCATCGCCAATATACCATCCAGCAAGGCGTCATCCATATTTACATCCAGCACCTGTGCACCATTCTCCACCTGTTGCCTGGCAACACTTAACGCTTCTTCATATTTATTTTCTTTGATAAGGCGGGCAAACATTTTAGAGCCTGTAACATTTGTACGTTCACCAACATTTACAAAATTGGTTTCGGGGCGAACCACCAATGGTTCTAATCCTGACAATCTCAGGTATGGCCTGATATGAATTGTTTCACTCATGTTTTGTTATGCTAATTCTTTTTCGACAACAGGGAGTTGTCTTGGTGTGATTTTTTTTACTGCGTCAGCAATATGTTTAATATGATCGGGTGTGGTGCCACAGCAACCACCTACAATATTTACCCAGCCTTCTTTTGCCCAATCTTCTAAATAATGGCCTGTATCTTCCGGGTTTTCATCATACTCACCCATTGCATTGGGCAAACCCGCATTGGGGTAAGCTGATACATAACAAGAAGCTATTTGTGAAAGCTCTTCAATATACGGCCGCATTTCTTTGGCACCTAATGCACAGTTCAAACCGATACTTATTGGTTTTGCATGCATAACAGAAGTGTAGAAAGCCTCCAGGGTTTGTCCGCTTAGTGTTCTGCCGGAGGCATCTGTTATCGTTCCACTAATCATAACAGGCAGTGATTCCTTCTTTGTATCTCTGAAATATTTCTTAATGGCGAAAATGGCTCCCTTTGCATTCAATGTATCGAAGATGGTTTCAATTAATAAAATATCAACACCTCCTTCCACCAAACCTTTTACTTGTTCATAATAAGCAGCAACTACTTCATCAAAGGTTATTGCCCGGAAGCCGGGATTATTTACATCAGGCGAAAGCGATAATGTTTTATTTAATGGGCCGATAGCACCTGCTACCCATGCCTGCTTGCCGGATTGTTTGATGGCTTCCCTGGCACAATTTGCGGCGGCTACATTCAGTTCATAAGCCAGCGATTGCATTTCATAATCAGCCATAGCAATGGTAGTACTGCTGAATGTATTTGTTTCGATAATATCAGCACCAGCATCTAAATATTCTTTATGAATTCCGGTGATGATGTGCGGTTGGGTAATATTCAGCAGGTCGTTATTGCCTTTTACATCAGAAGGCCAGTCCTTAAACCGTTCACCACGATAATCTGCTTCCGATAATTTATGACGCTGAATCATGGTACCCATAGCACCATCAATAATTAGAATACGTTCCTTCAAACAATCCTGAATTGTCTTCATACAACTATTGTTTGTGAACTATAAACGCTGGGAAACTATGAAAGGAGTTTCGTGACGTTTATTAGTTCTTGTTTAGAAAAGGCCGAACAATAAACAAATCTGCCTGTGATGTGGAGCAAAGCTAAGTTATATAGGTATAATAAACAAGCCGGGCGGGGCTTAGCGGTAAGAGGCTTCACGCAGAGATCGCTGAGTACACAGAGGGGTTTAACGGCTGGAGACATAACTTTCCACCGGTAGCCGGTTTTGAAGGCTCCTGGCCAGTGTCATTTCATCAGCATATTCCAGTTCGCCGCCAAAAGCAATGCCACGGGCAATAGTGGTGATGCGGATGTTAACAGGTTGCAACTTCTTTTGGATATAATAGATAGTCGTATCGCCCTGTATGTTAGGATTAAGGGCAAAGATGAGTTCTTCTGTTTTTTCTTTTTCAATGCGGTGAACTAACGATTCGATATTCAACTGGTCAGGACCAATACCATCTAACGGTGAAATGACACCGTTCAGTACATGATAGGTGCCATTGAATTGCTGTGTACTTTCAATAGCAATAACATCACGGATGCTTTCCACCACACAAATAGTTTCTTGCTTTCTCATAGAGTTGGCACAGATAGAACAAATGTCCCCATCGGCCACATTGAAACAACGATGACAGAATTTTATTTCTGTCCGCATCCGGCCAATCACTTCACTGAACTGGCCTGTTACTTTGATATCCTGTTTTAATAAATGCAAGACTAACCGCAACGCCGTTTTTTTACCAATACCGGGAAGTTTGGCAAACTCGTTGACAGCATTTTCCAAAAGAGAGGAAGAGAATTGCATTTTGTAAAGGTACAAGGGACAGGGGACAAGAAACAAGGGGAACTTGAAAATTTTACTTTTTCTTCTTGACTCGTATACCCACTATTTCGTTTCAGATGTATTTCTTGTGCCTTATATTTCTTGAACCTTGTACCCTTACAAAGCTATTTCAAACTCATTCTGCCAGGCCGGCTTTACACTTATTTTTCTTTCCACCGGCTTAACAATTTCAGGCTGTTTGTGCTGTCCAAAAAATTTACCCGGATCCCAAATGCCGTTTTTGTTATCATCGTATAAAATACGGAGTTCATATTCGCCGGGAAAGAAAAGAGCTTGTGAGAAATCGGCACTGGTTAAAGGGAAGGACTTGAAAATAGTTTCTGCCATTATAAAAAGCAGTACAGGATTTTTTGCCATATCAAGATTACGGAATTTTAATTTCAACGTTCCGTAATCGGAGAGCTTTTTGGTTTCGAAACTAAGCGTATCTGTTTTTAATAATTTTTTTCCTGAAGAATCTTCAGCAAATTCTTTGTCGGTGACAATATGATAATCTGTATTTTCTTTCCAGGTGTTTGTCAGCCTTATTTTTTTGCCACTGCTGTCTTTTTGAAATTTATAAACAGCAACAGGACTGAAAACAGAATCAGTATAAAGCCGGATTTTTGATGAATCAAATGAACGCAGTGGGGTTTCAAATGTCATAATGAAATCACTCAAAAGATCCTGCTGCCTGCTGATAAGATTAGTCTGATATTTTAACCGGCTTTCAGTGGTGCCGGGTTTATTTCGTTTTCCTGCATTTATTGGCGGAACAAATGCTGGTGGTGCAGCCTGTTTGGCAGCATAAGCGTATAGCGTAACGGGTTCAGTTGTATCCTGAACTACCACAGGTTTATCAGCGAAAGCAAATAATTGTTTGTCATTAAAGTACCGTCGGGTGCTTCCTTCATCTTTTAGTGCATAAATGTAGAATGTTTTAGAAGGAAGATTTTTAAATACAAAATTTCCATTGGCATCGGGCCGGGTGATGTAACGGGGTTTTTCTTTTACCACGGCAGAATCATCGCTGCTGCTGTGCAACATTATAATTAATGTACTGTCCGTCTTCCCGGTTTCGGCTAATATTAGTTTTCCATTTATCTCCAGTGAATCAATATAGGGCCCAGTAGAAAAAGTGTAAGTGAATTTTTTTAATACATTCCCTTCATTATAATCTTTAATAGCATCACCAAAGTTCAAAGAGTATGTAGTGTTGGGCTCAAGGGTGTCTTTTATTTTAATAGTAACGGTATTCAGTTTAAAATCCACGGACGGATTATTTTTTGGTAAAGGAGAAACGGTAAGATTTTCCTGCACACTTTGCACATCAACAAATTCATCAAAGGTGAAAACTATTTTATTGCCGGTAAAGTTCCTGGTGGAATCTCCGGGAGTGGCTTTCTGTAACTGCGGTGGCAGAGAATCCCTGGGGCCGCCCTGCGGTGGTATAACATTGGCACAACCCGGACCGCTGATTACACTGATAATAATGATTGAAATAACTCCTATTAATGATATTAAACCCTTATAATTCATGAAGTGCAAACTTAACTGGTTTCAGGTTATTGGCTCTTATAGCTTTCTAAATAATCCCTAAAAATCCTGTTAATCATAACTTCTTACGGATTTATTCCGGGAGTTCTGCATCTTCCTCTTCTATCTCATGCAGGGCAATGGCAAGATTATTTGTTTTAACGAAACTGCACCAATGGCAATCTTCTTTGCCGCAGCCGGTATAAAATTCCCGGTTCTGAATTTTTTCCCAGGTGGTTGTTATTTGTTGAGTAACGGTGGTTATATCAGCCGGGGTAATCACCACTTTCTCTTTCCGGTAGTTTTTCTTTTTATCGGGTTCTATAAAATCAAATTCGGTGCTGACTACTTTCCAGTCTTTCTGTTCATAATTATCAACCAATATTTTATAGAAGACTGCCTGCCGCCAGTAATCACCACCATTCGGTTCTTTTTCTGAGGGGCCTTTTGTTCTTGGAATAGCTTTATCGGGGTCGCCGGATTTATAGTCCACTACGTTAACTGATTTGCCATCAAATTCTAATTTATCTAATTTCCCCTTCAACGGCACATCTTTAATAACTATATTTCTGATGTTACGTTCAATAGCTACAATTTTATTAAAGCTATCTATATATTTATCATAGTAGTTGCTCAACACTTCCTGTCCGTATTCCAGCCGGCGGGCAAACTGTTCTTTGGTAAAACTTTCCCGGTGCCGGAGCATGTACCATTCAAAATCTTCTATGAAATTTTCTTTTGTTTCAAACTTATCTTTCTTGCCATCCTGCATTTTGCGAAATAATTTTTCCAATGCATGATGCACAGCAGAACCAAATTCTGTCGCTTCATTTTTAGGAGATGGAATCCGGATTAAGTTTTTAAAATAAAACTCCAATGGGCATTTCAGGTAGTTGTTCAATGCCGTTACATTCATTACAAACTTATCTAATATGCGGCCAATGAATTCTTCTTCTATTTTTTCTATTTCCGGCGCCTGCAACTCAATAAAATGCAAAGCTGTAAATTCAGATAAGACTTCGGTGTCAATAATTATTTTTTCTACTGGTAGCTGATGTTCCTCTTGTATTTCTGCAATGAACATGGATGGCTCCAGTTCTTTGCCATCATTTTTGAATTTGCTGTAGGAGATATAAAGATGTTGCTCTGCCCTGGTGAGTGCTACATAAAATAATCTTCTCAATTCTTCCTCATCGCTGGAAGCTGGTTGCGAAGAGAACATGGTATCAGGCAATTTATATCCACCACCCGGTTTTCTTTTCTTTTCCCAGAAAGACGAGTTACAGCCAACCAGTAATACATATTCAAATTCTAATCCTTTGGAACCGTGTGCTGTCATCAGGTTTACTCCTTTATCGCTGCCGCTTACTTGTACCAATGGCAATTTAATTTCTTCTTTCTCCATCATCTCAACCAGGTTTACAAAACCCTGCAAGTTTAATGATGGTGTACGATGTGTTTCATCTTTTACAAAATCAAAAAGGCCGGTTAATATCTGCAACTGCCAGTGTTTATCGGGGCTCTGCATAATATGACTAAGCACACCAGCTTCCCGGATAATGTTTTCAAACAAGTGTTGCAACGTGGCGTTTGATACATCAGCAATCAATTTCTCCATTATCGCCGATGCTTTTTTCAATCCTTCATGCAGGCTGCTGCTGAAAAGGTCTTTGGCCGGAAGATTTGCTTTTTCGCTCAGGAGCTGGCGGATAGATGTTTTCTTTTCATTGTATCTTCTCTCAGCCACTTCCATGGTGAGCTTTGCAATCTCAATGGGCGGAATGCTAAACCATTCAAAATGTAATATTTCAAAAAGCATTTCATCTCCGCTATAAGGAGTATCATGTTCCGAAGCAAGATATCTCAGTACCAGCAAAATTTTTTGTGCAGTGGGCAATTCTAAAATATTCAAATGCCGTTTGCTGTACACCGGAATGTTCAGCAGTTTAAAATACTGCGCCAGTTCTTCGCCGTATTTATTTTCTTTATAGATAATACCAATTCTTCCGGGAGAAACATTTTGTGCTACCAAATCCTGCACCTGTTTGGCAATGCCGATCATTTCCTGCCGCTGTGTATCATATTCCCTGATGAAAGGTTTGTTGGTTAATTGGTTAATCAGTTTATTAGAAGACAATAATTCTTTACTTAACCCATCAATCTTTTTTACTAATCGTTCATCATTGCGATTAATGAGTGTTTTGGAAACATCTAATATCGGTTGTGTTGAGCGATAATTATTGGTTAGAACCACTGTCAGCAAATCATCTTTGTAGCTATTGGCGAAATCCAGCATGTTTTCCACATTAGCTCCCTGGAAACGATAGATACTCTGGTCATCATCACCCACTACAAACACATTCGGCTTATCCCAATAACTAATTAAGAGTTCCACCAGTTTATTTTGTGTACCACTGGTATCCTGGTATTCATCCACCAGTATATATTGATATTTTTCCTGGTAATTGGCCAGCAGGTTTTCATTTTCTTCAAAGGCACCAATGACCCAGTTAATCATATCATCAAAATCATATCGATTTTTTTTCCGCATCAGTTGCTGAAATCGGTCAAACTCACCTACAGCAGCCCGCAGCTTTTCCATTCGCTCCTTTGCCTCTTCTATTTTATCCCTCTTCAGGTCGCCGGCATTAAATTCTTTATATTTTCTTTTGTAAATAAAATCATCTCTTGTGGGCAAATCAGCTAAGTATTCATCAATCTTCTGGTTAATAAAGTCTGCTGTCCAGCCTTCCTTCTTCATATTACTGAACAGCGATTGCAGGTTGCTGACTTCAAAATATACATCACCCCTGTATCTTTTTAAGAGATGATTTTTGGGGAGTGAATCAATCAGTTCTTTATAGAATTGAATTTTTTCCAGATCAGAAACAGGATCGAGTACATTTTTTTCAAACAAGGACAAATTTTCCTGTATCACATCATTACAAAAAGCATGGAAGGTGTAGATATTTACTTTGTAAGCATCCGGCCCGATGAATTGCAGCAGGCGTCTTCGCATAGCTACGGCACCCGAGTCGGTATAAGTAAGGCAAAGAATATTTTGCGGTTGCGCATCAGTGGCCAATAAAATTTTACCAATGCGGCTGGCAAGGATTTGTGTTTTACCAGTACCAGGTCCGGCGATAACCATTACGGGGCCTTCGATGGTATTCACCGCCAGCCGTTGCTTTTCATTCAGCCTTTCGTATTCTTCCAGGAACTTTATTTCTAATCTTTCTTTATTAAATGACATGGCAGGCCGAACTTTTTGTTTTAAAAACGGTTATTCCAACGAATTTAAACCAATAATCTCCATGGCGGCACATTCCATTAAAACAGTACAGAAAATTCCCATTTCACTTGATAAAGCATGGAATTTTTTTTCCAATCCGGCCAACCTACAGGCCATTACTCCCGACAATATGGGCTTTAAAGTCATTTCCAAACATCATGGTGATACGATGTATTCCGGGCAGATTATTGAATATACCGTAAAGCCAATTTTGGGTATACCTATTTACTGGATGACAGAAATAACACAGGTAAAAGACAAACAATATTTTATAGATGAACAACGGTTTGGCCCTTATTCACTATGGCATCATCAGCATCATTTCAAAGCCATTGAAGGTGGTGTGGAAATGACAGATATCGTTCATTATAAAAATCCGCTTTGGCTGCTGGGAAGATTAGCCAATTTTCTATTTGTGAAAAAGCAACTGAAAGGAATTTTTCAGTACCGGCTTAAGAAAACCGAAGAACTTTTTGGCAGTTGGCCAGCCTGAAAAGATGCCCCAATCTGCTTATAGTAAACAGGGTTTGAATTAAACAATGGCTTTACTATATTTGAGTTTCCGCACACTAAATAATATGAAGGAAACTGTGAAAAGGTCACTGCTACTACTTTTTTTATCGGTAATTCATATTGCCATTTTTGGCCAGCTAAAACCCGTCTATAGTTTTTGGCAGGATGACAGTCTGCTGAAGAAAACCTACTACGAGCAGGCATTGCAAACCCAAAATACTCTTATTAGTTCTCTCGATAAAAAGGATAAGGGGGACTATAAAGAAATGTACAAGGACCGGTTTGAAGAAGTAGGCAGAATGCTTAAAAGCAACCGCACTGTTACAGCACCGGAAGCACACCAATACCTGCAATCGGTATTAAAAAAAATTACCGATGCAAATGCAGAACTCAGGGAACTCAACATAAGATTGATTTTTTCCCGTGATTCATGGCCAAATGCCTATAGTATGGGAGAGGGAACTCTTGTTGTCAACGCCGGGTTAATGGTTTTTTTAGATAATGAAGCCGAACTGGTCTTTGTCCTCTGTCATGAATTGTCGCATTTTTATCTTGACCATGGTAACAAGGCTATTAAAAAAAATGTGGAATGGAGAAACAGCGAAGAATTTAAAAAGGAACTTAAACGATTGGAGAAAGAGGAATACAGGGTTAACCGGCAAATAGCAGACTTTATTAAGAAAATGACTTTTGACAACCGGCAGCATGGCCGGGAAAATGAAAGTGAAGCAGACCGGCAGGCGTTTATATTTATGAAAAACACAGGTTATGATTGCAACGGCATAATAACCTGCCTGCAACTGCTGGACAAAGTAGATGATTCTCTTCTTTTTAAACCATTAAACCTGGAGCAGGTATTAAATTTTCCGGAATATCCCTTTAAGAAAAAATGGATACAAAAAGAATCGGTTCTGTTTGGTCAGATGAAAGAAGACGATTCTCCATTAACACAAAAAGAAAAAGACTTATTAAAAACTCACCCGGATTGTGTAAAAAGAATTTCGATGCTGGAAGATTCGGTGAGAAAAACAGGAGAGGGTAATTTTTTTTTAGCGAATGAACAATTATTTGACCAGCTAAAGAAAGAATTTTTGGTGGAAATGACGGAGCAGGAATTCCGTAATAAAAACCTTGGGAGAAATTTATATTATAGTTTAGTAATGTTACAGCACGACAAGAATGTGCCGTTGGCTATCTATTCCATTGCCAGGGATCTTAATATTGCTTATGAAACCCAGAAGAACCATACACTAGGAGAATGGTATACAGCGGAAACGAGAGGGCTGCCGGCAGATTATAATTCACTGCTTCGTATGCTGGCGAAAATAAAGCTTGATGAAATCGCTGCTTTGAATTATCATTTTTGTAAAAAATATGGTGACCAGATGGCTGGCTATGCAGGTTTTGCGGAAGAGATGGAGAAAGCTGTCAAAAGAGTAAACTAAATTTTAAAATAACACATCAGTTTGAAATGGGCCTTAATAAAATTAATGACTATGCGCATACAACAACCTTGCATGGAACCACATAGTCACATAGCACACAATAGAAGGAAACACATAGATTTCTATCCACGCCGTTGGCGGGACAAGTTGCGAAAAACTATGTTTCTATGTGCCTATGTGGTTCAAATAAATCAATGGTTGCTTCATCCGGATAGTCATTATAAAATTTATTGACGAATTTTATAGTTTATCCCGGTAATTTCGGGACAACAAATTTCTAAAGCAAAAAAAATCACATGAAAAAAGCTCTGTTTATAATCACACTTGTTGTTCTGACCAACTTATGTGTTTCTGCACAAAAAGTCAGCATTGAAAATATATTAAAACCGTATAAAACGAGTTTTGGGGCCATTAAAGAAGGTACCGATGTAAAGGGATATTATCTCTTTTGGGCAAGTGATAAAATTGATAAGAATACATATGAATGGACACTTCGTATTATGGATGTTGCTCTTAAAACATTAAAAGAAGTAAAATTGCAGGAGTCTAAGAAAATTACAATACTTGAAACCTCCTTTAATGGTACCGACCTGATCATGTTATTTTATGATGATGAGGAACGGACATTTGATTACCAGGTGTATGGGGCTGATGGA
Source organism: Chitinophagaceae bacterium (assembly GCA_031422725.1). Lineage (GTDB taxonomy): Bacteria > Bacteroidota > Bacteroidia > Chitinophagales > Chitinophagaceae > JJ008. The sequence continues at coordinate 32,334 of JANPMI010000284.1, read as the reverse complement.
AAGAAAAAATATAATTATAACAGGCAGCTGACCAAGAAGGAAGAAAGATACCTGGAGCAGAGCTATCTGGCTACAGATGATGATGAACAAACCTACAAAGGGCTCTACCCGGTAGAAGGTAAAGGGTTTATTTCTAATATGCCCAGCCGTGAAGATAAAGACTACACTTTCCAGGTTGATTATTTTTCTACGGAGAAACGCAAACAGTGGACGTATGTGCCAACGATGGGCGGTAAAAAATTTGTTGGCGATTACCTCGGCACCTTTAATGGTGTTGTGTATATCGAAGTATTAAAGTTTACGAGTATGATGGATGCAAAACCGGAATCAAGTATTGTGGGCTTGAACTTAGAAACCGGAAAGCAGCTATTTGAAAAACCAACCGATGGCAAATACCGGTTTTATCCCGCCAGCATGTCAGCCATGAATGATGGTAAGGGATACATATTTGGCGAATATTTTGATGCCAATGCAAATGTTGCAAAAGATAAGTCATTGGGTTTTGGATTCTGGGGCATGGATGAAAAAGGAAAAATACTGAGTGAAAAATACCTGAGCTGGGACCTCGAACTTGGCAAATACCTGAATGTAAGTTCAAAAGGTAAGATTGACGATTTTGGGTTTATGTTTTTGCATAATATGATACAGACAAGTGATGGCAGTGTGTATGCAATAGGCGAAGGATTTAAAAAAGTGGCCAGTGCCTTAGGTATATTAAGCCAGGTAGTCACCCGTGGCCGTGGCAATATGAGTACCCTGAAGTTGAAAGTAACTGATTTGATCCTGATAAAATTCGATAAAGATTTTAATGTAAAAGAGGCTAAAATCTATGATAAGAATTCAAACAATATTGAATTGCGGAGTGGAATGGAATTTGTAAGTACACCGCTTTTGGGCAAAATGATAAAATATAATTTTGGTGAATTTGACTATGCTTATACGCAAACCAATAAAGATTTTTCGTCATTTACCATTACCTATGCAGATTATGTAAGAGGAAAAGATTACAAAGGATCTACTTTTAATTCTATCAGTTATAATGACGGCAAAATAACTACTGATAAAATCAATACCAAATCAGATGCTTCAAAATCTTATGTATTGCCTTCCACACAAGGAGCTGTACTACTGCTGGATATTTTTAAGAAAGATAAAAAAATAGAAGGGCATATAGAAAAATTGAACTAGCCCTGCTAACTAAAAAACTCCCGGTATATCACCGGGAGTTTTTAGTCTTGTTAAATTCTTCTATCCCGGCATCCTCGAAATATATTTTTCAATCTGTTTTATCTGGTCAACAATTTGTTCTGTCTTAGGCTTTAATGCCTTACATTTTCTGAAAAAATCTTTGGCTGCCCGGAATTCTCTTTTGTTCATCATAATGCTGCACATCTGTAAATAAGCAGCGGCTTCATTTTCTTTATCGGGTAATCCTTTGCGTATGGCACCACGGATATAGCTCTCTGCCTGTTTCAAATCATTTTTTTGCATCATCAGCATTCCCATTTGCAGCATACTGGCACCTTCGGCTTCTTTCATAGGCATGCCCAGGTCAAGACCTTTCTTCATGCTTTTCTCAGCACCATCAAAATCCTGTTTCATCATGGCAATATTTCCTTTCAATGTATAATACACAGAACGGATTGGTTTGTACAACAGGTTAGGAAACTTGATAGAAGCCAATACTTTTTCAGCACCATCCATATCTCCTTCTTCCATATATGTCTGTATCAGCCTTAGCGGACCAAAGAAAAAGTGTCCTAGTATCAGTATAACACCAACAAGATATAAGGGGAATGCCGGCCAGAAACTGGCAGAAAAATTTACATAAATACCTAACGCAATAAGCACTACTCCAACCCAGAGGCGGTATTTAATCAACAGGTTATAAAACTTCATAGCTTCTTATTAAAGGATTGCAAAGATAAGCGGACAGTGAAATTGCCGGCTCACAATTTTTTGTAATTGCAGGTGTTTGCTTAAATCAGCATCTGCCAGCAAGTTAGCAATGTTTAGCAGCAGCACTAAAACTGGAAATAGATAAAGGAACTGCTGCTTTCCTGGCTTAGTATCAGCAATAGTAAAATAACAGCCCAGATAATTCCCATTATCCACCAGGGAAGTTTATAGGCAGCGCTGAGAATAGTTGTATTTCGCATAAACCAGTGAAACAACATCATTAATGTAATAATGACAGCCACCTTGATAATAGCCAGTGTGGTAAGCAATGCGTTTCCCCCGTTTCCTATTCCAAACATAGACCCTAACATATTCCAGGCGGTAGAAAAATCAGCTGCCCTGAAAAATACCCAGGTTACATTTACCAAAAAGAATGTAAGGAGTGCCAGTAAAAAATTTTTGCCTGTTTTATTTAATGTAAACCCGGCATTTGCTACTGTTACAGCTGCATCAGGTGTGGCTGAAACAGGAAGAATAGTTTTTGTTTTCAGGTCTTTAAAAAATTTCTCTACCCATAAATAAAATCCATGCAGCCCTCCCCACACAACAAAGGTCCAGTTGGCACCATGCCAAAGCCCACCAAGCAACATGGTGATCATCAGGTTGAAATAAGTTCTGATTTTTCCTTTCTTATTTCCGCCCAGCGGTATATATAAATAATCCCGCAGCCAGGTAGATAAAGTGATATGCCACCTTCGCCAGAAATCGGAGAATCCAATGGCGGCATAGGGGTATAAAAAATTTTGTGGTAAAATAAATCCAAGGCAGGCTGCCGCACCAATGGCGCAGGTAGAATATCCGGCAAAATCAAAAAATATCTGGCCGGAAAAAGCCAGTACACCTGTCCAGGCATCCAATGCAGGTAATTGTCCCGAAGTGCTGAAAACAGCATCAGCGGATGCTGACAACATACTGTCGGCAAGAACCACTTTCATAAATAAACCAACAGACATAAGGAACAACCCTTCTGTCATTTGTCTTTTAGAGGCTGTACGTGGCGTTTCAAATTGTGGTACCAATTGTGGCGGACGAACAATGGGGCCTGCAACAAGGTGAGGAAAGAAAGTAACAAATAAAGAAAAGTCCAGCATTGATTTTACTGGTTCACTTCTCCTTTTATACATATCTATGGTATAGCAAAGTGTAGTGAACGTATAGAAGGAGATACCCGCAGGTAAAATGATATTAGGTTTGGCAGGATGGAAATCAATACCCACTGCATTCACCAGCGAGGTAAAATTTTCCAGTAAAAAGCCACCGTACTTAAAAAAGCAAAGCATACCGAGGTTGCCAATAAGACTCAATACCAGCAACAACCTTTTTTTGACCGGATTTTCTTCCCTGTACAAAGCCCTGCCCACAAAAAAATCAACTACGGTTGACAGCCACAATAATAAAATGAACGGAGGATTCCATGCCGCATAAAAAATATAACTAGCCAGCAGCAGGTTTATCTTTTTTACTTTCCACGGAAAACGCAGGTTGTGTAAAATAAGAACGATGATAAAAAAAACGATAAAGGTATAGGAGTTGAAAAGCATATCAGTAGTGTTGGTGGTTGGTTAATGGTTTTATGGATTGGGACCTTTTGGAAACTTCCATCCTTTTTCATCCCGCAGAATTTTTATAAATTCTTTGGTAAAAATTACCGCATCTGCCTGTGTTAAATGTGACAGTTCGGGGCAAATAAAATGGGCAATAGTAGGGTAATCTGCAAAATGGATACCGGGACTGCTTGTAGTTTCCAGTAATTTATTCCAATATTTTTCTCTGGGAAAGCCACCTTGTTCAGCCTGCCAATAATTGCCGCTGGATGGAGTGCGGACAAACAGTACCTGGCCCCCTCTTGCTTTAATTTTATCAACTGCAATTTTAACGGACAAAAGAAAGGAATCCAGCTTTGCACCACTTGGAGGAGGTTCACCACGTTGTTGAGAAAAGAAATACCAAATGCCTTTTACCCGATTATGAAGATTGGTATCAGCAACAAATTTATTGGTCATTACCGCCTGCCTGTTAAAAGTAGTTCTGCCAAAATCCAACGGAAAAATTGGCATCATAAATACTCCTTTGCGGCTCCGAATTTCTAATTTGTCCAGTTCAGCATTCAGCGAGAAATTATCCTTGTCTAAAAAAACAAGCTGCGATTCTACTATTTTATTAAGCTTGAAGCTTACCCGCTGTGCCGGGGTTAGCTCTTTATAATATTTGATATTGTTATTAATAAGTTGCATGGCTCCCGGAGAATTAGAAAAAAAGAGCCCTTCCGTAACATCAACTATCAAACGGCCTTTGAATTTTTTGTCATCCGCCAGGTCGTATAGTGCAGGAAGGGGGGAGTGTCCTTCCACAGCCAATTGTATCGGAATGTCGCCGGTACTATTTTTCCAGGTGTCTATATCCAGATCGTATTTAATACGGGATGAGCCAATAAAAACAGTGCTTTTGTCTGCCGGTTCATAAACCATGGATCGTTTATGTGACCACAATGCCGGCCCGTCATCATAGGATGGGGTAATTCCTTTATTCCTCAGGAACAGTTCCCAGGCTATTAAACTAGTTAATACAATTGCCACCATCAGCATGGCAGCTTTGCTCAGTGGATTGGCAGACATAAGTTGAAAAATTTGAAAACCAGGAATATATCATTTAATCGGTTAAGGCTATGCAAATGGTTTTCAAAAGGGTTCTGCTACTGGTCAATCAGAGTAGGTTTTCAGGAGGATACAGGAGAAAACGGAATGAATTTTAAAGATAGGAGTTTCAGTAATAAAAATGGATAATGTTTTATTGAAGAAGATAAATTATTTTTGCCGCCCGCCTTTCTAAAGAGGCAATGGTCCCGTAGTTCAATGGATAGAATAGAAGTTTCCTAAACTTTTGATACAGGTTCGATTCCTGTCGGGACTACGGCGAAATTTTAAAACCCCCGGTAAAATTTTTTACCAGGGGTTTGTTTGTTCAGGTATAGCACAGGGTTATTAAAATGTATATCCAATCCTTAAATGCAGATCTGGGGCCACCTCACTTTCATTATTTGGATATCCGGCACTTTTTGCAAAATAATACCTGTACCCGATTCCCAAACCTGTTTTAAAATTTACCCGCAATAACCCCATTTGTAATTGTTACTGACCCGGCATTTGCCGTAAAACTTCCCTCAATTTCAGTAGCCGTTAATTTCGTTATAGTCAATACACCCGTTACTGAATGTATTGTGTAGCCGGAAAATGTGTCACTATAAGTTAATGCCAGGTGTGCCTGCGGGTTTCCATTATTCAGTGACATGTCAATAGTAATGGGTCCGTTTGCGGTGCTGGCAGTCGCAGATACAAGGATATCAATGTGGATTGATCGCATATTATTAAACGAGCCATACGATTCACCGGCTTCTAAAACGATTGTTCTTGAGCTGTTGCCAAAAGGTTGAGTGGTAGCTAATGTTGATGCCGTATTTCTGATGCTAAATGTTTTGCTGTACCCAAAATCAACATTGGTGCTAAAGCTGATACCGGCCCTTCCGGCGTTAAGACCACCTGAGCCACTATTATTTGCTGTGCTATCTTTTTTACAAGAGTTAAAAATGATGGCTGCCATGATGACCGCTGATAGCGTTGAGAGTCTTATTTGTTTCATGATTGTTGATTAAAATGCTTAAATATCCGACAGGGAAAACTTATCCGGTAACTGTGTATTTGTACAAACCTGTTCATTACGGTTATTGCCTTGTCAGCGTTAGTTTTAGCCTGTCACCTGCTACCTGGGTATCAGTATTAACGATTACCAATTTTTTACAATCAAAACTTTCAAGGATAACCGCATCGCCATCTATGACCATAGCAGTAGTTCCTGTTAACGACCAGGTTCCATTATCATCACCGGAAGGAGAACAAACGACCCCAACATCGGCAATCTGATATGTACCTGCTGCATTAAAAGTATAAATATCATCTCTTTCACAGGCATCCGGAAAAAGGGTGTTGTAATAATCTATTTCGGTTGCCCCTGCATTTGCCTTGTAGGTTACTGCTGTTATTTTGTATGGTCCTGAAATTGATGCTGTGGTTATAGCACAGTCATTTTTATCTTTATTACAGGCGAAAAGAACGATTGCTGTGAGGATGATAAATGTTGTCTTTTTCATAATTGTAAGGTTTAATGGTTAAAAGTTTATTTAGAAAAATAGGTAAAGAGATATTATAAACGTATTCTTACTCCCAGCGCAGGAAACGATTGATTGCTGAATACCGTTTCCTGTAATACAGGTGCTTTTTCCATTTGAAAGAAAGCAGATGTTGCCTTTGCTTTTTTCTTATTTTTTCCGGAAGCAACAAAAAATACTACACCGGTAGCTACACAAGCAGCGCCTATAGCATATGGTATTGCAATACCTGAAGCACTTTCCTGGAACCCTGTTATTGCGCTGGAGAATGCGTCGGTCACTAACGTAACCAATAATACTGTAGTTCCTGTTCCTGTAAATATCCAAGCTGCTGTTTTTTGTTTTTTACTTTTTTTATAATAATCCGTTTCTGTCCAGTGTTGTTTGGGAGCAGATTGCTGGCCAAAAGAGGTGGTTGCAAAAGCAATTAAGATAGTGCCGAGGATAATTCTTTTCATAAATGTTTATTTAGTTGTGATTAAGTTTTATTATGACAGTCTTTATTAATCTTAGTTACTGGCAAACCATAGTTAAGCGTATTTTATCTTTTCAGGGTTATAAAAATTTCCTGGTACTGATTTCCTTTCAGGGAAATTTCCACTTTGTCTTTTTTACTGGAAGCCAATAAGATCATTACAATTAGACTAAGCACTAATATCTTTTTCATGTTTAATTCTTCAAATAGTTGACTTATGTTTTGAACTATTCTGTAACCTTATAAACTTATTCTAACACCTGCTGCAGGAAACGAATGAGTACTGAACGCCATTCCCTGCAAAACCGGAGCCCTTTTCATATTAATGAAAACAGATGCTTGTCTGGCTTTTCTTTTGTTTTTTGCTGAGGCAATGAAAAATGGGATACTGCCCAGCATGGAAAGTCCGCCGGCCAATATAAATGCCCCTCTAATTCCATCGTTCTTATGACCTTCATAAAAACCCCCGGATATAGGATCAATTTGATATCCGGTAGGTTCTCCTTGTGGAATTACTAAACTGGTAACAATTAATGCTGCCCCACCGCCCAAGAATATTAACGCAGTCTTTTTTTGTTTTTTACTTTTTTGCAGGTAATCTGTTTGCATTAAAGCCTGTTTTGGTGCAGATTGCTGGGCAAAAGATGCTGCGGCAAAAGCAATTAAGATAGTGCCGAAAATAATTTTTTTCATAACGATTATTTATTGGTTTCATTTTTTAGTACTGTCTCATCAAATCTATACCCATTTAAAATGCTTCCCTTTAGGTTAAGGGTAAAGGAACCGTTATATTTAGGGAACTGCTGTTTTCCTGAGGCAGCAAAAAGAGGTTTGCGTCATAACCTGTATGCATACCGATAGGCCTCACTCAATAAAATGGTTACCGACCTGCTATAAGCTGTTACTCACTAATAACGGTCAGAAACAAGAGCGTTATTGGTTATTTTTAAATGAATAGTTAATTATTATGAGTTTCACAAAACTGCACATGCTTTTACTTCTGCTTGTTTTGAGTACCTGTGTGGGGGCACAGTTAAATGAAAAAGGGTTTGATAATACACCAGGACAGGAAGGTAATAGAACATTATACGGGTACAACCGTTTCAAAAATAAATTACCTTTTGCAGTGACAGATTCTGTGGTTACTTTTTTTCTGCGGGGTAATAAGGAGGCAAAGCAAGTATTCCTTGGTGCGAGTTTTTCCAAATGGATGCCTAAAGCGATCCCCATGAAAAAAACAGACAGTGGATGGATAGCTTTTGTTAAACTGGTTCCGGGAAAGTATTATTACAAATTTATCATAGATGGAAATTGGGATATTGACAAGGATAACTTATTGACTGAAACAAATGACCAGGGATCGTTCAATTCCATATATTATAAAACCAATACCAATTTTACATTGCAGGGATTTTCAAAAGCAAAAAAAGTCTGGCTGGTTGCGAGCTTTAATAACTGGAGAGCAGCTGAGTTTTCATTGTATAAAACAGCTTTGGGGTGGGAGATTCCATTGTTTCTTTCGGATGGCACGTACAGCTATAAGTTTAAAGCAGACAATGAATGGCTTGATGACCCAAAAAATAATGATCGTCTTGCGAATAAATCAGGAGGGTTTAGCTCGGTAATACATATAGGTACGCCTGGTATCATTAAGGATCTGGCATTTTATCAAAACGAAGTAGCTATCCATGAGCAGTCCGGTAACAGTGTAAAAATAATTGATGCTCTTGTCAATTTAGGATATGGATATGTAAAAATTCATGAGTATCCCCAAGCTATACAAGATTTTCAAAAAGCCGTAATACTGTACGGACAATTGAAAAATTATTCCGGAATGGCCGACATATTGATAAAGATAGCCGATGTCTATCGTGATTTATCTGATTTTCCTCACTTGTTGGAATATTTGCAAAAGGCGAATAGGGAATATGAAAAAGCAGGAAATGAAAACGGGTTGGCAAAGACTTTTCGAAGCCTGGGTTATTATTATCTCAACTTGCCGCATAACCCTACTGCAGTGGTTTATTTTCAGCAATCTTTGATTATTTATAAGCAATTAGACTTACAAAAAGAAGTAGCCAATTTATTAGGGGATCTCGGTCATTCTTATCTACTTATGCGTGATACTGTCAAAGCATTAGCTCATCTTCAACAAGCATTAAATCTTAATCAAAAAATAGGAAATAAGCTGGGCATGGCGAATAATTTTTGGATTCTGGGGGACTATTATTTTAGAATTTCATCAAGCTTTGTGAAAGCATTGGATTGTTTTCAAAAATCGCTCAGTCTTTTTGAAGAGACAGACAATAAAGTCGGAATTGGGCAAGTGCTCCTAAATATTGCGGAGGTATATAACTTAGCTCCCGACTCTGCCCTAAAAAATGCGGGAATACCAACTGCTGAAAAATATACCAGGTCTATTGAAAACCAGAAAAAAGGTCTTAAAATAATGAAAGATTTTCTTCCGGAATCAGAGCAATTAAATACGCTATACATCCTTAGTCAAACCTATGAAAAAATAGGAAAATTCGATAGTGCCCATCATTATTTTAAGCAATACATAGCGCTACGTGACAAAGTTGTAAGCACCGACAAACAAAAAGAGATCACCCGACTCGAAACAAAATATGAATATGAAAAAAAAGAAGATTCCCTGAAACTGCAGCAAGATCTCTCGGATGAAAAATTACAAAAACAATTACTTCTCTTCAGGCAACAGCAACAGCTATTGGAACTCAATCAAAGTCAGCTTGCTTTAAGTAATAAAGAAAAAGACCTTCAGCATTTAACTTACCTTAAAACGCAAGCCGATTTTGAAAATGAACGATTAGTCAAACAACAAAAAGAAAGAGAAAACCAACTACAATCGGTACAAGTAAAATCATTGACTCAAAAAAATGAGATCATCCAGCTAAACCAACAACGGCAATGGGTCTATATCATTGGAGTATTTCTTTTATTGAGCCTGGGGTCTGTTTATTTTATCTATCGTGGCCGCCTTCGGAGTATGCGGCTTGAAACCCAACTGATAAAAGAAAAAGCTGCACAGGAAAAAAAAGAAACAGAATTTCAGCACAAACTTGCCGATATCTCAATGTCTGCATTACGTTCACAAATGAACCCACATTTTATTTTCAATTGTTTAAACTCTATTAAATTATATACTACTCAAAATGATACAGCTGCAGCCTCTGCATACCTTACCAAATTTTCCAAGCTTATAAGGTTGGTATTGGAAAATTCCAGAAATGAACGGATCACTTTGTCCTCAGAGTTGGTGGCATTAGAACTATATATAGAAATGGAAGCCATGCGGTTTAAAGAAAAGCTTAGCTACAGCCTGGTAGTAGATGAAAATGTAGAGACAGATTACATTGAAATACCTCCTTTACTCCTGCAGCCTTATGTAGAGAATGCCATCTGGCATGGTTTAATGCCAAAAGAAGATGGTGGTCATATTGATATTAAAGTTGCCATGAAACAAGAGGAATCATTGCTGGAAATCAATATAACAGATAATGGTATCGGCAGGGAAGCTGCCACAGTTTTAAATAAGAAAATTGCCAGTAAGCACCGATCCTATGGAATGAAAGCAACAACTGAGCGGATCGCATTGATCAACCAGATTTATAAAACCGGTGCCAGTGTCTTTGTTCATGATCTTGTAAATGAACAAGGACAAGCCGCAGGCACAGAGGTAATACTTCAAATACCTGTATAATCATGCTACTCAAAACAATTATCATAGACGATGAGCCGGACAGTATTAAATTACTAGAGTTGCAACTGGCACAACATTGCCCTCAAATAGAGATAGCCGGCACCTATACGAGTTCAATAAAAGCATTACCAGCCATTGAGAAATTACAACCTGACCTTATATTTCTCGATATAGAAATGCCGGTAATGAATGGCTTTGAATTGCTTGAAAAAATTTTGCATCTTCCATTCAGTGTGATATTCATAACAGCGTATAACGAATACGCTTTAAAAGCTTTCCGGTTCAATGCGGTGGATTATCTATTAAAACCTGTTGAGGCAGCAGACCTCATACAGGCAGTCGCCAAGGCAGCTCAACGGATAAAGCCAACAAACACCCAACTATCTCTGATGCAAAAGCAAATGCGTGGGGAGCCTGCCACCAGAATCGCCATACCAGGTCAACAGGGTGGTGTATCATTCATTGATCTTAACGATATCATCTATAGCGAAGCCAGTAATAATTATTCAAAGCTCATACTCGCTGACGGGAAACAGTTTCTTATTTCCAAAACATTGAAAGATGTACAGGAAGTACTGGAAGAAGAGCATTTTCTCCGGGTGCATCGCCAGTATATCATTAACCTTAATCATGTAAAACAATTCAACCGCAATGAAGGAATTCTTACTATGGTAAATGGTGACCACATACCGATAGCCAGAAATCAGAAGGAAAAGCTGAGTGAAAAATACAGGTGGTTATGAAGGGATAAAAAAATTGAAGTTTTTTAACACTTAAAAAAGCAGATTAAAAACAGTATTATGGGCTTAAATCTTTTCAGAGAAATGTTTTTCGTAAGTTACAGCGTCTAAATACAAACCTCCAACTGTTGACAGAATCAGAGCTGATACAAGGACTTCGTAATGGAGATGAAGGCGCATTTAAAGAGCTGGTAAACACTTACCAGGACAGGGTTTTCAATACAGCCATCGGTATAGTGCATAATGCAGAAGATGCAGAGGATGTGGCGCAGGAAGTTTTTATACAGGTTTATCGGTCCATCCACCAGTTTAAAGGAGAGGCAAAACTTTCCACCTGGCTTTACCGGATTGCCACCACCCGGGCATTGGATCTTTTGCGCAGCCGGAAAAGTAAAAAAAGATTTGGGTTTATGCAACGTCTTTTTGGGGACGGTAATGAACCCTTGCATGAATTACCGGATTTTAATCACCCCGGTGTGGCCCTGGACAGAAAAGAAAATGCTGCCCGGCTTTTTAAAGCTATTGCCCAACTACCTGACAATCAAAAGACAGCCTTTACTCTGCATAAGCTGGAAGAGCTTAGTTACCAGGAGGTGAGTGACGTAATGCAAACTTCGGTACCGGCGGTGGAGTCATTGATGCACAGAGCCAAACAAAATCTTCGGAAAATATTGGAAAAAGAAACTGGCTGATTAACTTACCGGGACGAAGGTTTTAGGCCATCTTTCCGTCAAAAATCATGTATTATGACTACACACAGCAATAAGAAGGTAGAGAAAATTCTTAACAGCCTTGACGGAATTAACAGAGCCGCCACCCCAGATTTTTTTTATACCCGGCTAAAGGCACGGATGGAAAAGAACCTGGAACCATCTGTCAAAAAATCCTGGATACTTCGTCCTGCTTTTGCATTAACGACTCTTGCAGCAGTATTGCTGATCAATGCTGTTGTGATTTTGAAAGGAGATGCAGGCAAGGATAACACAGCAGCTAATGATTCAGAAACACTGCAATCTATTGCCGCAGAATACAGCCTTAATGATAACAGCTCCGTATACGACTTAACCCAGGACAAATAACATGAAGAACTCCAATAATAAAATTCTCACCATTGCAGTTGTATTGCTGTTAATTGTAAACATAGCCCTTGTAGCTTTCATGATACAGGGTAGAAAAAAAGGCGCTGCAAGGCATGGTAGCGGTAAAGGCGACCCGTCTGAAATGATGGCGAAAGAACTTAATATGACGGAACAGCAAAAGAAAGATCACAAGTTATTAAAAGAAGAACATTTTAAAAACATCAAACCATTATTCGATTCGGTGAAGGCAGCTAAAACAGCTTTTTTTTCTCTACTGAAAGATTCAGTTGTAAGTGACAGTATCCTGAATACATACAGTCAGCGGATCAGCGAAAGACAAGCAGCTATTGATAAACTCACTTTTGCTCATTTTAAGAGAATCAGAAATTTATTTACTGCAGAACAACAACCGAAGTTTGATGCATTTGTTCAAAAAATGATGCAGAGGGGAAGGAAAGATTCAGCAGCCATGCGGGATAAATAAATCCATTGTCTAAGAATATATCCTTTCTACAGCATCCCTGTATTTTTCCAGTACTACTTTTCGCTTCAAAGACATTTTAGGGGTTAACTCACCGGTGTCAACACTCCACTCATTCGTCAGCAGTTCAAATTTTTTCACCTGCTCCACATGGTTGAAAAATTTATTAAAACTCTCTATCAGCTCCTTAAACATCTCAGTCACTTTAGGATTATGTATCAGATCATTATTGTTGCTGTCAGCAATCCCATTCTTGCGGCACCAATCTTTCAGGTTTGGAAAAGAAGGAACTATCAGGGCACTTACAAATTTTTTATCAGCCCCTACCAGCATCACCTGTTCAATAAATGGCGATTCTTTTAATTTGTTTTCAATAGCTAATGGTGCCACATACTTTCCACCGCTGGTTTTAAACAACTCTTTTTTCCGGTCAGTGATTTTTAAAAAATTATCATCAGACAGCATACCAATATCCCCGGTATGATACCAGCCATCTACTATATCCTGTGCCGTCAGATCGGGCCGCTTGTAGTACCCCATCATTACATTGGGACCTTTGCAAAGTATTTCACCATCTTCAGCTATTTTAACCTGTACTCCATTTATTAACGGACCCACAGAGCCAAACCTGCGGCCACTTTCCTGGTAACGGTTTACAGAAATCACCGGCGATGTTTCGGTTAATCCGTATCCTTCCATAATAGGAATGCGGGCCGCAGTAAAAATCCGGATGAGCCGCACCTGGCAGGCAGCACCACCTGTAACGACACATTTTAAATTACCACCGAGCCCTTCTCTCCATTTCTTAAAAATAATTTTGTTGGCGATACCCAGCTTAAAATCATACAAGGCTCCCTGGTTTTTATTAATCTCAAACTTCTCTGCAAGATCATGGGCCCAAAAGAATAATTTTTTCTTTACCCCGGTCAGTTCATTTCCTTTTTGCATGATGCGGTCATACACTTTTTCCAGCAAGCGGGGCACGGTGGTGAACATATTTGGCTTTACTTCTTTCAGATTGTCACCAATAGTTTCTAAACTTTCAGCATAATAAATGGAAGTACCCCGGAACAGGTAGAGATAGGTAACCATACGTTCAAAAATATGATTGAGGGGTAAAAAACTCAGCGAACGGAGTTCCTCACCTGGAGGAAAACAGGGAATGCTGGCCATTACATTGGAAATAATATTCCGGTGCGACAACATTACTCCTTTGGGAGTGCCGGTAGTACCTGATGTGTAAATGATAGTCGCCAGATCTTCAAAATCAATTTTATCACTAATCAATTTTACCTGATCAATCAATTGCGGGGTGCTTAATGCCGTTACTTCTTTCCAGTGCCGTGCATTGGCAACATGTTCAAAGGTGAAAATATCATTCAGGCTGCTTACTTTTTCTTTCAGGCTCAGCACTTTTAAAAACAAATCTTCATCATTGACAAATGCCATTTTTACCTGGGCATCTTTTAGTACAAACTCCAGTTCATTTACGTTGATAGTGGGGTAAACAGGTACCAGCATGGCGCCGGTTTGCTGCACCGCCATATCAAGCATTATCCATTCCGGACGGTTCTTGCAAAGAATAGCCACTTTATCCCTGCCTTCGGGAGTCATATCATTACCACCTATACCCAGACTTAATAAACCTGCACTGAGATTGTCCACTATACTTTTTACTTCAGCAGTGCTGTATTTTTTCCACTGCCCGCCTTCTTTTGCAGCCAGCATATCCTCGAGGGGTTTTTTATCGAGGTGATATTGTATGCAGTCAAAAAGTCTTTTTGGTTCTGTCATGGTGCAATCGTAATTGAAGTTAACTAATCAGTAGCCTGAGCGGCAATAGTCAGACAATTTAAGCAAAAACATATACATAAAAAAACAGTCCCTACATTATTGCGGGGACTGTTTCACCAATTATATCGTTTATTAATTTACCTGGTAATACTGGCCCGGGGGCATACGGAACACCCTGCTTTTTTGAAAAGTATTAAATCCATTATATTCTTCCGCATGTGTCTTTGTCCAATTCTCATAAGCGGCCAGGTTTTCTGTGGGGCCAAAAAGCCAATGATTATAAGCATCAAACATACCTTCTGAGAGCAATTGCCGGTGAAAATCAAACAATCGGAAAGGAAATTTAGCCGCTTTATTAGCATACCAGTCGAGAATAAACCTGGTACGTATCATGGTAAGGGTTTCAGTAGTAATGCCCTTGTTGGCTAAGGAAGCTTGTTTGCCCATTCCTTCGAGGAAACTTTTAGCAAATTCACTTTTGTTTTTCTCTTCGCCTTTCATCAGGTCTGCATCAGCAAAGAGTTTTTCTTTGTAGGCCTGCAGCAATTGCTGTTTCATAGCAGCACCTCTTTCGCTAAGGCTTTCCATGTTTACAAATATTTCCCCGTAAATAAGGCTCCATACCTTGTCTTTGGCGTAGAAATAATATAATGCGGCATTATAGTAATTGCCGCCATAAGCAGGATCCACTTTTATTCCTTCTTCCCAATGCTTAATAGCAGAGAAATCTTTTTCAGCCCATAATAACTCGCCATACTCACTGTGTAAAGCACCGCTTTTGGGAAATTTTTTCAACCCTTTAGTATAGACCTTTTCACAATCTTTTACTTCTTCGAGGGCCTTATATACATTTCCGGCTATCTGGTAAGTAACCACATCGGCATCATCCCGGTCAATCAATGCCTTTACACCATCCAACGCTTTTGCATAGTCTCTTTTCAGGTAATAACTCATCACCAGGTCTTTTTGCATTTCCAGGTTTTTGTTATCCTGCTGCAGGGCCCGGATCAGTACAATGATAGCATTGTCAAAATCACCCGACCGCATAAAAGTTTTTGCGGTTTCATGCAATACTTTGGGGTCTTCCGGTTGTGCAAGGGCTGCAAAAGTGAACGATAAGGCGATAAATAAGGATATGATTTTTTTCATACTGCAAATTAAAAAAGAAGAGACGTTATAAAGAACGCCCCTGTTGCAAAATAACAAATATTTCAGCAGCCAAAGCCTAAATAAGGTGTGTCAGCAGGCCATCCCTCAGTTTAGGCTCAAACCAGGTGCTTTTCGGAGGCATCACCTTTCCGCTGTCTGCAATATCAAATAACTGCTCAATAGTAACAGGGTACAAACTGAATGCCACTTTCATTTCCCCGCTGTTCACTCTTTTTTCCAGTTCCTGTAATCCACGGATGCCACCAACGAAATCAATCCTGTTTTCTGTCCGCTGGTCTTTTATTCCCAGCAGTTTACCAAGAATATTATTGGATAAAATGGTTATATCCAGTATGCCAATAGGATCATTCGTATAGGTTCCTTTCCTGGCACCCAGAATATACCATTGACCTTCCAGGTACATGCCAAATTCATGAAGCTGTGATGGTTTTACAGGTTCAGAACTTAAGGTGATAAAGAAATCATCCTGCAGGCGACTGATAAGTTTTGCTGCTGTTAATCCATGCAAATCTTTTACCACCCTGTTATAATCTAAAATAGCCAGTTGGCTGGCAGGAAAAATGGTGGTGAGGAAATATTTTGCATCGCCACTGTCAGCTAATTGCTTGCTTACTTTGGCAGCAGAAGCAGCCCGGTGATGTCCGTCTGCAATGTAGGTGAAAGGAACATTGGTGTTGAACAACTGTGTAATGGAATTAATAACAATATCCCTGTCAATCACCCAAATGCTATGTTGAATGCCATCAGCAGCCATAAAATCATATACCGGTTTATTGGTGGTCTTCCAGCCGTTGATAAGAGCATTTACTTCCGTCACATCACGATAAGCCATAAATACATTACCTGTCTGTGCTTCGATGGTCCGCATATGGTCAATACGGTCTTTTTCTTTTTCGGGCCGGGTGAATTCATGTTTCTTAATGATATTATTGAAATAATCCTCCACCGAAGAAACACAAACAAGGCCGGTCTGGCTTCTTCCATTCATCACTAACTGATAAATATAATAGCAGGGCTTTTCTTCTTTGAATAAAATACCGTTAACAATCAGTTGCTGCAAATTCTCCTTTGCTTTTTCATAGACTTCTGCACTATGCGAATCAATATCAGCAGGCAAATCGATTTCAGATTTAGTTATATGAAGAAAGGAAAAAGGATTGCCGTTGGCTTCCGCTCTTGCTTCCTCGCTGTTTAATACATCGTAGGGTTTTGATGCTACCTGTGTGGCAATTTCTGCTTTTGGTCTTAGCGCATTGAATGGTTTTATAATAGCCATGTAATTATCCTTTTTTAATTGCAAATTCTTTCATTAAATCAGTCAAAGCTCTTACACTTTCCAATGGCAATGCATTATACATAGAAACCCGGAAGCCGCCAACGCTGCGGTGACCTTTTATGCCCACCATATCTTCATTCTTGCATAGTTCTAGAAAATCTTTTTCCATCGCCTCATCCTGCATCACAAACACAGCATTCATTTTACTGCGGTCTTCGCTGGCAACGGGTCCTTTGAACAGTGGCAATGCATCCAGGGTGTCGTAAAATAATTTTGCTTTTTCATTGTTTATCTTTTCAATAGCACCCACACCACCTTTGTTTTTTAACCAGCGCAGCGTCAACATAGCCACATACACCGCAAATACTGGCGGCGTATTCAGCATACTATCTTCTTTGATGTGATTGCGGTAATCAAGAATGGTAGGAATAGTACGTTTTACTTTCCCTAAAACATTTTTGTTTACTACTACCAGGTTAACTCCCGCCGCACCCATATTTTTTTGTGCCCCTGCGTAAATCAAATCAAACTTATTGAAATCAAGCTCTCTGCTAAGTATATCACTGCTCATATCCGCTACCAACGGTACACCACAATCATAAGGCAGCGTATGCCATTGGGTACCGGCAATCGTTTCATTGGTAGTGATGTGGAGATAAGAAGCAGTAGGAGTTACCGTAATATTTTTTGGGATGGTTGTATAATTATCTTCTTTTGATGAGCCAACGATTTCTACATGGCCAAAGAGTTTTGCTTCCTTAATGGCTTTGATGGCCCAGGCGCCGGTTTCAGTGTAAGCTGCTATCTCATTTTCATTCAACAGGTTCATGGGGATTTGCATAAACTGTGTAGTGGCGCCGCCATGCAAAAACAAAACTTCATGGTCATCGTCCAGCTCCATCAGTTCTTTTACTAAGCTTCTTGCTTCTTCCATTACCGGTTGAAACAGGGTAGTCCGGTGCCCGATTTCTAAAATAGAAAGCCCGGTATTATTGAAATCAAGAACAGACTCACTGGCTTCTTCAAAAACTTCTTTGGGCAAAATGGAAGGGCCGGCATTAAAATTATGTATCATCGTAGCTGTAGTATTCAACATGTTTATTATTCAGCATGCAAAGAAACAAAATTACTGCCGGATAAAACAAAACATAAAACCGGGTCACTGGCTTCGGTCAGGACCCGGTTTTATGTTTTAAGCAGTCAAATTAATCCACTACAACCAGCTTCTGCATCTGCGACTTATTTTTATCCTGGAGCCTGATAAAATATACCCCGCTGTGAAGCTTCCCCGTAGATATTGAAAGTGTTTTTGTGAAAACAAAGTCTTCCAGTACCTTACCTGTTATGTCAATAAGAGATGCTTTTACGGTTTGTTCAGCATTTGTCTGTACTATCACCGGTTGTCCTCTTTTTACTACGGAAGGCAGAACTTTAAGCGAAAAGTTCTCAGTGGTGTATGGGTTCTTCTTCAGTTCAACTGGCCTGTTACCGTTAATAGTAATATTAAATACGTCTGTTAAACAACCATTGTTATCGGCAACCGAATAAACAGTGTTAGCAACCGGCGACACAGTAATCGTACGGGTGGTTTCGCTGGTACTCCAGTTATAATTGCCAATCCAACTGGCTGTTAACTGTGTAGGTGTGCCGGAAGGAACAGATAAACTGGTGGTTTTATTTACATCCTTCATAATGGTGAAATTGTCCCGTATAATTCCATCTGCACCAATCCATTTAGCCGCTAAAAGATTATTCTCTACTTCAAAATATAAGGTGCCACCATTAGTAACATTGGAATAATACATCGCATCATGCGGATAGCCTGTTGTAGTTCCGCCTAACTGGCCGGCAGAACCAACCAATGCATACACAATACCATTTCTTACTTCGGATGTATTTTTAATGTAGGTACAGGAATTAGTTGTTCCGTCATATTTTGCACTGGACGAACTTAATGCATGACTGGCTAAGCTAAAGGTGTTTTCTACTCCGTAGTGCCCATTTATTAAATAGCTTCTTTCGTAACTATGACTGTGGCCACTCAAAACAAGGTCAACTTTATACCTTTCCAAAATAGGTACAATATTCTGCCGCATATTAATCAACTCCGATTCTGTATCACTGTTATGCGAACCTTTAGTATATGGAGGATGATGAAAATACACCACTGTCCATGGCTGTGTGTTTGCAGCCAGGTCCTGTTTTAACCAAACTGCCTGTGGCCCAAGTGTATCGTACAATCTTGTACTACCTGTTTCCCAACCGTAAGAATCCAGTGCCACAAAATGAACATTAGCATAGTTGTAAGAATAATATGCTTCGGTGTTGGATGCTACGCCGCCTGCCTCGCCATTCCGTGGCAAAGTAAACATATCGTAATAAGGTATTAAATGGTCTGCCTGTCTTGCAGCACTTTGAGCATAATCATGATTGCCCGGTGCAGGCCACAATACATGGTTTTTGGTTAAACTATTCTGATAGATATTAAAGAAATTGGTTTGATATTCTGCATCGGTTCCATTGGTGTAAGCATTATCTCCCAGTAATATCCAGGCATCTGTGTAATTAGTTCCGTTAAAAGCCTGCCAGGCATTCCGCACATTTACCTGGTTAGTGGAATTGTTGCCCATATCACCCATTGCCATGATTCTTATTTTTTGGGTGCTGCCTGCAACAGGCATGGTTTTAAAATAATTAGTTGCATCTCCCTGCAATGTTTGTATTGCAGAACCAATACTGTAATAATACAGCGTATTGGGTGTTAAGCCCGTTAAGGTTATAACATGCTCTGTAGTTGATGTATTGTCTGTAAATGATTGAGTTAAACTTCCCGCAGTTGTTCCATAATTTACTTTGCTGTTAGTAGCTACATCAGTCCTCCATCTTATAACAATACTGTTTTGCAAAGCCGAATTCATATATGGGCCACGGGTAAGCAAAGCAGTTCCCGGCACGGCGCCTATTAATTGTATATCAAAACTAAGGTCGCTGCTGGTGCCGGCATTCTGGTGCATTTCAACTGCAATTACATTATCACCACTTACAAAAGCAGACGGACTGATAGTAAAGTTTTGTGGGGTATTACCATCGTCACTTGCTGCCGAAGAAGCAAGGGTAGTGTAAGCTATAGTTCCTGTTGGCATATTATTGCGATAGACTTCTGTACCGTTAACATAGATAACTACTCCATCATCTCTTTTCACACTACCATTGAATGCTGAAAAAGCAGCGGGATTACTGATGTTAATTGTTTTTCGGAAATAAGTAGTTATATATTTTGCGCTGGAATTAGGTCCGAAGCTTACTACGGTTGCTTCATCACCATCACCATAACCTAACTGTGCATTGCCGCTTGCCCATGCTGCGTCATTAAAAGAGGAAGCTCTCCAGGTGGTACCCTGGTTGGTTCCATTATCAAGATATTTCCAGGCTGCTCCGAAAGCAATAAATGTTTGCGGGCCGGATGGGGCTGCTTCTGTATTGAAATTCCAGGTGGTGGCATCATTAATGCCGGCATAATTATTATTAGCTAAATCTTTAAAAGCACCTGCAGCAATTTCAATATTTACGGCCGCTGAATATCCAAAATCAGAAGGATTGATAGTGACAATATTTCCTGCAACTGTTACGGACGCTGCTGTCACATCAATGGTTTGAGTAGTAACACCAGCTTCTTTGATTAAAATATTCCCTGTTCCTTTCTGAACTGATTCATTGAATGTCAGAACAAGGTTGCTGCTGATCAGCACATTTGTTCCATTATCAGGCGGTGAATAACTTGTTACAGCAGGCGGTGTCAGGTCAGCATCAATAATGGTGAAATTCCAGGTAGTGGCATCAGCAATACCGGCATAATTGTTATTAGCCAGGTCTTTAAACGAACCGGCGTTAATTTCGATGTTTACAGCAGCGCTGTTGGTAAAGTTAGCAGGGTCAATAGTTGCTGTGTTCCCGGTAACAGTTACAGTGGCAGATAATACATCAATAGTTTGAGTAATAACTCCGCCTTCTTTTACTAAAATGTTTCCTGTTCCTTTCTGAATATTTTCATTGAAGGTGAGAACAAGATTTGCATTGACAGCAACATTTATTGCATTATCAGCAGGTGAATATACAGTTACTGCCGGCGGTATTATATCAGCAATGACAATGGTAAAATTCCAGGTAGTGGGATTGCTGATGCCAGCATAATTATTGTTAGCCAGATCCTTAAATGCCCCTGCGGTAATTTCAATATTTACGGCGGCTCCATTGGTGAAATCGGCCGGGTTGATGGTCACAACATTTCCTGCTACGGTCACAGTTGCTGATGTTACATCAATTGTTTGAGTGGTAATACTCCCTTCCTTGATTAATATATTGCCGGTACCTTTTTGAATGGTTTCATTAAAGGTTAGTACAAGATTTGAATTAATGGCGACATTAGTTGAGTTATCTGAAGGAGAATATGTACTCACTACGGGGGGAGTAATATCACCAGTGCCGGTCAGTTGTAAATCAAAAGAGATATCAGTGCTGGTGCGGCTGCGCTGATGAATTTCTACAGCGATTACATTTGTTCCTTCCACAAAAACACCTCCAGCTAACGATACATTTTGTGGGGTGTTTCCATCATCCGAAGCATCTGTGGATGCCCTGGTTGTGTAAGAGACGGTACCGGCAGGCATATTAGTCCTGAATCTTTCGGTCCCGTTTATATAAACTACAGCACCATCATCTCTTTTTATATTCAATGTAAACCCGGTATAAGATGAAGCATTGGTAACAGTAATAGTTTTACGAAAATAGGTGGTGATATATTTCTGACTTGAATTTGGCCCATAACTCACAATGGTGGCCTCATCACCATCGCCATACCCTAATTGTGCAGGCCCCTGCGCCCAGGATGCATCATTAAATGATGTTTCTCTCCAGGCTGTACCCTGGTTACTTCCATTGTCAAGGTATTTCCAGGTAGCGCCGTAACTCAGAAGAGTGGTTTGTGCAATAAGGGAAGAGGCAAGCAATAATGTTGCGGCCAGCAGCAGGACGTTCTTTTTCATGTCTTTTTTTTGGTTGATACAGGTGGTTGACTGTATTCTTATAAAGTTACAACTTTAGGAAAATAGTTTTAGCTGAAATATCTGGTGGCATTGTTCTCAATCATTGTCCAGTTGAATAGTTTGGTCTTTCAGTCATCTGGTAAATAAAGAATAAAAGGCAGATCCATGGAAATAAAAGACTGCTCAGTCATGGATTGTGCAGTCTTTTATTTCTTGCTATTTTATTGTATCATCAATCTCTTTTTATATTGCACCGCCGTACCCATTTGCATCTGCAATTGGTAGATACCGGCAGCCAGCCTCTCCCAATTATACGTCAGCCTGTTCAATCCCGGCTGGATTGAGCCATTTTCCTGGTGAACCAACTGCCCCGCACTATTATATAAAGTGATATGATACTTTGATGAACCAACAGGTGCAAAAAAATCAAACGTTACCTGTCCGGTGGTTGGCACAGGATAAAGTTTATTTACACCTTCAATGGTTAGGTTGAAAGGATCAGAAATAAGGCTGGCGCAACTATTAACAGTAGTCTGCACCTGGTATATTCCATTTGTAACCGGGTGGAAGGCAATACCTGTAGCATTGTTGATGGCAACGCTGTTAAGAAACCACTGGTTACCACCTGTTGCAGAAGACAACAAGTCACCAATATTTTGAGTGATGGTTGGTTTGGCTGGTTTTGGTGTAACAGTAAGTGTAATAGCATTAGTAGTTATTGTAACCGGTGTTACACATGGTGCATTGGATGTTTCGCTGCTGGTAATTACATCACCATTTACCAGTGCAGTAATAGTAATGGACGTTAAACCGGCTGTTCCCGGAATGGAAACACCATTTCTGAACCAGGTGATAACAGGTGAAGTTCCCTGGTTCGCATTTGTTAATGTAAATGTTGCTGATTCACCAGAACACAGTGATGTTTTTGGCGTTGTAATAGAAGCAGTATGCATTACATTAAGTGACACACTAACTGTTATTGCATTTGAAATGGCTGTTGCGGGTGTAGCACAGGAAGCACTGGTTGTTTCGCTGGAGGTGATAATATCATTATTATTCAGGCCTGATAAAGTAACAGTCGTTAATCCACTGGTTCCGGGAATAGGTACACCATTTTTGAACCAGGAAATAGTTGGAGAGGTGCCGCCATTATTAGAAGTAAGATTAAATGTAGCTGTTTGATTGGCGCAGATATTTGTATTGGGTGAAGAAATGCTGATGCTGTGCGCCAGGTTTGTGTTTACTGTTATATAACCATTCACAGTTTTTGTATTGGTGCCGCCGGGATTTGTTACCGTAAGTGAAACTGCATAACTGCCCGGAGTGTTATAGATCACCGTTGGATTGGTAGCGGTGGAATTAGCCGGAGTACCTCCTGCAAAAGTCCAGGCATAAACACTCAGGCAATTAGTACTGGTGTTGGTATAAGCAACTGTTTGCCCAACACATATATTCACGGCATTAGCAGTAAAATCAGCAACCGGAGCAGAAGCGGCACAAGCCGGAACCACCGGACTTTCCCAGACACCCCGCCCATAAGTAGCCACTCTTATTTTACCGGCCACTTTTTGTATTTCAATTTCATTGATGGCAACTAATGGGAGATTATCGGAATAAGAAGCCCAGTTGGTGGCCACTTCATCTTTATAATAAACACCAATATTCATTCCAACATAAATTCCTCTCGGTGTTTCGTCATCAACAATTACAGTTCTTGCAACAATAGCAGGAAGGTTGAATGAGATGTTGGTAAAAGTTACTCCTGCATCTGTTGAAACCATTACCCGGTTGGTAGTGCTGTTGCAGGCAATCCATATTTTGGAAGGATTAGTAGGGTCAACCGTTATATCATTAATAGTGGCAGGTGCTGTTCTTGTTGCCCAGGTAGCACCATCATCAGTGGTAACATATAAAATATTATTGTTCGATGCATAAATAAAAGCAGGATTCGAAGGAGCCACGGCCAGGTCAGCCAATGTTGTTGTTATGCTGGCACCGGAAATATTTGTCCAGCTTGTGCCACTGGTGGTTGATTTATATACACCTGTCCAGCCGCCATATACAATTGTTTCATTGGTAGGATGAATAAACAGTGGTGTCACCCATTGGCCATTGGAAGGTTTTGGCAATCCACTATATGTATTCCCTCCGTTGGTAGATCTGTAGATACTTCCGTTTTGGCTGGTTCCCCAAAGTTTAAGATGATCCGTAGGACTTACCAAACCTTCCATGCCATCTGCACCCAGCCAGTCAACCCAAGTACCTGATGCCTGCCTTGCCACAGTGCCATTATCCTGTGCGCCACCGGTAATGACATTTGCATTGGTTTGCGAATTAGCAATACGATAAAATTGACGGATACCTAAACCCGTTGAAAGATCTGTCCAGTTGTCTCCCAGGTCTGTACTTTTATAAATACCTCCATCAGAGATAGAATAAAGTGTACTGTTTATCCATTGCAACCCGTGTACATCAGCATGATTGTACCCGGTACCGTTAGGTAAAAACCATTCGGTGAGCGGTGTAAAAGAAGTACCTCCGTTTACAGACCTCCAGCAAATAATTCCAGCTATATACACATCATCTGCATTAGTTGGCGATACATCCATTGCCATATCATACCCGGCCTGCCCTGAAGTGCCTGTACCGTTGGCTTCATATCCAAAATAATTAGTGCCGCTGGCAGGGTTACCCACTACAGTTGTTATAAAGGTTAATCCCGCATCAGTTGATTTGTACATTCTTCCGAAAAGACTGCCACTTGCCTGAACAGCATAAACATAATTAGGGTTGGCAGGTGATATGGCTATTAACGTCCTCCCGGTATTGGTAATACCCTCGGCTGCTCCAACGGGTGTCCATGTCACACCATTATCAACAGAACGAACAACATCATTGCCGGAAGCATACATGATGTTCATATCACCGGGTTTAAATTCTATATCTTCTTTGCTGCCGGTATGCACCTGTGTCCATGAAGTGCCGTTATTAGCTGATCTGAATATTCCGTTGCTGGCACAGGCAAAAACAATATTAGCAGATGCCGGATGAATCAGAATTTTACGGATAGTACCCGAAGGGCCGGCACCTGCCGCTGCCCAGGTGGCACCTGCATTAGTTGATTTTATTACTCCGCTGCCACTGGTTCCTGCATAAACAATATTTTGAGCAGCAGGGTCAATCGTAATGGAAAAAATGGACATCCACTGCGAATTATTATCTGTAAGTGGTTGCCAGGTAACACCGGCATTCACCGATTTCCATAATCCACCTCCGGGTGATCCAACATATATGATGGATTCATTGGCCGGATGAATAGCCATTGCTGAAATTCTTCCGGTACCGGGGTTCCAGCTGGTGGTGCGGTTCCATCCGAAAGGTCCTAATTCCGTCCAGTTGCCGGCGGTAACAGCATTAGGTGTTAAACCATTGCGGCTTTGTATATAATTATTCCATTCTGTTTGAGGAGTTATGTAATAACCATTTTCATCCGTATGAAATTTACGTTCATATAACCAGCGTTGAAACTGTTTATAGCCTGTGCCACGACCTGTACCTGCACTGTCGAAATAGCGGTTGGCAATTGTTTCTGCATCGCTGATAGAAATATCAGTTCTTTCCATCAAATCAAAAATGAGTTGTTGCGCAGAAGTATTTACTGTTATTGCAAAAGCAAATAAAAAAGGGATAATTTTTTTCATATACATTAGTCTTGGTGTAACAGGATAATAAAAGTAAAACAATATCATCGGAAAACATAAGCTGTAGTCAAACAGAACAGATGATTAATTCATAAAAACTTATTCATGTTCCCGGCCTTTGATGCCGGCATTCTTCCAGGAATTATTAAGGCTTTCAAACTCCTTCAGGTCCTCTGCAGAGAATTCTTTGTTGGCAAGATTTTTTAAATCAGGCTGCCCCGCATTTACCCAGGCAGTGTACCAAAAGGAAGCCACCCCATAGATGGATTGCCGCATTCTTCTTTCTATCATCCCTTTCAGCATAGCATCATAGGCTTTGGAAAATGCGGAAGAGTATTGCCGGATGATTATTCCATTCCGGTCTTCAAAGGAGAATTTCTGATCGCCGGGAAATTTTTTAGTTAGTTCTTTTTCATAAGTTAACACCGTGTCGGATGCGGCAGCACTTTCCAACACTCTTTTCCAAATAAAGTCTGCGGGGTTTTTGATGTACTCTGCTTTGCCGATAAAAAAATCCCATTCTTTTTCTGCCAGTAATTCAGGTATCCTGCTTTCCCAAAAACCATGAATACCTTTTTGATCAGTGAATTGACCGTTGTGATTGGTGTTGGCGTGCAGCGGCACATGAGTATCAGCAATATAATGACCGATTTCAGCAGAGTATTTTAAAATCTTAGCCTGGTTTTTTTCTTTGAAAGCATCGGTGAGGCGGTAAAGCATGGTTTGCAACCACCAGGGCACAATGCCATAGGCATTCAATGTATCTTCTGAATATTTTGACACCGCATCATTCCATTTCCGGGGCAAAGAGTCGTAAGGATATTTTCCATAATGGTCAATATCTATATAATGCCGGGGGCCTTCTTCCGGCACAGCATATCTTCTTTTATCGGGGTCCACTGAGTGTTCAGCCAAAAAATCTATCTGCGGTTTATACAATATCATCATTTCCGGTGGCAGCAGGAAAACAGCGTAGTAGTTTATTTTTTTGTGGGCATAAAAGCCCCAGCAAAAGCAATACTGTGCAAGAAAAAAAGAAAAGGAAGTAATGAGTATTTTTTTTATCACCCGGGCGAAACTTTAAGTACACAACAAGTTAAATCATTTTCAATTTTCAGGTTTTTTTAATTCGTTTTTTGAATCTTCCTTTCTTTCAGCATCTAAATCTACCACACCGCCGGTTACGGCATATTTCATGGCTTCACCCGGGGATATTTTTTCTATTTTTTTTACCTTTTCTCTCGGAAGAATATATAACTGGCCGGCAAAGTTGTATGCCTGCGGCACATAGACGGCGACAGCATTTGCTCCCATATCAAACTTCAGCATTTCTTCATCCGTTAAAAAACCAATAATCCACACTTCTTCCGAAAAAACATTGGCCAGCACCGCCTTATTAAATTTTCGTTTATCACCTGCAAAGGCTTCAAAAAAATCTTTTGTAGAGGTGTAAATAAACTTAATACCCGGCGTTCTCTCCATCCACTGATCAAAGAAGTTAATAAAACTGCCCATCAGGAAAGTAGAACTGATCCAGCCCACCAGGATGACAAATATTATAATGATAACAAAGCCCAGCCCGGGAATATTTACATAGGGCCGCAGAATGCTGTCCACCTTATCAAACAGCCAATAGAGTACATAGGCCGTAATGCCAATCGGCGCAAGGATAATAAGGCCCTGAACAAAAAAACGGAATATTTGTCTGAGGTTACTTTTGGGTTCAGTTTTTAGTGCCTTACTCATTAGCTGATTTACAGGCTAAGATAACTTAAAAAATATGTCCCGGTCGGGGTAAAAAATCGGTGAACGGTCAAAAAAAGCGGATGGAAACTTTGGTTACAAAAAAAGTTTCCATAGTTTTGTGTCCGAATTCAGAAAAAATGGACCACAAAGAAAGAATATCAGTAAAGGCGGAGGAGTTGTTTATGCAGTATGGCATCCGCTCGGTATCTATGGATGACATTGCCAATAACCTGGGGATGTCTAAAAAAACATTATACCAGTATTTTGCCGATAAAGATGAACTGGTAGAAGCAGTGGTAGATGGTCATATAAATATTGTCCAGGGTGATTGTATTAATTGCCGGAAGGAAGCAAAAGATGCGATACATGAAATTTTTCTTACCATGGAGCACATCATGGAAGAGTTCAGTAATATGAACCCCATGCTGCTGTACGATATGGAAAAATTCCATTTTAAAGCTTTCCAGCGGTTCAGGGAGTACAAAGAAAAATTCCTGCTGCAGATTATCCGGGCCAATATTGAGTGGGGAATTAAAGATGAATACTACCGCAATGATATTAATGTGGAGGTGATGTCAAAATTCCGGATTGAGTCAATGATGATTCCTTTTAATGTATCTGTGTTTCCACCCGGCAAATACAACCTGGCCACCACTTCTGAAATGATCATTGAAAATTTCACTTACGGGCTCGCCACTATTAAAGGACATAAAATGATTCAGAAATACAATGAACAACGTCAAAAAAAATTTATACATGAGGAAAGCAGGAAATAAAAGATGGTTATTGGTAATGATTATTGCTTTATGTACTTCCACCATACAGGCACAGCAGCGTTACATCATCACAGCGAAAGATGCGGTGGACATTGCTTTTAAAAATGTTAACGATATAAAAAACGCAAAACTTGATTACCGGATTGCGGAGGCAAGGAATAAAGAGATAACTGGATTGGCATTGCCCCAGGTGTCGGCTTCTTTGCAGGGCAACCATTACCTGACGCTGCCACTGATACAATTTCCTGATGCAACGGAATTGTCCATTTATGATATATTGAAAAGAGAAGGAGTGAAAGACGGAAGCGGAAATACGATAACTGCTGACGGAGAGTTTAACGTAAGAAATTTTTCTTTTATATCTCCGTGGAACCTGCAGATGGGTGCCACTGTGCAACAACTGCTGTTTGAACCACAGGTATTTGTTGGTTTAGAAGCAAGAAAGGCTTTACTGCAATCAGGAGATCTGCAGATAAAAGTGGCAGAAGACAAAGTGAGAGAAGCGGTATATAAAAGCTATTATGCGGCATTAATCGGGGAGAAACAATTAATATTTGTTCAGGAAAGTTTAAAGCGGCTTGAGAAATTATCGCATGATATGGACATCATGTATCAAAATGGGTTTGCAGAAAAATTAGATATTGATAAAGCTACTGTTTCACTTAACAATACTAAAGCTGTAGAAAATCAATTAAAAAATGGAATCGCCATTGGCTATGCCGTTTTAAAAATGACACTGGGTCTTACTCAGTCTGACACCCTCGTATTAAAAGACACATTAACACCGGCACAAATAAAAGAAGGAATACTGGAGGAAAGTTTTTCATACGAAGACCGCAACGAAATAAAATTGCTCAATAAAGCAAAACAATTGCAGGGCTATGATATCAGGCGGCACCAGCTTTCCTATTTCCCTACGGTATCAGCATTTTATCAGTTTCAAAAAACCGGGCAACGCAATTCCGCTTCCATGAATGCAAACAGCAGCCCCTGGTTTTGGTACAACACCAATCAAGTAGGAATTAGTGTCAACATTCCCCTATTTGACGGGTTTCAGAAGAAATATAAAATTCAGCAGGCAAGGCTTAACCTGGAGAAAGTAGAAAACACACTGGACCAGGCCAAAAAAGGAATTGACCTGGAAAAAACAGTGGCAAAGAACACATTAGTCAATGCTATACTAACCATGGATGTGCAGGAAGACAATATGAAACTGGCTGAAAAAGTATATAACGCAGAAAAGAAAAAATATGAAGTGGGAACCGGGTCAAGTTTTTCAATACTACGATCCGACACAGACCTGCAGCAGGCGCAGTCTAATTATTTCAAGGCATTGTACGATGCCATCGTCGCAAAAGTGAGTTATTTAAAAGCATTGGGGAAATTATAAACACGGCTTGCCCCGCCCAAAGCGGGGGATTAAAAGATTTAATATGATTTCAGAGATTAATAAATATTATATGAAAAGAACTACAACTGCATTAGGAATTATTGTTGTGACAGCATTCTTCCTGGCCTCCTGCGGAGCCGGTGCAAAAGATCAAAAAGGGGATGTTAGTGACATGAAAGCAAAATTAGAAAAACTGAAAAAAGAAAAAAATGGGTTGGATGCTGATATCCGCAAATTAGAAGAACAGATAACCAAAGCAGACCCCAAAGCTACTCAACAGGTGCAGAAATTAGTAAGTGTTGATACGCTCCGCATACAGGACTTTGCCCATTTTATAGAATTGCAGGGTAAGATTGATGCAGAAGGGATGGCTTATGTTGCGCCTACAGGACAAGGAGGTTTGGTAAAAGCCATTTATGTAAAAGCCGGCAGTAAAGTAAGTAAAGGCCAGCTGATTTTGAAATTAGATAATGCGATGGCAAGACAATCTGTGGTAGCTGCACAGCAACAAACAGGAGTGTTGAAAGCAAGGCTGGCCCAGGCACAAACCGTGTATGAACGTTACCAGAATTTATGGCAGCAAGGCATCGGTGCTGAAATAAATGTAATCAATGCGAAAGCAGATGTAGATGCACTGGCAGCTCAGCTACGAGCAGCACAGGCTCAGGTGTCTATAGCGCAGGAGCAGTCAAATATGTCGAATGTATATGCAGGCATCAGCGGAACGATTGATGAAATGAATGTTACCGTAGGTGAGTTTTTTTCTCCGCAGAGTGCAGCCATGCCGGGTGCTGGTATCCGCATTGTCAATAACAATAATTTAAAAATAGTTACCAATGTACCGGAGAACTATATATCCAGGGTAAAAAAAGGAGATAAGGTAGAAGTGGTTGTTCCTGAAAATGGCAAGCCCCCTTATCAGTCAGTCATCAGTGTGGTGGGTGGATCAATTGATCCTACTACAAGATCATTTACTGTGGAGGCAAAACTTCCTTCCGACCCTTTATTGAAACCCAACCAGACAGCTACGATGAAAATATTAGACTATGAAGCCAAAGCAACTATTACAGTACCTGTAAATGTGGTGCAGAGTGATGAAAAAAATAAGTATGTATATGTAATGGAAAAAGCCGGTGATAAAATGGTGGCCAGAAAAAAAGTGGTAAATGTTGGCGAAGCCTATAACGGATTTATTGAAATAAAAAGTGGTTTGGCCGGTGGTGAGTTGATAATAACCGAAGGTTATCAGACAGTGTATGACGGGCAGGCGGTAACTACCGGGAAATAAACCCCTGTACTCCGCCAGTTGGCGGAGAGACTTAGATCAATGAGTCAATGCATTAGGCTAAAGTATTTAAAGCAGAACAACCCATTACCCCGAAGGGGTAAAATATTGGTAGCTCCGGGTGAAACCCGGAGATTAAAACGATACGATGTATTCTGAACCCCGGAGGGGGTTCAACAAAAAACAATAGCATCAAGTGTCAATTCGGGAATTGCAGGAGAAAATGTAAATGCTGAATAGAATTACTATAGTACAAGAGCCCCGCCAGGGCGGAGACAAAAGATGATAGTAGTAATGTCGCTGGCAAAACCAAAATTAATTGACGATCTAAAATATTTCAGATGAAAGTTTTTGAAGGCATTACGGACAAGTTCAAACAGTTTCGCCCCACCAGTTGGGCCATTGATAATAAAACTGCTATTTATATAATTGCTATTCTTATTACCCTGTATGGATTGATAAAGTTCAATTCCATGCCAAAGGAGCAGTTCCCCGATATAGTGGTGCCTACTATTTCTGTAGCCACGGTGTATGTAGGTAACTCACCCAAGGATATTGAGAACCTGGTGACAAGACCGATAGAAAAACAACTGAAAGGCATCAGCGGCGCCAAGGTAAATAAGATTCAAAGCACTTCCCAGGCCGATTATAGTTTGATAGTAGTAGAGTTTGACACCGATGTAAAAACAGAACTGGCCAAACAAAAAGTAAAAGATGCGATTGATAAAGCAAAAACTGATTTACCCAATGATTTAACATCGCAACCCGATGTGCAGGAGTTTGCTTTTAGCGAAATGCCTATAATGTTCGTTAACATCAGTGGTGATTATGATGCGATGAAGCTGAAAGTGTATGCTGATAAAATGCAGGACAAGTTTGAAGAACTGAGTGAAGTAACCAGGGCGGAGATAGTTGGTGCACCTGAAAGAGAGATTCAGGTAAATGTGCATCCCTATAAAATGACAGCTGCAAGGGTAAGTTTCATGGATATTGAGAATGCCATCAGCCGGGAGAATAACGACATCACCGGTGGATTGATAGAAGTGGGTAATATGAAACGTACCCTGAAAGTAAAAGGTCAGTTTACCAGTGTGCAGGATCTGCAGAATATAGTAGTGCGAAGCAGTGCACAGGGAGCCTCTGTTTATCTCCGGGATATTGCTCAGCTAATAGATACTCTTAAAGATAAAGAAAGCTATGCCCGTTTGGATGGTAAGAATGTAGTTACGCTTAACATTGTAAAGAGGGCAGGAGAGAACCTGATTAACTGTGCGGATAAAGTGAAAGCTGCCGTGGAAGAGATGCAGCAAAATGAAGAGTTGCCAAAAGATTTAAGAGTAGAGTTTACCGGCGACCAGAGTAAACAGACAAAAACTTCTTTCAACGAACTTATTAATACCATCATCATCGGGTTTGTTCTCGTATTAATTATCCTGATGTTCTTCATGGGGATTACCAATGCCTTCTTTGTAGCATTGAGTGTGCCGCTGAGTGTATTCGTTGCTTTTTTATTTTTGCCCCTTGCCGACAGCATTAT
>JANPMI010000283.1:0-3099 GCA_031422725.1 Chitinophagaceae bacterium | reverse complement strand
GAGTGGATGAAAAGCCTGCTGCATTCTTACTGTCCCCCACATGCCTGGTGTGGCACCAAGCAAAGCCACGGGTTTTTTTAAAAGTGGGGAATCTTCTCCACGGGAGGCCCAATCAATAGCATTTTTTAATCCTCCGGGAATAGAATAATTATATTCAGGAGAAACTATAATAACACCATCAGCTTTAGCAAGGGCTTTCCGGAAAATGTTTACTGCATCCGGTCTTTTGCTTACTGCAGGAATATCGAGATCACCATTGTATAAAGGGATATCACCAATAGGAAGTATGTCCATCGTTACGTTCCCGGGCAATAATTCTTTGACTGCATAAAGAAGCCAAGTGTTAAAAGATTCTTTCCGTAAGCTGCCGGAAATGCCCACCCAATGTACAGGCTCTGTCATTTTCTTTTTGTTTTAAAAACAACATAAAGTATAACTGCCACTACAAGCCCTATTAGAATAAAGGCCCACCACATTCCTGCCTTAAAGATTGTTTCAATAGCTCCGCAGCTGCTTAAAAAAATGGTAGTAAGCAGCAAGGAAAATGTTAATAATAACTTCATGATTGATGGATTTAATGTGAGTTGGAAATTCAAGTATCGTACCAAAGAAGAAAAAAATTTTATGCAGTGTTGACCGTATGGCCAGATTTTCTAAATGAGAAGAGCCTTGCGAAAGCAAGGCTCTTAAATTCACAATTCACTATTGACCATTCACTTTTAAGCCTCTGCTTCCATGTAAGATTCTATAGGTTCACAGGTACAAATTAAATTCCTGTCGCCATGAGTATTATTTACTCTTGCCACACTTGGCCAGAATTTATTCAACGTAACATAATACAACGGAAAAGCAGCTTCCTGTCTTGTGTAAGGATGTTTCCATTCGTCCGCCATTACTACAAACTGGGTGTGTGGAGCATTTTTCAACGCATTATCTTTTTTATCCGTCTTGCCTTCTTCAATGGCTTTTATTTCTTCCCGGATGGAAAGTAATGCGTCGCAGAAACGATCCAATTCTGCTTTGTCTTCACTTTCAGTTGGTTCAATCATTATTGTTCCTGGAACAGGGAAGCTCATCGTTGGCGCATGGAATCCATAATCAATTAAACGTTTTGCTACATCTTCTGCTTCTACTTCTGCTGATTTTTTAAACGGTCTTAAATCAACAATAAATTCATGAGCACATTGTCCGTTATGGTTGGTATAAAGAATATCATAAGCTCCATCCAATCTTGCCCGCATGTAGTTGGCGTTAAGAATAGCATATTCTGTTGCTGATTTTACACCTTCATTGCCCAGCATTCTTATATAGCCATAGCTGATTAATAAAATGGAAGCAGAACCATAAGGTGCGGCTGATACGGCACCAGTCTGACGGTCTCCGTCTGACTGGTTGCTACTCGTCAGACCGGGACGGTCAGACGAGTGGCCCGGTAAAAACTTTGCCAAATGTTCCTTCACACAAATTGGTCCCATGCCGGGGCCACCGCCACCGTGAGGGATAGCAAATGTTTTATGCAAATTCAGGTGACAAACATCTGCACCAATCAAACCCGGAGCAGTTAAGCCAACTTGTGCATTCATATAAGCACCGTCCATATACACCTGTCCGCCATGCTGATGAATGATGTCAGTAATTTCTTTTACCGTTTCTTCATATACACCATAGGTACTCGGATAAGTAATCATGATGCCGGAAAGATCGTTACTGTATTGCGTAGCTTTTGCTTTTAAATCTTCCACATCAATATATCCGTTCTCCAATGCTTTTACTACAACCACTTTCATTCCCGCCATTACAGCACTGGCAGGATTAGTGCCGTGTGCAGAAATCGGAATAAGCATTACATTTCTGTTATGATGTCCATTTGCTTCATGCCAGGCTTTGATAGTTAGCAAGCCGGCATATTCTCCCTGTGCACCGCTGTTGGGTTGCAGGCTGCAGGCATCAAAAGCAGTTATTTCGCAGAGATATTTTCCCAATTCATCAATAATATATTTATAACCTTCTGCCTGGTTGGTTGGTGCAAACGGATGTATTTTGCCCCAATGAGTCCAGCTAAGTGGCATCATTTCACTCGCCGCATTTAATTTCATGGTGCAACTTCCCAATGAAATCATAGAAGTGTTCAACGAGAGGTCTTTGTTCTCTAATTGTTTGATGTAACGCATCATCTGGCTTTCACTCTTGTGAGTATTAAAGACAGGATGAGAAAGGAAAGAACTAGTTCTTGTTAATGCAGAGGGAATATGATGCAGTTCAACGTCGTGGTGAATATCAAATGCCACCGGGTCTTTATCGTTTTCAAAACAATTTATCAGGTCGTACAAATCGCCGACACCGGTTGTCTCATCTAATGAAATTCCAATGTGGTTATTGTCAATATAGCGAAGGTTGATAAGCTGTCTTTCTGCTTTTTCTTTTATCGTTGCAACATCTTTTGTTTTCACTACAATGGTGTCGAAGAAATTGTCTGATACTAATTGAAAACCTCTTGCTGAAATAGCTTCTGCAATGGTTTGCGTTAATAAAGCAACTCTTTTCGCAATATTTGTCAATCCATCGGGGCCATGAAATACCGCATACATGGCAGCCATATTAGCCAATAATGCCTGTGCAGTACAAATATTCGAAGTAGCTTTTTCTCTTTTGATATGTTGTTCCCTTGTTTGCAAGGCCATCCGCAAAGCCCTGTTGCCCTGCGCATCTATACTGATACCGATAATGCGGCCGGGAATATTTCTTTTAAAATCATCTTTGCATGACATGAAAGCCGCATGAGGTCCGCCGTAACCCAACGGCACACCAAAACGCTGTGCAGAACCAATGGCTACATCAGCTCCGAGTTTTCCGGGAGGAGTTAATAAGGTCAGTGCTAATAAATCAGTTGCCATAGCCACATAAGCACCGGCAGCATGAACTGTATTAATAAAATTCCTGTAATCTTCTATCGAACCTTTGTCATTGGGGTATTGAACAATAGCACCGAAATAAGTGGCATCAATCGTTGCTGTTTTATAATCACCTTCTGCAATCTCAATTCCAACAGGTACAGCCCTTGTTACCAATACATCTTTTGTTTGCGGAAAAATTTCCCGG
>JANPMI010000282.1:0-5271 GCA_031422725.1 Chitinophagaceae bacterium | reverse complement strand
TCTTCTCTATGCGGATTTATTGCTTTTTTAGCGGGCAGGTATTTGAATGCTGCAAAAATTGCAAGGATAGTAGTACTTCAGAAAAATTTAAAAAAATATGGCGACATGTTCTTAAAATACGGATGGGTAATTATCATACTTGCCGCTACCACGCCGCTGCCTTTTGCTATGATTAGTTTCATTGCAGGATATTTTAAATTTTCTCCTGCTACATTCTTAAAAATTATTGTACCGGTGCGGATTGTGAGATTCTTTATTTCAGCATATTTCATAAAGTATAGTATTAATTTGTTATAGGCTTGTAAACAATATTTCAGGTATATCCAACTTTATTAAAACCAGCAGGTGTAAGTACGTTAAGAATAAAAAATGTGTTAGATGAAGTACATCAGTAATATCATAAACTAATGAGTAATGGAAAACATTCATAACGATTTTACACTTCATACAACAACTATAGAGGAGACCACAGTACTACTTAAAAGTGATACAGAAAAGGGTTTAACCATTGATGAAGCTAAAGAAAGGCTTGTGCGCCACGGGTTAAACACCATTGCCGAAGCAACGGCTATCAGTCCTCTGCGAATATTGCTAAACCAGTTCAAAAGCCCTATTGTTTTTCTATTGTTATTCGCAGCAGGTATGTCTTTTTGGTTTAAGGAATGGTTGGATGGTACTGCTATCTTACTCGTCCTTTTCATCAATGCAGCTATAGGTTTTTACATGGAGTTTAAAGCGCAGAAGTCTGTAGCTGCTTTAAAGAAGCTCTCTTCGATACCCGCAAAAGTGCTGCGAAGTGGAAAATTACTTGAAATTAATGCTGAAGAAATAGTGCCGGGCGACATTGTATTTACTGAAGCTGGTGATATGATACCGGCTGATGGCAAAATATACAGATCTACGCAATTACTAATTGACGAATCAGCACTCACCGGAGAATCCGTCCCTGTTGAGAAAAAAGAAGCTGTTCTTCCCGGGTCAACAATTCTTGGAGACCGTACCAATATGGCTTTTAAAGCAACACATGTATCGAAAGGCAATGCTTATATACTGGTGGGAGCTACTGGTATGAAAACTGAACTAGGAAAGATAGCCAACCTGGTTCATTCATCAAAGCAATCTGCAACGCCTTTAGAAAAGAAACTGGAAGAGTTCAGCAAAAAGCTGATCAAAATTACCATTGGTTTAGTGGTAATCATTTTTATTATAGGATTAATTAATGGTGAAGAAATTATTGGTATGCTGCAAACGGCGGTTGCTCTTGCAGTGGCAGCCATTCCAGAGGGATTACCTATCGTAGCAACAATGACGTTAGCCCGGGGAATGTTGAAAATGTCCCGTTACCATGTCATTGTCAAAAAACTTTCTGCTGTTGAAACCTTAGGCGGCACTAATGTGATTTGCACCGATAAAACCGGTACGCTTACTCAAAATAAAATGGAAGTGGTGTTTGTTGACACTGCTTCTGGTACATGGAAAAAAGATGTTCCCTTTACGGGCAATAAGAAGCAGTTGGAATTGATCTCTAAATGTGCTGTTTTATGTAACACCGCCGACATTCAAAAATCAGGAAAGGAAGTAAAAGAAATTGGGGATCCTTTGGAAATAGCCTTACTAAAGTTTTCAAAAGATAAGGGCGACGACATTGATAAAGTACGTAAAGACTTTTTAAAAAAAGATGAAGAGCCTTTCTCCAGCGAAACAAAGATCATGTCCACCTTGCATGAATACGATAGCAAATATTATGTTTTTGCAAAAGGAGCCCCGGAAGAGTTATTGCTGAAGTGCACAGAGATTCATGAAGATAGTGCCGGGACTTTTGACACAACAAAAAGGGAACAATGGCTGTCAACAGCGGAAAAATTTTCTGCATCAGGTCATCGCATGATTGCTATGGCATACCGGGAAATTGAAACTGTACCTTCTTCATTAATAAATGACCTGGTTTTTCTTGGATTGGTTGGCATGATTGATCCGCCAAGACCAGAAGTTCAATCCGCCATCAATGATTGTAAAACAGCGGGTATTAAAGTGGTTATGATCACCGGCGATCATCCGGCAACTGCACATTTTATAGGAACTCAATTGGGTATATCAAAAGAAGAGGAAGTACCTGTGATAGGAAAGGATATGAAAGAGTATGAAGAGTTGAGTGAAGAAGAAAAGCAGCGTTGGATCAATACTTCAGTTTTTGCCCGTGTCAATCCAAAGCATAAGCTTGACCTGGTAAAAGTTTTCCAGGAAAAAGGATATGTGGTGGGGATGACGGGTGATGGTGTAAATGATGCACCGGCCATTAAGAAATCTGATATCGGTATTGCAATGGGGCTTCGGGGGACACAGGTAGCCCAGGAAGTGGCGGATATGGTATTGAAGGATGATTCCTTTTCATCTATTGTGGTAGCTATCAAACAGGGGCGTATCATTTTTGAGAACATTAAAAAGTTTGTAACCTTTCTTCTTTCCTGTAACCTC
Organism: Chitinophagaceae bacterium; assembly: GCA_031422725.1. Taxonomy (GTDB): domain Bacteria; phylum Bacteroidota; class Bacteroidia; order Chitinophagales; family Chitinophagaceae; genus JJ008. The sequence goes on along the minus strand of JANPMI010000282.1, from coordinate 2,796 downwards.
AGTGAATTGCTGGTAATAGCAGTGGTAGCTGTTATGAATCTACACTTCCAGTTGTTGCCCTTACAAATACTATTTATAAATCTTATTACAGATTTGTTGCCAGCACTGGCTTTAGGTGTTATCAAAGGGGGAGTTGATATTATGAAGCTGCCACCCCGCAAATCCTCTGAACCTATTGTTGATAAAAGCCGTTGGAAACTGATTTTCTTTTATGCAATAGTTATTGGAATTGCAAGTATAGGTGCCGTCCTAGTTTATCATTATGGATTTCATAGCGGAGAGCCCTGGAATACAGCCATGTGTAATAATATCTTGTTCTTTACGCTTATTTTTTGTCAGCTTTTTCATGTATTTAATATGAGTCGCGGACCATTCTTCAATAACGAGGTTATTAAAAATAAATATGTCTTATATTCAGTGATAGGAAGTGTTGCCATTTTGATAGGCGTCATTCAAATACCCTATGTGCGCCAGGCATTGAATGTAATACCGATGACACTCAATGAATGGATTATCATTTTTTCTGCCAGCGTTTCTTCTGTTGTTATCATTCAATTAGTCAGGGGTTTAAAATTATTTCAAAAAAGGGAAAGCAGGATTAAAAGTATACCTATTCAGGTTTTGAAGTAGCAGGCACGGTTATAGACATAGTAATATAAGTTAATATCATGATTAGCAATTCTATTAAATGGGCTTTAAAGAACCGCATGGTTGTTTTGCTGATAGCAGCGGCAGTAACTGCCTATGGTATTTATTCTGTAAACAACACTAAGGTAGATGCTATACCTGATCTGTCTGAAAACCAGGTTATCATATTTACGGAATGGATGGGCAGGAGCCCCCAGATCATGGAAGACCAGGTAACCTACCCATTAGTAAGCAATCTGCAGGGCATTCCTAAAATAAAAAACATCCGGGCCAACTCGATGTTCGGGATGAGTTTTGTGTTTGTGATTTTTGAAGATAATGTTGACATTTACTGGGCCCGTACAAGAGTATTGGAACGGCTTAATTATGCCCAGCGGCTTTTGCCAATAGGAGTTGTTCCCACTTTGGGGCCGGATGGTACCGGTTTGGGACATATTTTCTGGTACACCTTAGATGCACCATCACTTGATTTAGGAGAACTACGGGCCATGCAGGACTGGTACATAAAATTTGCATTGCAAACAGTACCTGGCGTTAGTGAAGTCGCATCTTTTGGCGGTTTTCAGAAACAATACCAGATTGTAATAGATCCGCACAAGCTTAGCTATTACAATATTTCTTTAATGGATGTGATTGAAAAAGTAAGAGCCAACAATAATGATGTCGGAGGAAGAAAATTTGAGATGGCCGATATGGGATATATCATAAGAGGTATAGGCTACATCACCCAGATAAAAGATATTGAAGAAATACCGTTGATGACGCAGGGTTCTGTTCCCATCCGGGTTAAAGATATTGCTACAGTGCAAATGGGTGGCGAACTGCGTTTGGGGATTATAGAGGAAAATGGTGAAGGTGAAAAAGTAGGTGGAATAGTTATCATGCGATATGGAGAAAATGCAAAAAATGTAATTGATAAGGTAAAAGAAAAAATAAAAGATGTTGAGAAGGGTTTACCACCTGGTGTAAAGTTTCATGTGGCTTATGACCGGTCAGATTTAATTGAAGCAACGATTGGTACCTTAAAAAAAGCAGTAATTGAAGAGATCATTGTTGTTGCAATTGTGTTGCTCATCTTCCTGTTGCATGTACGCAGCGCATTAATTGTGGTCATAACGATTTTAATGAGTGTCTTGATTTCTTTCATTATGATGGATTGGTTTAATGTAAGCTCCAACATCATGTCGCTTGCCGGTGTTGCACTTGCAGTAGGTGACCTGGTGGATGCCGGAATAGTGATGGTCGAAAATGCCTTAAAATCTATTACTGAAGAAACAGAAATTAAAAATTGATATGATTTCAAATGAGGAAAGATTAAAAAGAATTGAAAGCTCCTCTGTCTTAGTGGGAAAAGCAGTTTTCAGTTCTATATTGATAACGTTGGTATCGTTTGCACCGATATTATTTCTGGAAGGTCAGGAAAAAAAATTATTTACACCCCTGGTTCTTACCAAGACATTCGCTATGATCGGATCTGCGTTTGTGGCTATTTTCTTGGTGCCTGTGTTGATGGCAATGCTATTAAAAGGTAAAATGCTGCCCGAAAAAAAGCACCCGGTATCCCGTTTTTTTCTTTGGCTGTATAATCCTATTATCCGCTGGTGTCTTCGTTGGAAGAAAACAACGATTGCCATTGCTTTTGTCCTGGTTGCTGCGAGTATTCCATTTGTAATGCGATTAGGTTCTGAATTTATGCCACCCCTGGATGAAGGTTCTTTATTATTTATGCCGGTAACACTGCCCGATGTTTCCAATACCGAAATAAAACGTATTCTGCAGGTACAGGATAAATTGATTAAAACAGTACCTGAAGTACATAATGTGTTGGGGAAAGCAGGAAGGGCAAATACGGCCACAGACAATTCTCCAATCAGCATGATTGAAACCATTGTGCTGCTAAAGCCACAATCCGAATGGCGGAAAGGAATGACGAAAAATAAGATCATTGAAGAATTGAACAGCAAACTGCAAATTCCCGGCGTAATTAATGGATGGACGCAGCCGATTATAAACCGTATCAATATGCTGTCAACCGGTATCCGTACAGATGTAGGGGTAAAAGTTTATGGTCAAAGCCTGGATTCAATCAATGTATTGGCACAACAGTTCAAAGTAGCATTAACAGGTGTGGAGGGAGTTAAAGATTTA
>JANPMI010000281.1:0-6041 GCA_031422725.1 Chitinophagaceae bacterium | reverse complement strand
TTAACTGTTGCGGGTCTTGCAACTTTCGAAATATATGCAGCCATCCCCGCAGGGTTTGCATTTGGCTTATCGCCCTGGACAATATTTTTTGCCAGCCTGGCGGGAGGTTTGGCCGGAGTTTTTGTTGCTGCTTTTTTAGGCGATAAAATCAGAACATTCCTTCATAAAAACAAAACCAAGAAGGAAAAACAAAACAAACATCCAATGGTAACCCGGCTCTGGGATAAATATGGCATTACTGGCTTAGGATTTTTAGGAACCATTTCGGTTGGGGCGCCAATAAGTATTGCCGTTGGTGTTGGCTTAAATGCAAACTTGAAAAAATTACTAACCTGGTGTTGTATTGGTGTGCTAACCCGCTGCTTTTTGTTTACCCTCATTGGTTATTACGGACTTAAATTATTTTAAGCGTCTCTGAACACCCCTCTCACCAACTCCATCTCAAATCCCTTCCCCATCAAATAATCCATCGCTTTCTTTTTCCTCACTAAATATTGTTCTGTTTTCAACGCAGCATACTTTGCTTTCGCTAATTTGTTCAGCACTTTCAGATATTCATTTTCATCAATCTGCTTTAAAGCTTTCTTAATACAGTATTCACTTACCTGTTTTTGTTTTAGCTCATATTTAATTTTCACCCGGCCCCATTGCTTTATCCGGAATTTTCCCCCGGCAAAGGCAATGGCAAACCGTTCTTCATTCAGGTAGTTTTCTTCAATAAGGGTGGCCATTATTTCATCATGCTCTTTCTTCCAGACGCCGAGGTTATACAGTTTTTCTTTTACTTCCTGGTGACAGCGTTCCTGGTAAGCACAGTAATGCTTTAGTTTTTGCAGGGCCTGTTCTTTGGTGAGATATTTCTTGTACAACATTGTTGTAAAAATAGAGTTTCCCGCAAGAGACACAAAGATCAGTAAGCGATAGTTTGCGGTCAAAAACTTCTTTGTGTGCTTAGTGTGTTGGTGGGAAATTCGTCCGGGCTTAAAGACATTATTCTTCCAACCGGGCCGTGCAGCCGTATTCTTTCTTCAGAAAATCATCATAATAATCTGCTTTTTGAAAAAGATGGCGGAAAGCATCAGCGCCATTTTCTTTCGTCATATCCAGGTCGTACATAATGCAGCTGAGTACAATATTTTGTTTGACACAACTTAATACAAGACCGTTCACCCTGAAATTTTCCTGCAGCAAAAATTGATACAGCGGTTTGATCTTTATTGCATCCGATGGCATCTGGCACAGGTAAGCATCTCCAGCTATAAAAAAATTTTCCGGATGATAAGTGATCTTGATTTTTGCTGACCCCTCTTTTACACTCCAGGTGTTTATTCCATCTCTTGCCAGCCGCACATCTTTACCCAGTTCTTTCAATATCCCTTCTATTGTTTTGGCAGCGCCAACAGCCTGCACTTCTTTTTCCGGTATCTCTGGCAGCTTTACTTCGGTGCCGCAACTGGGACAATATTTTTTAGAATCAATATTGTTACCTGTTACCAAGTAATTACAACTGAAGCAACGGGTGGATGCCTGCCCTTTGTTGGGCAAATACATTTGCAGGGCATCCCGCAGGTAACTTACCGGCAAAGCAAAACCAAGGTTATCACCTCCTCTTATAATAAATGAATTGACACCGATTACTTCTCCTTTGTTATTCACTAATGGACCACCACTGTTGCCGGGGTTGATGGCGGCATCAATTTGTATAAACTTCAGCCCGTCTCTTATCCGGTCCACTTTGGAGATTACCCCTTGCGTAGCTGTATAATTCAATCCATACGGATGGCCGATGGCCACCACAGCATCACCATCATGCATCTCTTCATAACGGCCCAGTTTGATTTCGGGGAGTTCAATATTTTTTGGTGCTTCGAGAAAAGCAAGATCATGTTTCCGGTCGGTGTACCATACTCTTGATAATGCTTTATCAAAGGATTTTCCGGTAATGGTTACTTCCGCTTCTTCTGCTACCACATGGGCGTTGGTGACGATCAGGTCAAATTCCTTTACATAAAACCCCGTGCCGGTGCCCCCGGCCGTGGCAATTTGTATAATCGCTTTCTGGTATTGTTCTATAATGAGTTGCGGATCCATATTTACAATATTTCCGGCCATACCCGGCATGAAAAATAAATTCTCAATATGTGCTGCTCACTTTCTTTTTCCTCCTCCCTTCCTGTCATTTCAAAAAATACCGGTGTTTTTATGTCACACCAGCCGTAGATCATTTCTTCTTCCTTCAGCGGTAATTTTTTTGCAATAACCAGCCTGTCTGTGAGCGACAAAACTTCGATTTCTTCTTTGTATTCCCGTCCATCCAATTCCACTTTCTGTTTCTGGCCACTGCAACCGGCAACTAAAAACAAACTTACCAGTATGGTTGCTCCTCTGATCATTTCGCTTCCATATTTAAAAACTCCATTTCATTGGTAAACGTCAGGTTGAAGTTTACTAAACTATCAAACCGAAGGTTCTGTGTCTTAAAATCCATGTTAGGATATTTGTCTTTCCACCTTGCCTGTATTGTCTTTATCTTTTCTATAATTCCATCTGATGCAAACTGGTTTCGCAGCTGATCGTAATAAGCAACTCTATATCCGAGGGCAATAAAAAATTCTGCGTAGTTAGTCATCATGTATAGATGATATAATTCAGTAATGGCATTGGGAAGGCTATATGAATACTGACAAAACCCAATTCCGTATTCGGTTATCTGCGAGGCAATCAGCGGATAATTATTATCCCGGTACCAAATCATATTCTGGTTGGCACTATGTACAGAATCAGCCACTGTTTTGTAGACCTGCGGGGCTACAATCGAAAAGGTATATTTAGATCGGAACAGGCAGCTGAATACTTCTTCTTTTGTCTTTGCCTGTAATTTTTTAAATTCATCAGTCATGTCCCGGTTTTTTTCTACCACCGGTCGTTCGTCCTTTTTAAAATATATCCCGGTGATTTTTTCCAGGTCATGCAGAATTTTTCCCTCTGGTGTAATTAAATAATCAATTTTATAAATCAGGGCCAGCAACATATAAGCAATGCCGCCGGAAAATTTATCAGCATCCAGCCCCGCAATAGTATCAAGAATTTCTGTAATCCATTTTTGCAGGTATTCATACTTTATTTCTTTTTCCTGATCAGGAATAGCAGTAATGTGTTCGCTGTCTGTTGTTTCCAGGATGGTAAAATCCTGCACCAGCAAATCATCCTGCTTGTCTCCTTTGGTAGCAAGCTCTTTCAGTCCGTAATATAATTTACTGGGGCTGGCGGTTGCAATATCGCTGTCGAAACTCATACATAGCCTGTCATTGTCCAAAGCAAAGCGGCTATAATATAAATTGAAATTCATTTCCAGCAGGCGTCTCATGACGGGTACAGATGGTTGTGGCATCCGGGCAAGCATTACTTCTGCTTTCAATGTTTCGTTATTAAAATTTCCCCGCACAATTTTTGACCCCTGGTAAAAATGAAACCGGCCATCTGCACCGTTGCGTTCATAAACTACATTTTCTGCCTTTTCATCCCGCAGGTATTCAAAAAAAGCGTCAAAGCTTTCGGGGTACTTTTTTTCCTTGTATAAATTATCAGCATCCGTCCAGCGGTTTACCTTGGGTAATGGTTTGTTATTGTCTGAATAACGGCCAAATGGAATTGGCGGCACCGCCTCTGATTCAGTTTTTTTCCTGCTTCTGCCAAATAATTTGTCGAACATGATTATTTATTGAGAAGAAGCAAGATACTAAAGAAGGTACAAGGAACATGGCACCGGTTCTGCTCTTTTTAAGAAGTTGGTTTTGCCGCTGACCTGCCAGAAACCAGTTGCGGCTGACCAGTAAACCAACCCTGCTTTTAGGTGTTGGCTGTAAACCAAAAATCAGGTAGTTTCGCCCAAACCAATTGCGATGAAGTTTATTGCCTCCTCCTCTTCTTTATTAAAACAATTGCAGCACATTTCTGGTGTTATTAACGCCAACACCGTGTTGCCCATCCTCGAAGACTTTTTGTTTGAAGTGGAAAAAAACAAATTGACCGTTGTGGCTACCGACCTGGAAACAGTGATGAGGGTTCAATTAGATATTGAAGCTAAAGACAGTGGTAAGGTGTGCATTCCCGCAAAAATTTTGATGGATTCTTTAAAAAATATTGCTGACCAGCCCCTTACATTTAATATTGATAAAAATTTTGGTATTGAAATTACCAGCGATAATGGTAAGTATAAAGTGATGGGAGAAAATCCTGACAATTTTCCCAAAGCACCAGTTGCTGATGATACCACTTCTTTTACTATGACAGCCTCGGCATTGGTAACGGCTATCAACAAAACGTTGTTCGCCACCAGTAATGATGATCTGCGCCCTGCTATGACGGGTGTATTCTTTGAGTTGGATAAAAAAGGATTACAATGTGTGGCAACCGATGCTCACCGGCTGGTTCGTTACAAAAGAACAGATGTAAAATGTCCAAAAGCAGATTCGTTTATTGTTCCCCGCAAGCCGTTGAATTTAGTAAAAACAGCAATCCCGTTTAATGAAGATGAAATAACCATCAGCTATAACAGCAATCACCTTTTTGTAAAACATGGTACCACCCAAATGAGCTGCCGCCTGATTGACGCCAGGTTCCCGGATTATAAAGTGGTGATACCAACAGACAACCCTTACCACCTGACAGTAAATAAAAATGATTTTCAAAGTGCACTTCGCCGGGTAAGTGTGTTCAGCAATAAAAGCACCAACCAGGTGGCATTAAGTATCAGCGGCAGCGAACTGCAACTGGCTGCACAGGATGTTGATTTCAGTTTTGAAGGAAATGAAAGAATGAAATGCCAATATAATGGCGAAGACCTGATGATTGCTTTCAATGCCAGGTTCCTGATTGAAATGCTCAATGCTGCCGACAGCGATGAAATAAATATGGAATTATCTACTCCCACCAAAGCTGGTATCATCAAACCAACAGATCTTGATGAAAATGAAGAGCTGATGATGCTGGTGATGCCGCTGATGCTGAATCAGTAAAACCTCAAACCTCCCGCAATGGCGGGACAGGCTCTAAAGGGGGGTTAAAAATATCATTGAATCTCTCTTTTAATAAGAGAGATTTTTTTTGCCTTCGTTACTTTGAACCATCTGATAAGAAACTCCGCAAAAATCAAATTAGGTACCCACCCCAACCATGCCACGGACCGGTACACATCCATGGGAGGCAATTCAAACGAATTGGTAATGGCATACTTCCATGCTCTTAATGTTATGGCAGATAAGGTAAGAGCATAGCTTCTTATCATATATTGACGATGGGCTTTAAAGTTTTTTTGCTTTGCTTTAATTAATGCCATGGCTGTAAAAAAAATCCATAACAGGGCTAATGAAACAAAAGCAATTCTTGAGGGTAATCCACCATTAGCATAGAAACCCATTATTAAACCTGCGGGTCCTGTAATCAGCAATACATCCACTACATAGATATAGCCGAATGCCCGGTGAAGACCGGGATTCTTTCGCAACAGATTTTTTGAAAATTGACTAAACCCGGCAAACAATACCCACATGCTTGCATACACATGAACAAAAAAGGCGGTCCGCCAGTGGTCAATATCAATATACTGCTGTTTAATACGCAGAAAGCCCACATCCGTATTGTAGGGAATATAAGCCATAGTAATAGAAGCCATCAACCAGCAGAAAAAAGCCAGTGTCAGCAGGATGCTTCCATTCCAAATATTTGTGCGACTGAGAATTTGTGTTAATTTTAAAAAGCCATCGTAATATTTTACAAATTTAAAACTTTCACTATGAGAAAATTCTTCATCATTCTGCTTGCCGCCGCTTTAGTGCAGGGGTGTAATAACAGTAAAAGCACAGAGAAAGAAGTAAACAAAGACGGAACCGACACAGCCATCACTGCCGAAGCGGTAAAAGAAATGCCGTTGCGGGTACAATTATTTGAAAAACTGCTGGGTTCTTATGTGGGTGCCTTTGGCAATAATAAAATCACTTTGCTCATTATAAAAGCAGAAGGAGACTCCATTGTTGGCCGTA
>JANPMI010000280.1:0-5240 GCA_031422725.1 Chitinophagaceae bacterium | reverse complement strand
GCCAACCGAATGCAAGCTCTGATTGCTGATTTACTTGCATACTCCCGCACAACTTCTTCGGAACGGAAATTTGAAATCATTGACCTCAACACAGTAATAGAATCTGTAAAAAAAGATTTTGCAGATGCCCTTAATGCGAAGAAAGCCATAATTGAAGTAGCTGAAATGCGCGATGTACGTGTCATCCCTTTTCAGTTTCGCCAACTCCTAGACAATATTATTGGAAATGCACTAAAGTTCACAAAACCCGGTTTACCACCGCACATTATAATAAAGAGTAGCATTATAAAAGGCAACGTAGTCAATAGCCCAAAACTTTTATCCGAAAAAGAATACTGCCACATTACTATTACTGACAACGGCCTCGGCTTTGAACCACAATATAAAGACCAAATATTTGAATTATTTAAGCGCCTTCACGACAAAGACAAAATAAGCGGTACCGGCATTGGTCTTTCCATTGTAAAAAAAATTGTAGATAATCACAACGGTTTAATTACCGCCACTAGCGAACTAAACAAAGGAGCAACTTTTGATATTTACATTCCCACCAATTAAAGAAGCTAATCACCATGCTAAGTGAACCCGCTTCACTTACATTGGCTCACTCATGAACAAACAACTCATGAACGACAAAACAAAACTTTCAACTATTGTGTTCTCAGTCTATATTCTGTTGGGTTTTTATGTCTTTGGTGGAGGTGTAGTAAATTCCCTGGTTGCTTACAGGACCTGGCGCGCAGTAGGCGCTAATGAATTTCCTGAATTTCATCATATTGATAGTTCGCTGATTATCCCGCTATTTGTTGTCTTCTTTCTCTTATCCTTCATTCCTCAGATCTTGTTGTTTTGGTTTCGACCCATGGTCATCCCCAAATGGTTAGTCTGGTTGGCGGTACTTTTTAATTTTATAACCCTTGTTTCAACAGTAACCATTCAAATCCCAATTCAGGTTGAGCTCGCTAAAGGATTTTCTTCAGAACTAATTGAACGACTAATATCAACCGACATGGTTTTTAGAAGAATCCCAATGTTTCTACTGGCAATCGCAAATTTTATTATGTTGTATAAAGTAGTTGCCAATTCCAATACCAAACTGCAATCCGATAATCAATAGAAGCGCCAGGAGCTTCAAAATCACTTACCATGATGTCTATGAAATTCATTTTGCTCGGTATACTCATGTTTGCCTCTTCAAACATGGTCCAGTCACAGCCCAAGCCGTTTGTTCCGTCGGATTTTAAAGTTCCCCATATATTGGAAACTGCGCAGTTCAGAATAAGAATGCTTACCGTAAATGACGTCGTGAAAGACTATGATGCCGTAATGACCAGCATTGAACATCTGCAGAAAATGTACCCATCATCAAGTTGGCCAACGAAAGAATTAACTTTCGAACAGGACCTCATTGACCTCGGATGGCACCAGAAAGAATTTCAGATCAGAAGGTCCTTCGCCTATACCGTCGTTAGCCTGGATGAAAACCAGGTTATTGGCTGTCTCTATATCAATCCAACAACAAAGGGCAGCTATGACGCAAGCATAACCATGTGGGTACGCGCCAGTGTCCTGGATCAGGGGCTCGACACAATTCTGTTCACCGCTGTAAAGCAATGGATTGCAAAGGATTGGCCGTTTAAAAAAGTAGCTTATCCCGGGAGAGAAATTAAATGGGAAGATTGGGAATCCATGAAATAACATCATGATCAAAAATTGAGCTCTCCGCATGAACACAACTCTCCAATCCATTCATTAGACATATTATGAATATGATCAGCTGGATATTTGGCATAGCTGTTTTTGCAGTCGGCCTGGTGAATACATTCTGGGGGAACGACCCTGGTTTCGGGATTTTTCTGTGTCTCCTTTCACTCGTCTATTTTCCTCTTGCAAATACTATTCTCAAAGAAAAGACCGGTGTGTCCATTCCTCGGTCTGTTAAGATCGGCCTGGGCCTGGTTATTATCTGGGCGACCTTAGGTGTGGGTGAATTGTTCGATAAGATAGATCTTATGATGATGGATTTATGAAGCAGAAGCCATAAGCTACTTTACCGCACCTTAAAAGGTACTTTAACAATCACCGTCTCCTCTTTTCCCTTTTCATTGGCGATACTTTGTATCCTCCACAGAACGAAATATTTCCTGGGGTATGGCTCATTGTAAAAGGGTTTAATGGATCTGCCATTAATTCTGACAAAACGAATTGTTGAGATAACATCGACTCCATAACCCTACAAACCGTCCACACCCCAAGCCATGCCAAAGAGCCGCATCGCACAATTTCCGAACAGGGATTAAGGTATCTGAAAGAGCGTGGAGTTCTCTCCACATATACCTCCTGTCACATTCCCCTATTGTGTCAATTTGATTCTGATTCAACGCCCTACTACGTGGCTCATATATTGCCATTCCATAGATTCACCAACAATCTACCACAATGGCTTACATCAAAATAAACTCAGTAAGCCACACGGATTCCATCAATATTTTTTATCAGGAATATGGCACAGGCACGCCTGTCATATTTATACATGGCTGGCCACTCAATCATGAAATGTGGGAATATCAATTATTGGAAATCTCCAAACACAACATTCGCTGCATAGCTTATGATAGAAGGGGATTTGGAAAATCTGACCGCCCCTGGCAGGGTTACGACTACGATACACTTGCCGAGGACTTACACGAATTGATTACCCAACTAAATTTATCAAAAGTTGTGCTTGTAGGTTTTTCAATGGGTGGAGGCGAAGTTGCCCGGTATATTGGAAAGTATGGTGCGGCTAAAATAGCCAAAGTGGTTTTTGTAAGTTCTGTTACACCATTCAGATTAAAGACAGAAGACAACCCTGACGGCGCGGAGAAAACAACATTTGACACTACGATACTCAAAATTGAAACGGACCGGCCAGCTTTTCTATCAGCCTTTGGCAAGACATTCTACGGAGTCGGCAAAGTAAGTTCATCTGTCAGCCCTGCCTTATTAGAATGGAATCAGATGCTGTGCCTTATGGGTTCGGCAAAAGCAACAGTTGATTGTGCTCGTTCTTTTTCAGAAACCGATTTTAGGGATGACTTGAAAAAAATCAAGATTCCCGTTCTAATTATTCATGGTGACGCTGATGATATTGTTCCTATTAAGGCATCGGGAGATAAGACCGCAGCAATGATTCCACACGCCAAGTACATTGTTTATAAGGGTGCTCCCCACGGACTATTCATTACGGAAAAAGAAAAACTAAATACTGACTTAATAGCCTTTATTTCCGAATCGGACTAAAACTTAAATCAATTCACAAATACTTTTTGATCACCATTTACTAAACCAATAAATATGATTCAGCATTTAAAAGATTTACCCGCAAACATGGTGGGTTTTAAAGCCACCGGCGAAATAACCGAAAAAGATTTTACCGAAACGGTAATGCCGAAAGTAAAAGCCCTCGTAGATAAAACAGATCAATTGAATTATCTATTGGTGCTTGAAACTTCGGTGAACAACTTCACCATAGGTGCCTGGATGAAGGACGCTATGATGGGCATTAAAGCTTTAACCAAATGGAACAGGGCCGCCATCGTTTCTGATGTAGAGGCCATACGAACTTTTACAAAATTCTTTAGCTACCTCATGCCTGGTGAGTTCAAAGGGTTTGAGCACAAAGACCTGCAGCATGCCATTGATTGGGTTTCGGAAAAAGTAGAACAAAACCAATTACATCAAAAGCTCACACATGAATAAATTAGAAAACAAAACTGTATTTATTACAGGCGGTTTATCGGGCATTGGCAAAGCATGTGCAATAGCGGCAGCCAAACAAGGTGCAAATATTGCCGTGGCTGACATGAAATCCGACAACAGTGAAAAAGCATTACAAGAAATAAAGAATGAAAACCCTACAGCCATTTTTATTGAATGTGATGTTTCCAAATTTGATCAAGTGCAACAAGCCATTGCAAAAACAGTAAGCGCATTTAAAACTTTAGATGTTGCACTCAACAACGCGGGCATTGGTGGTGAGCCAAACAAGGTTGGCGACATGACTGAGCAAGCATGGCTCAAAGTTATTGGTGTAAACCTCAACGGAGTGTTCAATTGTATGAAACATGAGCTAACCCAAATGGCAAAACAAAAGAGCGGAGTTATTGTAAATATGTCATCGATACTTGGCAAAGTAGGTTTTGCATCTTCATCACATTATGTTGCTGCAAAGCATGGCGTAATTGGATTAACCCAAACCGCAGCATTGGAATACGCACCCGAAGGCATTCGCATCAATGCCATTTGCCCTGGGTTTATTGATACACCATTATTGGTTAAAGGGGGGATTAGCGAGAATTCTGATGTCAAACAACACATCATTGATTTGCATCCCATGAAACGCCTGGGAAAGGCAGATGAAATTGCTAACGGCTTCATTTTTCTCGCCTCTGACGATAGTTCATTTGTATCAGGAACTACACTTGAAATTGATGGTGGTTATTTGGCTATTTAATTGTTCTCCATTTAAGATACAGAAATGTCACATATCGCCATAATATCATCAAGCGTAAGAAGAGAACGAAAAAGTCACAGGGTAGCCTTATACTTCCAGCACTATTTACAAGAAAATAAATTAGCTACCTCCGCCATTTTGGATTTAAAGGAATACAACTTTTCAGTTTTTGAAGACACGATAAAAACACTTCAAAACCCTTCCGAAAAGGTTTTGGATTTTGCGAACAAAATAAAAGAGGCAGATGGAATTATCATTGTAACACCTGAATACAATGGTGGCTTTCCCTCCAGCTTAAAAAATGTAATAGACCTTTTGTATGATGAATGGCACAACAAACCCATTTCCATCAGCACAGTTTCAGCAGGGATTTTCGGCGGCACCCAAGCCTTGGTTTCACTGCAATTTATTCTTTGGAAAATAGGTGCAAATGTGGTTACCAATATGTTTCCAGTTCCAAATGTAGCTAAAGCATTTGATGTAACTGGTAAAGCATCAGATAAAGCAGCTACAGATAAATTAGCAGAATATTTTGTGGCTGAATTATTAGAAAGTATGGAGGCAAACAAACTAACCGCTACTTCTTAAAATGTTTTCATTCAATGAAAACTAAAGCAGAATTTAAGGTTGTCACCTCTTCTGGAAAGGTACTTTAACAATCACCGTCTCCCCTTTTCCTTGTTCATTGGTGATGCTTTGTATCGTCCACAAGTCGAGCAAATTGTCGCCATCCACAATACTGCCA
>JANPMI010000279.1:0-2716 GCA_031422725.1 Chitinophagaceae bacterium | reverse complement strand
CTCACTTCATAGTTTATAAGCTGACAGTAAAAGGCCTTCTTAAAAACAATGAAATCTTTCCAGACATTTTTTTTCCAACATCTCCCTGTCATCGGGATGGGCAATGCCTATTAATGCTTTAGCTCTCTGCCGCAGGTTTTTACCAAATAAATAAGCGATTCCATATTCAGTAACTACATAATGTATATGACCACGGGTAGTTACCACACCGGCACCTGTTTTCAGAAATGGAACAATGCGGTTGATGCCTTTTGCCGTACGGCTGGTTAAAGCTATAATGGGTTTACCACCATCACTTAAAGCCGCACCTCTCATAAAATCCATTTGGCCACCAATGCCGCTGTATTGTATGGAGCCGATAGAATCTGCACATACCTGCCCGGTAATGTCCACTTCAATAGCACTATTAATAGCAATCACTTTTGGATTTCGCCTTATAACATGCGGATCATTTACATAATCTATATCCAGGAAAACAAAAGCCGGGTTGTTATCTACATAATCATACAATCTCCGGGTACCAACGGCAAAACCGGTTACTGTTTTATTCGGATGAATTCTTTTTTGCGAATTATTGATAACATCTTTATCAAATAAATCAATAATACCGTCGCTGCACATTTCAGTATGCACACCAAGGTTTTTATGACCATGCAAAGATTTCAGCACTGCATCGGGAATAGTGCCGATACCAATTTGCAGTGTGCTCCCATCTTCTATTAACCCGGCTATTAGTTTTCCGATCTTCAATTCCTGTTTTCCTACTTTAGCTCCGTAATCAACCTCTGGTAATTCTTCGGTATGATAAACCATGGATGTAAACCGCTTGGTATGTATCTGGCTATCGCCGTGTGTACGGGGCACTCTTGGATTTACCTGTGCAATGATATGCGCAGCAGTATTAACGGCACTGCGGGCAATATCAACTGAAACTCCCAATGAACAATAACCATGTTCATCCGGCGGCGACACCTGCACCAACGCCACATCAATTTTCATTTGCTTGCGAAACAGATCCGGAATATCACTCAGAAAAACGGGGATGAAATCAGCTCTTCCTTCATTCACCGCCTTGCGGACAGATTCGGATACAAACATGCAATTGATATGAAATGAATCAGCATACTCCGGTTTATCCAGTTCAATATCTCCCTGGACAGTTATAAAAGTGAGTTCCACATCCCGAAGACAGGGAGCCATCTTTGCCAGCTCCCTTAATAAATAAAGTGGGGTTTGTGCACTGCCTTGTACAAATACACGATAACCGGATTGTATAACAGACAATGCCTCTTCAGCCGTTTTATAAACAACAGGTAATTTCATGTGGCAAAACTATTGCTAATAAAATTACAGTAGCTGACAATGATTATTAGTGAAGTTGAGAAGAATCAACAAATTAACGGGAAAGAAACCACTCCATTGCCAGTTCATATCCTTTCAAACCTAAACCAACTATGCTGCCGGCGGCTTTGCCGGATACATGAGACAGCTTCCGGAAATCTTCCCTTGCATGCACATTGGAGATATGCACTTCCACTACAGCAGTTTTGATAGCCGCAATGGCATCGCCAATGGCAACGGATGTATGAGTATAACCACCGGGATTAAAAATAATACCATCATACTCAAATCCCACCCGTTGGAGTTCATTAATTAATTCACCTTCCACATTGCTTTGAAAATAGCTTATCCCAATATGGGCATATTTCTTTTTTAATGATTCAATAAATTGCTCAAAGGGCATGTTGCCGTAGATATCGGTTTCTCTTTTACCGAGCAGGTTGAGGTTGGGGCCGTTGATGATGGCGATCTTCATTGTTCGAATATAAATCAAATAAAGAACCGCTGAAAGTCAGCGGTCATTTATTAATTCTTTTGGTCTTTGATTAGTTGAAGAAACTCATCAAACAAATACCTTGAATCATGCGGTCCCGGTGTAGCTTCAGGGTGATACTGTACCGAAAAAGCAGGTTTACCTTTTACCCTGATGCCTTCAATAGACTGGTCATTCAGGTTTACATGTGTTATTTCAATATGGCTGGCTTTTTTTACCGCTTCCGGATCCACACCAAAGCCATGATTCTGTGTAGTAATCTCAGATTTACCTGAAATGATATTTTTTACCGGGTGATTTAATCCACGGTGACCATGATGCATTTTAAATGTGGGTATATCATTCGCCAGGGCCAGCAACTGGTGACCAAGACAAATTCCAAAAACAGGCTTTTCTTCTTTTAATATTTGTTTCAGTGTAGCTACGGCATAGTCCATGGGTGCCGGGTCGCCGGGGCCGTTGGAAATAAAATAACCGTGCGGCTGAAACTTCTTTACTTCATCCAGTTTTGTTTTTGCAGGAAATACTTTTACATAAGCACCTCTCTCCACCATACAATTCAAAATATTTCTCTTCACTCCATAATCCATCACGGCAATCCGGATAGATGAATTTTTATCACCAACCTCATAAGCTTCTTTGGTACTTACTTTGGAAGCCAGTTCCAATCCATCCATGTTGGGAACTTCCCCCAGTTTCTTTTTCAGTACTTCTATGTCGGTAGTTTCAGAAGAAATGATACAGTTCATGGCTCCCTTTGTACGAACATGAGCCACCAATGCCCTTGTGTCCACCCCTTCAATTGAAACAATTTTATTAGTTTTCAGGTATTCATTCAGCGAACCATTTGCCATCTTCCTGGAATACTGGTCTTCGAGGTTT
>JANPMI010000278.1:0-4369 GCA_031422725.1 Chitinophagaceae bacterium | reverse complement strand
TTTTCATCACCCAAAGTTTACCGCCGGCGACTGTACTTAACTCTGTAGTGCCATTGCCTTCTTTAATTTTTGCTTTTAAAGCATCTGCATCTAATTTTCCGGACACAACATGGTAAGTTAAGATACCAGTAAGTTTAGCTTTATTTTCAGGCTTAACCAATGTTTCCACGGTGCCTGCGGGCAACATACCGAAAGCTGCATTTGTTGGAGCAAACACAGTGAAGGGGCCTGCACTCATCAGGGTTTCTACCAGGCCGGCAGCCTTAACAGCAGCCACCAGGGTGGTGTGATCTTTGGAATTTACTGCATTTTCTACAATATTTTTAGAAGGATACATGGCAGCACCGCCAACTTCCACTGTTTTTTCTTTCATGGTCTGAGCAGAAGAAACATTAAACAAAAATGCTGCTATCAGCATAAGCCCGGTTGATTTAAACAATTTCATACTTTTTGATTTTAATTTTTATTGATTAGTTGAACTATTCCTTTCAGGAACAAGGTGAGATACGCATAGTTAAATACTTTTGGATTTTAAACCCGAAGATTTTTTTATTACACAACATTGTATTTTTGGAAACCATAACCAAAATTTAATCGTATGGCATACTGGCTCGCAAAATCAGAACCTTCAACTTACAGTTGGGAGGACCTTGTAAAAGAAAAGCAAACCTGCTGGAGCGGTGTTAGAAACTATACTGCCCGTCTTCATCTCCGTGCTATGAAAAAAGGGGATGAAGTTTTTTTTTATCACAGCAATGAGGGCACTGATATTGTTGGCATCGCCAAAGTGGCAAGAGAGTTTTACCAGGATCCAACAACGGATGACGACCGTTGGGTGGCGGTTGATTTGAAGCCGCTTAGAAAATTAAAGACTCCTGTTACCCTGGCAGTAATAAAAGCGGATAAAAAATTAAACAATATGGCATTGGTAAGATTAGGCCGTTTGTCTGTTCAGCCGGTTACAGAGGAGGAGTGGAAAGTGGTGATGAAGATGGCGGGAGAGAAATGAGTCAGTAGTCATAAGTCTTTAGTCGGGAACCGCTCCTGCTATTCAAAATTTCATTTAACAATTTAGAGAAGGTTACTTTTTTAGGTGTTATGGTATCAATAGCTGATTCTCACATGTAACCTTTAAAAAGTATAGCCATGAACAAACTTATCATCGGGCTGCTCATAGTGGCGGCCGGAGCAGGAGCCTTCTTTTACTTTAATCAAAGAACTTGCAACAAACCCCCGCAAGATTTATTAACGAAAGAATGGATCGTTGGCAAATGGAAATCTGATGCAGCAATGGTAAATGATTCAAATTTCAGTAAGTACCAGTTTGATTTTCAAAAAGATGGTAATATCGTCAGAAGTCTTAATGATTCTGTAAAAGCTGACACTTCCTATTACGAATGGAACAAAGCCAATGAATTAGTATGGAAAGAGAAAGCCAGCGATTCAACCGGAAAAATTTATTTAGTAACTAAACTCACACCGGATAGTTTACAGGTTCAGGCTGCCGACAGTTCAATTGTTCTATTTACGAGAATGAAGTAAGTTTATTTTGAAAGCGGCCTGGCAAAACATATCAGGTTGCTTTCTTATTTTTATGTATGAAGAAAAAATTAGTCGTCCTCACCGGTGCCGGTATCAGCGCAGAAAGCGGATTAAAAACATTCCGTGACAGTGATGGCCTCTGGGAAGGATACGAAGTGACAGAAGTAGCCACACCAAGAGGCTGGAGAAAAAATCCGCAGCTCGTCCTTGATTTTTATAATGCAAGAAGAAAAAATGTGGCCGACGCCCAACCGAATGCCGCCCATTACGGATTGGCTGAATTGGAAAAATATTTCGATGTTAGTATCATCACACAAAATATTGATGACCTGCATGAGAGGGCTGGCTCCACCAACGTACTGCATCTTCACGGAGAAATATTTAAAATGCGGAGTGAAAGAGATGATACATTGATTTCGGCAATAAAGGATGATATAACACTCGGCGATGTTGCTGAAGATGGTGCACAATTCCGTCCGTACATAGTTTGGTTTGAAGAACCGGTACCTAAAATGGAAGAAGCTATTCCTGTTGTTTATGCAGCAGATATTTTTGTTGTCGTTGGAACTTCGCTGGTTGTATATCCAGCAGCAGGGCTAATCAATTATGTAGCACTGGAAACACCAAAATTTATTATAGATAAAAAAATCCCTTACACATCGCCCATGCGAAACCTTACCCTGATTGAAAAACCTGCGACAGAAGGAGTAAAAGAATTGATTGAAATCCTCAGGAAGCTGTAACAGATTCCTGAAATTTTACATCATACAACTCCAGTTCTTTCAACACAGGTTCATAGATTTCTTTGGTAGTGGGAATATGCAAACCAGTTAGTTTAATCTTTCCATTCAGAATCAGCTTAGCGGCAATGCCCAGGGGCAACCCGACTGTTTTAGCCATGGCAGTCCGTAAATTATTTTCACCCTTCACCACTAAGGAACTTTTGACTTCTGACTTCTGACCGCTGATTTCATATTCTATCTCATGCATCATTACAACCATATCCTTGTCATAAGGCCTCAGTGCCAGTTTTTTCTCCACAGCGAATTGTAAAATATCAGCGGCACTGCAAAATCCTTTATTAACTAACGTATCATGGTCATCCAATCCTAAAAAGAAAAGTTGTTTCAATGTCAGGTTGGCCTCATGCATTTTATGCGCCAGGAAAGCAGCCGCTTTATTTTTTACATCATCAATCCCCACTTCCTGTATATTTCCTTTATCATCAGCTGCCATAAAAGAAGCCGGCATTTCCGTTCCTTCTATATCTGCTTCATTTTCCGCTTCGGCCAGTTTCATAAGGTTCTCCATCATACTTTTGGTTTCGGCAAAGCGTTCTGTTAATTTTTCATTGAGCCATTCTCCAAATCCATTTTTATCCATGTGTTCTTTAAAAACCTCCTGCAATGTCTTACCATCGGTTTCATATTTCGGCGTTTCATCTGTCAGTTTAAGATCAATCACATTCTTCCAGCCATACATAAAATCGGGATGGCGGAGCGTAGTGCGGACAAAAGTAGCCGCATCTTCCAAACCATATAGCGGTGTATAACTAAGAGAATCACGGTTAGGATACCAGCTTAAATAACCAATTTCCGGAATTTCCACCAATCGTTCGCCGGTAAACAATTCTTCAAAGGGGATTCTTTTTTCTTCTCCTTTCTCCCTGAAATGGGCTCCCGCCTTGCCTGCCATAATAATATTGCGGGGATTCCAGCTTATTTTATAATGCCACGGATTATCATCACTTTCAGGTGCCACTAACCCGCCGCAATGCGATTGAAAGGAATTAATTTTTCCACCCTTGCCATGTATTTCATCAATCAGCTTCATGGCACTCATGTGATCAATCCCCGGATCAAGCCCCATTTCACATAAGAACAAAAGTTTGTTTTTCTCAATATCAGCCTGCAGTCTGCGAATGTCAGTATCTAAATACGAAGCGGTCAGCAGATTTTTATGTTGCCTGACACAATCTCCAGCTACAAGAATGTGCAGAGAGGGGGGGAGTAAAGAAATGACTATATCAGCCTGGCGAATATATTTTACTCTGTCCTCAGCAATATTTATGTCAACAGAAATGGCGGTGGCCCGTTGTGAGTGATTGACTTTTGATTGAGCCAGTTTCAGATCAGCATCGGCCACCAGAACCTTCCAGTTTTCTGTAATCGCATTTTCCAGTAAATAATCAATTAAAACAGTAGCTGATTTACCGGCACCAAATAATAAGATCGTCTTCATACTAAATCCAGTTTGAAAGAACCGGAAAATTAGACCGAAAAAATTAAAAACAATCGGAAAATACCGTGGAAAAAATACTTTTTAATTTACTACTGAAAGTTCTTTCAGGTATGCTGTAAAGCGAACATGCAGATAAGCAGAATGAACAAAAATTACAAACCAGCGGTATTATTGCTGATATCTTTTGATTCTATTTTTGTTATCTTATAAGCAATTTTGACACCCCGTTTACTTTTTTTGACTGTCACTGTTTCTTTTCCTCCGGGCTGCACAGATTGAAAATGAATATTCTCTGTTTTCAAAATAACTCCTTCCGGGTTCAGATACCGCAGTTCCACAATTACTTTGTCCAACAGATATTTTGAATCATTTTGCAAAGTCATTTCCAGGTTACGGATTCCTCCAAAAGAACCAACAATATAATTGTTGGGGTTTATAGATAAGAGGGAAGAAATATTTTCTGCTGGCAACGTTTTTTGCGGCACAGCTTCATTTACAGCCGGTCTGTTTTTTTCAATGGTGGCTTTAGTAGTAGTATGATCCGCCACATTATCATCCGTTTTCGTATCAGTGGCTGGTCTCTTTA
>JANPMI010000277.1:0-5363 GCA_031422725.1 Chitinophagaceae bacterium | reverse complement strand
TACACCATAAATGGTTTTGGTATTCTCTGTTTTTTTGATAATCCCTGCTGCATCCATCTGCACACCGGTGTCTGTATATTCTTTTTTGGTGAAAAGAAAATCATCCCAGCCTAAAGGTTCTACTTTTTGATGGTAGCTTCCTAAGTTCACTAATTTTCCGAATATAATCGGGTCAATTAATGAAAATCCGATGTTGATGGCTGCTAATAGCAATACTAAACCCACCAGCCATTTGTAGGGTTTCAGGTAACGCAGGAGAATTTTCATACAATCAATTATAATTGAAAAGAGGCTGGGCAAAAATCGCAGCAGAAACTATTAACGCAACAATGGCAGTTTTTTTTGTCATATACAGCACCGAATATACGATTCTCCGGAATTTTGACAGGCAGGAAGGCAGACCGGTAGTGTATTTTATTTTCAACTATCTCTGTATTTCATATAGAGAACCATTTGAGAACATGGATATGCTTTTTTGCCGGGGGAATTATTGAGGTAAAATTATTTCTTTATTACTGACTGGTACAATTGCAAGGTTTTTTCAATCACAGCATCTCCATATTCCAGTAATACTTTGTTCCTGTTTTTTAGAACAATTTCTTTGTTACCTTCTTTTTCAAGCAATGCTATAAGATGGCTGGCTATTGAATGTACATTGTGCGGATCCACCAACTGGTGGTTGCCTGTGTCTTCCAGCATATCTTTCATGCCACCATATTGACCGGCTATAATATTCCGGGCAGCCGACATGGCTTCCAGGCAAACATTTGGAAAATTTTCCCAGATGCTCGGAAAAATACAGGTATGTGCTTCTGCCAGAAACCCCGCTATTTCCTCCAGTGCCACCTGGTCAATAAATCTTGTATGGCTGATGGCGGGACCTAATTCCTTCTCTAAAACTTTTTTCATAGATTTTTCACGGAATACACCACGGCTGTTTTTCCCCAAAAAAACAAAACGAACATCCGGAATTTTTTTTACGACCTCTGGAATTGCTTTTGCCAGGTTGTAAACACCTTTTCTGGTTTCCAGCCTGCCTATATATAAAACCGTTTTTGATGCGGCTCCGGCCGGGATATTCAATAATTCTGCGGAGGGAAAATAGGGATTGGGAATATGTGTTATTTTTTCTGCCGGAATTTTCCACCGTTCCTGTATAATATTCATCAAAGAAAGAGAGGGTGAAGTAACATGATCGGCCTGCAGGAGAGCTTTATACTCAGGATCGTTTTTGATGGAATAACCAAAGCCAGCTTTCTTCTTCCATTTCCGCCACCATAAATTATCATAATAATGATCATTGAGTTCTTTGATCAGGAAATGAGGGGTATGAAGTTTGATCACCAGGGGTATATCAGGTAATTTTTCCTTTATATATAATCCTTCAGCTCCGAATTCAGCACATTCGATCACATCAAAAGGCTTTTCTGCATAGCGTTTTGCGGCAGCAGCCGGAGTTAATTTTCTGAACTGCTCCCTGGTAGCACACCTGATTTTTGTAATCGTCAGGTAATTACTTTCAGCAATAGTCATATTGTCTGAAGGATCTGCACATATGACTTCTGTTTCTATTTTTTTTCTTTCCAGGGCTTTTGATAATTGATATATATAAGTACCAATGCCCCCAATACCTGTACGGGGAGGATATTCATATGAGATCAGGCAGATACGCATTATTTATTTTTTCTGTAGATAGCCTGTATAAAAATACCGGGAATCTTTTTTTTTATTACCTGTATCCATATTTTTTCTGCTGGCCGCCACCATTGAAACCATTTTAATTTACGGGGTGAAGATATTGCAAGATTGATGGCTTTTGCTTTAAGGTAATTATTATAATCAGCAAACCTTGCCGGTATGATTTTTTCTACTGTAACAGGAAAGAATGCTGCCAGCTTATTCAGCGAAGCATAGTTCCACCAGCCCATATGGTGCGGCGGAAGGTTAAGCCAGTCATATTTATTGAATCCAAATAAATACGGTTGGTTGTTTGGGACTGCTGCTATCAGCAATCCACCTGGTTTTAAACAGGCAATAGCTGCTTTTAAAAAAAATTGTACAGACGAAATATGTTCCAGTACCTGGAAAAAACAAACCACATCATATTTGTCTTTATTAGTTATAGCATGTTCCTCTATTGTTTGCATCTGGCAGGAAATTTCCTTTTGCTGTAACAGCAGGTAAGCAGAAGGGTTTAATTCCAGGCCATGAACGACACATTCTTTTTCTTTTTTTAGTTTGTCAATAAAAGCTCCTCTCCCGCAACCAATATCCAGCACCATTGTCTTTTCAGCTATGAATGGCCAGGCGGTTTCGTAATCCCACTTCCAGTCATCATAATAACCGGAACGGTCTTCCAGCTTTGTATAAAATTCACCATCACCGGCCAGCGCAGCCGGATGAAAAAAACGGAGCAGTGTATCCGGGCATTCATACAATGGAAGGGTGACATCCCCGGAAAAATAACGGCTAACATCAATTCCAATGTCTTTTTGGTAGCCATTTATGATAGTGGCAATAGCAAACCCGTCAACTTTTGGCGAAGATTTACCCGTAACTGGTGAGGGTGCAGTCATTAAGATTTTATTTGAACAGGAAGAGTTTTCCCCAATCAGCGAAACTCGATAAAAATTTGGGAACTATCAAAACGGGAACAGGAGTGTTTTCTTACCCACCATTTTTTTGTCCGGCAAATTTTATCCGGCAAAAAAGGGTATAATATAATCATTGGCTGCCTTAAAAAACAGTAGTTTTAGTGTCCCAGATTGTTTAGTCATATGCCTGACCGGTTTAACAAAGATCCTCATACTGATATTGATGACCTCCAGCTCCGAATTGCTGTGTATGAGGACGAATCTGCCTATAAACATTTATTCTATTATCTTTTTCCTTCTTTGCAAAATTTTGCTTTTTCCATCGTGAAATCAAGACAGGTAGCGGAAGAGATTGCCTCGGATGTGTTGATAGAAGTATGGGTGCGGCGTCAGAAACTAATGGAGATAAACAATCTGAAAATGTATCTTTTTACCAGTGTAAAGAATGGAGCAATTAAGAAATTAAAGCAGGAAAAAAAATTTGCACAATTCTCCCTGGATGATCTTCATATTGAATTTGTTGCTGATTACTGTAATCCTGAGGAGGACCTCCATTCCTCCCTGCTGGAACAGGAACTGACAAAGGCCGTGGAGGAATTGCCCCCCCGCTGCAAAATAATATATAAACTCGCCAAAGAGGATAAACTGCGGTATGCAGAAATTGCCGGACTACTGGGCATCAGTATTAAAACTATTGACAGCCAATTATCCATTGCGGTTAAGAAAATAGCTGCTGCTATTATGCTGGTCTCCAAAAAGAAAAATTAAAAAATTTCACCACTGGTTTAGGGGATTTTCTTGTTTTTTGACTCATACAAGGGCATGGCCACTACCGACATTGACAGAATCTGGGTTTTGGTCACCCGTAAACTGATGGGTGAGGCCACCGGCAATGAGTTGGCAGAACTTGCCGGCTTACTTCAAAAATATCCTGAACAAAACGAAGTGCTCCAATCACTAACCAGGTATTGGGATATCGGACCTGAAAAAGATGCCGAATTCCTGGAAGCCACTTACCTTGTACATCTCAGCCGGATGCAGGAAAAAGGATATAACATATCTAAACCCGGAGATGATTTTGCTGAACAGCCGGCACAAATTAAAAAAAAGAAAAAAACAATTTTTTTAATCCCCGGCTTAGTTGTTGTAGCGGCTATCATGATCCTGAAATTTGGTTTCTCCGGGAAATCAGGAGAGAAGGCATTGTCTATCCCGGAAAGTTCCAAAAATGAGATCAGTACAAAGAATGGCAGCCGTACAAAAGTTCAGTTGCCTGATGGTTCAGTTGTATGGCTGAACGCAGGCAGTCAGCTGGACTACGGAAAAGATTTTGGTACTACCAACCGGGAGGTGCATTTATCGGGTGAAGGTTTTTTTGATGTGGTAAAGAATCCGGATAAACCATTTATTATACATACCCTGGCTATTGATGTAAAAGTACTGGGCACTCAGTTTAATATAAAGAGCTACCCCGCTGATAAAACAACAGAAACCAGCCTGATCAGGGGAAGCGTTGAAGTTTACGTTAAAAACAGAAGTGGCAAAATGGTTTTAAAGCCGAATGAAAAATTGGTGGTGTATAATGACCCTGTAATAAACAATAACAATTTGCAGAGGGAAACAGAAAAGGCACCACTGATTGCTATCCGGCAACTTACTTATCAAAATAACGATACTGTGGCGGTGGAAACATCCTGGACACAGAATAAATTATCCTTTCAGAATGAATTATTTGCTGATGTTGCCAGAAAAATGGAACGATGGTATGATGTAACTTTTGAATTTGACAATAAGAACAAAGAAAACTTGCTGATGTACGGAACCTTTACTACAGAAACATTACGGGAGGCATTGGAGGCATTGGTTTTTTCATTCGGGTTCAAATACAGGATAGAGAATAAAAAGGTCACTATATATTAATACTAACTGACAATTTAAATAGTATGCATAATCAGCAAAATTCATCCTGATTCGTTTATAAAAAACGGGAAATGCAAAGCATTACCCGTGGCAGGTTACACCAGGTGCCGGGTTGAATTAAGGAGCAAAACGGACCCTGAATTAATAACCATTAACTTTAAAAGTATGAAAAAATACTTTCCGGTTTGGAGGATCTCAAAAAAGCTGTTTTTAATTATGAAACTGACCATTATACTAAGTGTATTTTGTTTTTTTCATGCTGCGGCCCGCATAAACGGTCAGGCCTTATCGCTGGATCTTAAGGATACAGAAATAAGCAAGGCTCTGAATGCTATTGAAAAACAGAGCAACTATCGTTTTTTATACAACAGCAAACTCAAAGACCTTAATCAGAAAATAACTATTAATACTACCAATGCCGGTATTGATGAAGTGATGGAAAGAATTTTTAACGGTACCAGCCTTTCCTATCGTAAACTGGATAACAATCTCATTGCCATACGTTCGGAAAATAAAGATGAACAGGATATAAAAATCACCGGAAGAATTACTAACGAAAACGGGGAGCCGCTTCCCGGTGTCTCAATAACTATTAAAGGAACCGGGCGGGGTACATCCACCGACAACAACGGAAATTTTACACTGACTGTTCCGGAAAATGCCATGCTGCTGATTTCTTTTATTGGCTATTCCACGCAGGAAGTTGCGGTTAATAACCAATCAACCATTGCTGTAAGAATGATACAATCGCAGCAGCAAATGGAACAGGTGGTGGTGATAGGCTATGGTGCTTCCCGCAAAAAAGATCTTACCGGTTCTTCTGCTACTATTAAAGGTTCTGATATAATA
>JANPMI010000276.1:0-3911 GCA_031422725.1 Chitinophagaceae bacterium | reverse complement strand
TCGCATTGATTTTGAAGATGGTTTTGGCAACCGCCCTGATGATGAAGAAGATGCAACTGCCATCAATGCAGCCAGCGAACTGGCTATGGGCATGAATGAAAAAACTATTTCTCCATTTATCGGCATCAGAATAAAACCATTTACCGAAGATTTAAAAACCCGTGGTGTAAGGACCTTAGATATTTTCTTAACAACACTGTTAGAAAAAACCAGCGGTAAGCTTCCGGATAATTTTATAGTGATGTTGCCGAAAGTAACCATACCAGAACAGGTAACCACCATGGTCCGTTTATTAGAAATCATTGAAAAGAAAAGAAACCTGGCACCCGGCTCATTAAAAATGGAGACGATGGTGGAAGCCACACAAATTATTATGGATGATGAAGGCCGCAATCCATTAATGAAAATTATAAAAGCCGGTGAAGGAAGATTGATTGCCGCACATTTTGGTACATATGATTACACCGCTTCCTGCGGCATCACGGCAAAGTATCAAACCATGGCTCACCCGGTTTGCGACTTTGCACACCATATGACGAAAGTTGCACTCGGCAACACCGGAATTTTTTTATCTGATGGTGCTACTAATGTAATGCCTGTTGCTCCGCATCGTGGCGATAATTTAACGACGAAGCAATTAAAAGAAAACCGTCAGTCGGTACATAATGCATGGCGCATTGGCTACAATCATTCTATGCATTCACTCATCAATGGTTTTTACCAGGGCTGGGATTTAAATCCGGCGCAATTGCCGATGAGATATGCTGCCACATATAATTTCTTTCTAAGCAGCATTACAGATGCCACGCATCGGTTAAAATCATTTGTTGACCGTGCCGCTATCTCCACCCTCACCGGAGATATTTTTGATGATGCTGCCACCGGGCAGGGATTATTAAATTTCTTTTTAAAAGCCATGAACTGCGGCGCCATCACCGAAGCAGAAGCAACTGCCACCGGGTTAACCATTGATGAAATTCGTAGTCGCTCTTTCTATAAAATTTTACAAGGAAGAAGAAATAAAAAGGATTAGCCACAGATTAACACAAATTATTGCTTCGCAATTTTGAATTGTTAGCCACGAAATCACACAAATTGACACGAATGAATACAATTATATAGCCAGCTTTAGTACTACTATCATCTTCGTTGCGTCGCACCCTTCATCGTTCTGTTCTCTACTCAGTATTTTTGCAAAACATTATTTGCTTTCAATTATGTATTTCATGTTTTTTTCGTGTCAATTTGTGTGATTTCGTGGCTTAATTGTATTCATCTCCCGCCTTCGGACGGGACAAGTTGTGTAAAACCCTTTAATCTGTGAAAATCTGTGTCCTGTATTCATTTGTATTTTTTTTCGTGGTATTAGTGCCATTCGTGGCACCCCCCGTAAATTTGCACTTTAAACTTTACTCTATGACGATTGCAGTATTAGGAGCCGGAATGATTGGCAGAGCCATTGCGTTAGACCTTGCAAAAGAACACACCGTTACTTGTTTTGACCTTGATGCTCAAAACCTGGAAGAAGTAAAAAAAAGAAGCGAAGCCATACAAACCGTAGGCGCCGACCTGTCTCTTTTTACAGAATATGAAAACTGGTTTTCTCCATTTGATATTGTTGTTACCGCTGTTCCAGGTTTTATGGGTTATAAAACGTTGGAAGCAGTCATCAATGCCGGAAAAAATGTAGTTGACATTTCTTTCTTTCCCGAAGATGCGTTGCAATTAGGTGACCTCGCAAAGAAAAAGAATGTAACTGCCATTACCGATTGCGGCGTAGCACCCGGTGTCAGCAATTTTATTATTGGCAGGTACAATGAAGAAATGAAAATTGAATCCTTCGAATGTTATGTAGGAGGGTTACCCAAAGAAAAAGAGCCGCCGTTTCAATATAAAGCACCTTTTTCCCCGGTAGATGTAATACAGGAATATATTCGTCCTGTAAGATTAGTTGAGAATGGAACCATCGTAATTAAACCGGCATTAAGTGACAGAGAGATGATGCAGTTTGATGAAGTGGGAGAACTGGAAGCCTTCAATACAGACGGACTTCGTTCCTTAATATTCACTATGAACCATATTCCGGATATGAAAGAAAAGACGTTGCGTTATCCCGGTCACATTGATTTGATCATTGCACTGCAACAAGCCGGCTTTTTTGACACCACTTCATTGCGCATAAAAGAAGTTGATATTACTCCGTTAGATTTTACTTCAAAGCTTTTAGTCAACCAATGGAAGCTGGAACCCGAAGAAGAAGAATTCACCATAATGAAAGTGATTATAAAAGGAGAAGAGAAAACCATCGAGTATAATTTACTAGACCGGTATGATGCTGTTACAAAAACTTCTTCCATGGCCCGTACAACCGGCTACACCTGCACTGCCGCAGTTAATTTAATTGCAAAAGATTTGTTTAAAGAAGAAGGTGTGTTCCCTCCTGAGTTAGTAGGTAAGCACAAGAACTGTTTTGATTTTGTGATGGGGTATTTGAAAGATAGAGGGGTGAATTGGAAACCCCGGCAACACTGATCTTAAAAGAATATTTCCTATCCCCTAAAGGGAGAATGGAACATTTCTTAATTTAAAAATGGAAATAAAAAAACGTCTCAACCAGTGAGACGCTACATATCTAAGTTCCTCGTCGCGGCAGGGTACAGGGGTCTTACTCCGCTTCCGCCACCACTTCCTTCACTTCCGGTATCATCCGCTTCATCATTCCTTCAATGCCAGCTTTCAATGTTATCATGGATGAAGGGCAACCGCTGCAACTTCCCTGCATGGCAAGATTTACCGTACCGGCTTCATAACTTTTAAATTGTATGGCACCACCGTCCATTTCCACCGCAGGGCGAACATAATTATCCAACAACTCTTTAATTCTCTTTACCACATCATCATCATCGGCACTTACTTCATTGCTGCTGGTTTGTTTTACGGCAGCCAGTTCTTCTTCATTAATAATTGCTTTACCTTCTTCGAGGTATTCTTTTAAAAATTGCCGGACAGAAGGAATAACATCCTGCCAGTCTGTTTCACCAGTCCTTGTCAGCGTAACAAAATTGCTGGCGATGAACACGGCCTTAATAAAAGGAAAACCAAACATCTCGGTTGCCAGCGGCGAAGGTTTTGCACTTTCCGCATCCGGGAAGTCAATGCTTTTGCCGGGGTATAACAGCTTGTTAGCCACAAACTTCATCGTCTCCGGGTTGGGAGTCATCTCTGTATAAATACTGATAATGGGGTTGCCTGTTTTAATCATAGCTCACAATTAAGGTGTAAAAATAACAAGAATTTCCGGGCAATGTTTACGAAGGCGGGAAACAGCCGCTAAAGCAATTTTTAGCCACGAATTCGCACAAATTGACACGAAAAATACAATGGAAATTTTTTGTGTGATTTCGTGTTGTTTCGTGGCTAATTGTATTCTTTTGTATTAATCTCCCACCCTCGGACTGGGCAATTTGTGTTAATTCGTGTAATCTGTGGCTACTCTTTAAACTTCCCCGTTTTTTTAAGATAGCGGATGAGGATATAGATAAGTGTCAAAACTCCCAGGCACACAGCCAGCAGCAGGTTTCTGAAAGCCTTGTCATTGCCCGTCAGTTCAGGATAATTTAATAAAAGCAAAAGTGTAATACCAATCAGCCAGATAAACTGTGTTGTATGTTCTTTCAATATCCATCGCTTCCAGTTGAATTGCATGCTGCCGAAAGTTTTGCCAATGCCTTTCAGGTTGGGAAACCAGCGGTTTACCTTTTTGCAGTATTCATCAAAGCCGGGTCCGAATTTTCCCCGTAAAAAATTTTCTTCCGCTAAAACAATTGCCTGGTAAATGAATAGAAAAACCGGAATTACAATGGCGACATATACCAAGGAGTTGGCCAAAATCCCAACACCCAGCAGCATTA